>NZ_JBEAII010000037.1:0-120428 GCF_040064515.1 Klebsiella sp. CN_Kp104 | reverse complement strand
GGTGGCGCTGCGCTTACCGGGGCTACAAAGCGGAGCTGGCCGGTAGCCCGGATAAGGCGCCTGCCGCTATCCGGGGTTACAGGGAGTGATACATTTTCACTCCCCGTGGTTAGCCAGCACCGCGGGGAGATTCAGCTCGATCCAGTCCGCCAGCGCCGCCACCTTCTCGCTCACCTGCAGGCCGAGCGGCGTCAGGCTATATTCAACATGCGGCGGCACCACCGGATATGAAACACGGTCGATAAAGCCATCCTGTTCCAGCGCCTGTAAGGACTGCGCCAGCATCTTTTCGCTGACGCCGCCCATTTTGCGCCGCAGATCGCTAAAGCGGTGGGTCCCCTCGCGTAGCGCCACCAGAATCAACACGCCCCAGCGGCTGGTCACGTGTTTTAGCACATCACGCGACGGGCACTGTTCAGCAAACAGATTCCCGTTGCGCAGTTTGTCGCTCAGCGTCGGTTCGGCCATTTTATACTTACCTTTTTGTACGTACTTACTAAAAGTTAGTTAAGGTGTTAGCTTACCACAACTGCCAATGAACACGAAGGAGAAGACCTATGATCGCGATTACCGGCGCCACCGGCCAGCTTGGCCAGCACGTACTGCATGATCTGTTAAAAACCGTCCCCGCCAGCCAGATTGTGGCGATTGTCCGCAACCCGGCGAAAGCGCAAGCGCTCAGCCAGCAGGGCGTCACTGTGCGGCAGGCCGAGTACGGCGATGAAGCCGCCCTTACCGCCGCGTTGCAAGGGGTTGATAAACTGCTATTAATCTCCTCAAGCGAAGTCGGCCAGCGCGCCGTCCAGCACCGTAACGTCATTAACGCCGCCAAAGCCGCTGGGGTGAAATTTATCGCCTATACCAGCCTGCTGCATGCCGATACCTCACCGCTGGGCCTGGCCGGCGAACATATCGAAACCGAACAAATGCTGGCTGATTCCGATATTCCTTACGCGCTGCTGCGTAACGGCTGGTATACCGAAAACTATCTGGCCAGCGCGCCGCCGGCGCTGGAACACGGCGTGTTTATCGGCGCCGCCGGGGAGGGTAAAATCGCCTCCGCCACCCGTGCCGATTATGCCGCCGCCGCCGCTCACGTTATCGCCGGTGAGGGTCATGCCGGGAAAGTTTACGAACTGGCGGGGGACAACGCCTGGACCCTGAGCGAACTGGCTGCCGAGCTGGGCAAGCAAAGCGGGAAAAATGTGGTTTATCAAAACCTCAGCGAAGCCGATTTCGCCGCCGCGCTGAAAAACGTCGGCCTGCCGGCCGGGCTTGCCGATATGCTGGCGGATTCCGATACCGGCGCGTCGAAAGGCGGACTGTTTGACGACAGCCACACTCTGAGCAAACTGATTGGCCGCCCGACCACGTCGCTTGCCGATAGCGTAAAAGGCATCATTTAACCGCTCCCTGTCAGTTTTTGCGGTTGCGTCCCGGCGCTTCATCTCTAATATTGAAGGGATGAATCGTCGGGAGACACGGCATGCAGGGTGTACCACCACAATTTAGCGATGAAAAAGACCGCGCGCGCTTTCGCCATCTCGAACAACTTCCCGGCGTTGAGCTCTATCACGCCCATATTTCCCGTTATGCCTTTGAACCGCATACCCATGAAGCCTTCGGCATCGGCGTGATTGAACAAGGCGCCGAACGCTTTCGCTATCGCGGCAGCCAGCACGTCGCTTCAGCCAATTCCATCGTCACCATGAATCCGGATGAGCTCCATACCGGCGAGGCGGAAACCGCCGAAGGCTGGCGCTACCGGATGATTTATCTGGAGCCGGATCGGCTGGAAGCCTTCACCGGCGTTCGCCACTGGTGGTTCAGTGAGGTTGTGCGCCAGGAGCCGCAGCGTGCCCGGCAAATCGGCCAACTGATTTACGGCCTGTGGCACGCTGACGATCCGCTGGCGCAGCAAGGAATGCTGCTCGACCTGGTTGATACCTTCCGCCCGCTGGCTCACCATGCGCCAATGGCGCCGGAAGCGGCGCACCGCTTCGATCGGGTACGCGACTACCTGCACGATAACTATATGCGCGCCGTCAGCCTTGATGAACTGGCGCAGGTGGCAGCGCTCAGCCCCTATCACTTCCAGCGCCAGTTTAAAGCCCACTTTCACGTTACCCCGCACCAGATGCTGATGGCGATTCGCCTGTGGCGCGCCAAGGCGTTTCTGACCCACGGCATGCCTGCCGCCGAAGTGGCCATCGCCGCCGGGTTAACCGACCAGTCACATTTAACCCGCGCCTTCACCCGTCGCTACGGCATCACACCGGTGCGTTACCAAAAGCAGGTCGCCGGGCGCTAAAGCGCAATCTCATACAATATTCTTTCCCTCGTACCCTCCTACACTTGGCGCAAGCAAACTGAAGATGGATGTCATCATGATTAGCGGCGTGTTGTATGCCCTGCTGGCGGGGTTAATGTGGGGACTGATTTTCGTTGGCCCCTTGCTGGTGCCGGAATATCCGGCGGTGCTGCAGTCGATGGGGCGCTATCTGGCGCTGGGACTTATCGCCCTGCCGCTGGCGTGGCTCGGCCGCGCGCGTCTGCGGCAACTGAGCGTTAAAGATTGGTGGACCGCGCTGGCGCTGACCATGATGGGAAACCTGATCTATTACTTCTGTCTGGCCAGCGCCATTCAGCGCACCGGCGCGCCGGTATCGACAATGATTATCGGCACCCTGCCGGTAGTACTGCCGGTGTGCGCCAACCTGCTGTATAGCCAGCGCGATGGCAAGCTGCCGTGGCGGCGGCTATTTCCGGCGCTAATCTGTATTGCGCTGGGGCTGGTGTGCGTCAACGTGGCGGAGCTGCAGCACGGGCTTCCTGATTTCAGCCCGTGGCGCTATGGTTCGGGCATTGTTCTCGCGCTGATCGCCGTCGTCTGCTGGGCGTGGTATGCCCTGCGCAACGCCCGCTGGTTGCGTGAAAACCCGGATAAGCCGCCGATGATGTGGGCCACCGCACAGGCGTTGGTCACCCTGCCGCTCTCGCTGGTCGGTTACATCGCCGCCTGCTGGTGGCTGCAGGGCCAACACCTCAACTTTCCGCTCCCCTTCGGCCCGCGCCCGGCGGTATTCATCGCGCTGATGCTGGCGATTGCCGTGCTCTGCTCGTGGGTTGGCGCGCTGTGCTGGAACGTCGCCAGCCAGCGTCTGCCGACGGTGATCCTCGGGCCGCTGATCGTCTTCGAGACGCTGGCTGGTCTGCTGTACACCTTCCTGCTACGCCAGAGCCTGCCGCCGCTGCTGACGCTGAGCGGGATCCTGCTGCTGGTACTCGGCGTGGTGTCGGCGGTTCGCGCCCGCCCGGAAAAACCGGTTCTGCAGGAACTGCGCGTCGAGCCAAAAAAATAGCCTGGTATCCTAAAGGGGTATTCCCATGGATTAAAGATGCATTTAATATGCATCTTATATTCTTGATGACGAGGTAATTGCTATGGCTTTCCGTGACCAACCTTTAGGCGAGCTGGCGCTGAGCATCCCGCGCGCCTCCGCGCTGTTCCGTAAATACGATATGGATTACTGCTGCGGCGGCAAACAAACCCTGGATCGCGCGGCGGCGCGCAAAGCGCTGGACGTCGCGGCAATTGAAGCCGAGCTGACAAAACTGGCCGAGCAGCCGATCGAGCGCGACTGGCGCGCCGCGCCGTTCACCGACATCATCGACCACATCATCGTCCGCTATCATGATCGTCACCGCGAACAGCTGCCGGAACTGATTCTGCAGGCAACCAAGGTTGAACGCGTCCACGCCGATAAGCCGAACGTGCCAAAAGGACTAACCAAATATCTGACCATGCTGCACCAGGAACTCTCCAGCCACATGATGAAAGAGGAGCAGATCCTGTTCCCGATGATCAAGCAGGGGATGGGAACCCAGGCCGGTGGTCCTATCAGCGTGATGGAAAGCGAGCACGACGAAGCGGGCGAACTGTTGGAAGTCATCAAGCACATCACCCATAACGTGACACCGCCGCCGGAAGCCTGCACCACCTGGAAAGCGATGTACAACGGCATTAACGAGATGATTGACGACCTGATGGAGCACATCAGTCTGGAAAATAACGTGCTGTTCCCGCGTGCCCTCGCCGGAAAATCATAAAAAAAGGCGCCCGCAGGCGCCCTCTCGACATTGTCAGTTTATTGGCCACTCCGGGTGGCCTTTTTTATTTCGCCAGACGTTTTTTACCGGCAAACAGCCAGCCCGCGCCCAGCAGAACAAACCACAGCGGGGTAACCATCAGCGCTTCGCGAGTATCATCTTCCAGCGTCAACAGCACCAGTACGAAGACGAAGAAGGCCATGCACACCCAGCACATCACTTTACCCAGCGGCATCTTATAGATGGACTTCTCGTGCAGCTGCGGACGCTTTTTACGATAGACCAGGTAAGAGCAGAGGATAATGGTCCAGACGAACATGAACAGAATCGCCGACACCGTGGTGATCATGGTGAAAGCAGCAATCACGCTCGGGTTGACCATCAGCATCACCACGCCGCCCAGCAGGCACATGCAGGAGAAGGTTAAGCCCTTCGCCGGCACCGCGCGTTTAGACAGCTTGGCGAACATTTTCGGCGCCTGGCCTTCCTGCGCCAGACCGAACAGCATACGGCTGGTGGAGAACACTCCGCTGTTAGCGGAAGAGGCAGCGGAAGTCAGTACCACGAAGTTGATCAGGCTGGCGGCAGCCGGCAGGCCGACCAGAACAAACAGCTCAACGAACGGGCTCTTGCTCGGCACGACGGAGCTCCACGGCGTCACCGACATAATCACAATCAGCGCGAAGACGTAGAACATAATGATACGCAGCGGGATGGAGTTGATCGCCCGCGGCAGCGATTTTTCCGGGTCTTTGGTTTCCGCCGCGGTAGTACCCACCAGCTCAATCCCCACGAAGGCGAATACCGCTATCTGGAAGCCGGCAAAGAAACCGCTGAGGCCTTTCGGGAACCAGCCGCCGTCATTCCACAGATGCGCGAATGAAGCTTCAACGCCGGTCGGCGATTTAAAGTGCATCATCACCATCACCAGGCCGACCACGATCAGCGCCACGATGGCGACGATTTTGATCATCGCGAACCAGAACTCCATTTCGCCAAACATCTTCACGGTCGCGAGGTTCAGGCCCAGCAGCAGCAGGATAACCGCTAACGAAGCGACCCAGTCAGAAAGCCCGGGGAACCAGAACTGCGCGTAGGCGGTGATGGCGACAACGTCCGCCATCCCGGTGACCACCCAGCAGAACCAGTAGGTCCAGCCGGTAAAATACCCCGCCCACGGCCCTAACAGGTCGGAGGCGAAGTCACTGAATGATTTATATTCGAGGTTCGACAGCAGTAATTCGCCCATGGCACGCATGACGAAAAACAGCATAAAACCGATGATCATATAAACAAAAATAATGGATGGCCCGGCGAGACTGATGGTCTTGCCAGACCCCATAAACAGCCCGGTGCCGATCGCCCCGCCGATAGCAATAAGCTGAATATGCCGGTTAGTGAGATTTCGCCGTAGCGATTGTTCAGTCGTCTCCTGCTCGTCGGCAACGACTTTGACCTGATCTACCATGTGATTTTCTTCCTGTTGTACCTGTCTGTGTTGTTCAGGCTCTGTTGGCCTGTCATTTGTCGCAACCCTGGCAAGAGGGTTTATCGATATTAGGTAAGAATCGGAGGGATGAATACTATGATTTAGATATAATGTTAATTTTATGTTTAAAGTGAGTGTTATATCACCAATGTAACGCGAAACAGCTCACAAAAATACACTCAACGAACTTATATGCAATACAAAATTCCAATAAATTTATAACTTAAGGATTTTACACTATTTTTATCGGCTCCCTCCCCCTGACAGGAGAGGAAGCCCCTGGTGCTTAAATAATGTCCAGCAGCTCAACTTCAAAGATGAGGGTGCTGAATGGCGGGATAGAAGCACCCGCGCCGCGCTCGCCATAAGCCAGGTTGTGCGGAATAGTCAGTTCCCATTTGGAACCTACCGGCATCAGGGTCAGCGCTTCGATCCAGCCGCCGATCACGCCGGTCACCGGGAATTCAGCCGGTTCGCCGCGGGCCACGGAGCTATCGAACACGGTACCGTCGATAAGTTTGCCGGTGTAGTGAACGCGTACGCGGTCGGTGCGCGCCGGGATCGGGCCTTCGCCCTGCGTCAGTACGCGGAACTGCAGGCCGGATTCAGTGCTGTTCACGCCTTCTTTTTCACGGTTTTCATCGAGGTATTTCTGGCCATCAGCGGCCATCGCCTGGAAGCGCTCGCGACGCACGGCGTCAGCGCGTTCATGGATTTCACGCAGCGCGCGGTGTACGGCTTCAACCGGCACCTGCGGCTGGTTGCCTTCCAGCGCATCGGCAATGCCGGCAACCAGCGCTTCCGGCAGCAGCCCCTGCAGGCCGGATTCGCTCAGTTGTTGTCCAACCTGCAAGCCGATACCGTAACTTGCCTGCGCTTCGATAGTGTCAAAAGTCGGGGTTGCCATCTTTGTTCCTTTTTTTGGTGATAAACATCTTGAGAAAAGCGTTCGAAAGCATAACAGCCATAGAGGAATGGGTAAAACTTTGTCGGCGGATGATGACAAATCTCAGCGAAACAGAAACAATAGGCGATATCAGGTTAACCTCTACCTTCAGGACGTTAGCCGTCTATACTCATAAGCAGGATAAAAATATGCGGAGCAGGAGGAAAGCCATGCCCGGGCGCTTTGAATTGACATCTACCCTGGCGAAGATCTGGCACGCCCCGGATCAACTTCGTCTCATGGATCCGCTACCGCCCATGCATCGCCGCGGCATCATCGCCGGCTTCCTGCTGGTCATTATTGGTTTCCTGCTCCCCTCCGGCGATAACAGCACGCCGACCCAGGCCAGCCGCGAAGCTAATCTCGATCTGCAGTCCCAGTCTCAGCCGCAAGGTTCGGGCAATCAGGCCGTGCCGCTTCCGCCAATCACCAATACACCGACGGTCAGCGATGCCGACCAGGTTGCGCCTGTGGCGCCTGAAGCCATTCAGGATGAACAGCCAGACCAGACGCAAACCGCTTCCTCTTCTCAGCCGTATCAACAACCGGCGCAGCAGCAGTCTGCTCCGGGCATTGAACAGCAGTGGCGCACCTACCGGATTGAATCCGGCAAAACGCTGGCGCAGCTGTTCCGCGACCACGGTCTGCCAGCCACTGACGTCTATGCCATGGCGCAGGTCGAAGGCGCCGGCAAACCATTAAGCACCTTGCAAAGTGGACAAACGGTGCAAATTCGCCAGAACGCCAACGGCGTCGTCACCGGCCTCACTATCGATACCGGCAACGGCCAGCAGGTGCTGTTCACCCGCCAGTCGAACGGCAGCTTCGTGCGCGCGCGATAAACACTTCGCTTAGGTCGGGTCGAACACCCGGCCTAACGCGCCTGGTTTTTGTTCACCCAGCGGATCCCTACGCATACCAACACCAGTGCGATCGCGTACTTCCACTCAAAAATATTCTCGCCAAGAAAGATCGCCGACAGCACCGTCCCGGCCACCGGGATAACAAAGTTAAACGGCGCAATCATACTGACGCGGTTGTGCTTGAGCAGCACGCTCCATAGTGCGAAAGCTATCGACGACAGCAGAGTTAAATAGCCAAGGATCATCGCTGCGGTCAGGCTGTGCATCCGTAGCTCCCCGCCGGTCAAATACCCGCCCGCCACCAGCACCAGGCCGCCGAAGGCCAGTTGCCAGCCGGTCATCACCGTTGGGTCGACGGTTTGCGAGATGCGTTTGCCGTAGAGCGTCGCCGCCGAGAGGATGAACGCCGCCAGCACGACAAATCCATCCCCCTGCCAGACAAAATTAAAATCGCCCAATGAGGTGTTGAAGTTCACCAACATCACGCCGACGAAGCCCAGCACACAGCCGATAGTTTTGTTATAGCTGAGCCGGTCATTCTGGTAGATAAAATGCGCCAGCAGAACGCTGAAGAACGTCCCGGTGGCATTCATAATCGATCCCTTCACTCCGGTGGTGAATGCCAGGCCAACGTAGAAGAAGGCGTACTGGATAGCGGTCTGCGTCAGCCCCAGCATCGCCAGCTGCCCGCACTGGCGGCCATTGAGCCGGGCGATGGGTTTGCGCTGCGCGAGCGCAAACAGCAGCAACAATAAGCCCGCAAACAGGAAGCGATATCCGGCAAAAACAATTTTTGAGGGAACATCATCGGTGGCGATGTGCAGAAGCTCATAGCCGTTTTTAATCGCCGGATAAGAACTGCCCCACAGCAGACAGCATAGGGTCGCGCAGACATAAGCTACTTTTTTATTGGCAAAAATCGAGGGGGTCGGAAAGGAAGCGTCCATTAACTTTACCGGAAATAAAATCGTGTTTTATTTTATCATCCAGAAAGTGGAGAGAATAGCTACCATACCAGATAAAAATCAGGCTGGCGCTAAAAAGCAAAACGCCGGCACAAGGCCGGCGCATCGACGTGAGTTGAGTAAAAAATTACTCAGCTACAACGTTAACAACCAGTTTAGCGAAGACTTCGCTGTGAACCTGGAAGTCTACTTCGTGCTCACCGGTGGTGCGCAGAACGCCGTTCGGCAGGCGAACTTCGCTCTTCGCAACGGCAACGCCAGCTGCAGAAACAGCGTCAGCGATGTCGCGAGTACCGATGGAACCGAACAGTTTACCTTCGTCGCCAGATTTGGACGCGATGGTAACGGTGCCCAGTGCGTTGATTGCTTCAGCACGTGCGTTAGCAGCGGCCAGAACGTCAGCCAGTTTGGCTTCCAGTTCAGCGCGGCGCGCTTCGAAGAACTCAACATTTTTCTTGGTAGCTGGAACAGCTTTACCCTGTGGTACCAGGAAGTTACGAGCATAGCCCGCTTTAACGTTTACCTGATCACCCAGGCTACCCAGGTTTGCTACTTTATCAAGCAGAATAACTTGCATTACCTTATCCTCTCAAAGTCGTATTAATGGACCGTGACCGATTACTGATGACGATCAGTGTACGGCAGCAGGGACAGGTAGCGTGCGCGTTTGATAGCGCGAGCCAGCTGACGCTGATATTTTGCACGGGTACCGGTGATACGGCTTGGGACAATCTTACCGCTTTCGGTGATGTAGTTTTTCAGCGTAGCGATATCTTTATAGTCGATCTCTTGAACGCCTTCCGCGGTGAAACGGCAGAACTTGCGACGACGGAAATAACGTGCCATATGGCTAGTCTCCAGAATCTATCAATTCAATCTGCTCGGCATGCAGAACCATTTTACTCAAGCCGTTCTTTGCCTTATGGCAACTAATGAACCCTTGAACGGTGACTGCGCTACCGACCGTTATACTGTGAGTAATGGCCTGGTTCTCGTGTCCGCTAATAATAACGGGCATTTGGCACCACGCCTGCCGGTGAAAACCGGCTTCCTCCTGCACAGAACGATGCTCAAGCACGAACTGGCAATGAGGAATTCCTGACGGGCTGACCTTTCGAAGGGGCATCCTGCACACGGTGCCGGACAACACCAGACGGTTGGTCATCAGGATTACTCTTCAGAATCCCCAGCTTCAGAATCATCTGCGGTTTCGTTAGCGAAATCTTCACGACGCTCACGGCGCTCGTCTTTCGCTTTAACCATCGGAGATGCTTCGGTAACAGCGTGCTTAGTACGCATTACCATGCTGCGGATAACGGCGTCGTTGAAGCGGAAGTTAGTTTCCAGCTCATCGATCGCTTCCTGCGGCGCTTCAACGTTCAGCAGAACGTAGTGAGCTTTGTGCAGTTTGTTGATCGGATAAGCCAGCTGACGGCGGCCCCAGTCTTCCAGACGGTGGATCGTACCTTCTGCTGCAGTGATTGCACCAGTGTAACGTTCGATCATGCCCGGAACCTGTTCGCTCTGGTCAGGATGGACCATAAAAACGATTTCGTAATGACGCATCGAATTGCTCCTTACGGATTATTCAGCCTCCTGTCTGGGTCAGCCGCGGCCCATGGAGGCAAGGAACGTGTTAAAGGGCGGCTGAAAAATTGACGCGTCATTCTAATTGCGCCCCCCCAGGAACACAAGCGCATTTGCACAAATAATTCGCACTAAGCGCCAAGCTGGGCTAAGTGGGTGATTTAAAATTAACCAATAACGAACGCGGCATTTTTTTGAACAACTGCATCAGAAAAGGTCGCTATCAGGCGACGCGCCAGCGATTACAATTTAATCAATGGCCAGACACCAGCAAGAGGAGTCCAGCGTTTTACCCGTACTGTCAGTAAGGAGCGTTCTATGAAAAGCATTATCATCGCCGTTATGGCTGCGCTACTCCTTAGCGCCAACGCGCTGGCAGCCATCAAAATCGATGGGCGTCAGGCTCGCAACATGGACGATGTGCAGAGTCTGGGCGTAATTTATATCAACCATAATATGGCTAGCGAGCAAGAGGCCGACCAGGCCCTGAACCAGGAAAGTGATGCCCTGGGAGCGAAGTACTTCCAGCCAATCCTGATTCACGAACCGCAGAGCAATGGCCTTATTCATGCCAGCGCCGCTATTTACCGCTAACCCAGGTCGATGCTTCGCCTCTCCTCACGAGGGGCGAAGCGATAGCCGATGTAAACGCAATTGAGAATTATTTTCCAAACTGACTTACCAGCGTCATCGCAACCTGATTTAATCATCAATTCACCGTTTGTTAATCAGGAGTGATTGATGGTCCCGCGTTTCGCGACGTTAGGTCGCATCCCGAAAGGAGTTTGGGTGCTCGGCGGCGTCAGCCTGCTAATGGATGTCTCATCCGAGATGATCCACAGCCTGCTCCCGCTGTTTATGGCCACCACGCTCGGCGCCAGCGTCATTATTATCGGTCTTATCGAAGGGCTGGCCGAAGCCACTGCCTTAATTCTCAAAGTCTTCTCCGGCGTCATTAGCGACTACGTTGGCAAACGCAAAGGGCTGGCGCTGCTTGGCTACGGGCTGGGGGCGCTGAGTAAACCGCTGTTTGCCCTCGCGCCGAGCGCCGGGGTGGTATTTAGCGCCCGCATGATCGACCGCGTCGGAAAAGGTATCCGCGGAGCGCCGCGCGATGCGCTGGTCGCCGACGTAACACCGCCGGAGATCCGTGGCGCTGCCTACGGGTTACGCCAGGCGCTGGATACCGTCGGCGCCTTTCTCGGCCCGCTGCTGGCGGTGCTGCTGATGTTCATCTGGGCCAACGATTTTCACGCTATCTTCTGGGTGGCGGTCATTCCCGCCGTGCTATCCATTGCTCTACTGGGCTTTGGCTTGCAGGAGCCGAAATCCGCCATCGCGCACAAACGTAGCAACCCGCTGAAGCGCGAAAACCTGAAAAAGCTCTCCGCCGCCTACTGGTGGGTGGTGGCGATCGGCAGTATTTTCACCCTCGCCCGCTTCAGCGAAGCCTTTTTGGTACTGCGCGCCCAGCAGATGGAGATCCCGCTGTTTACTATTCCGCTGGTCATGGTCGCGATGAACCTGGTCTACAGCCTCACGGCTTACCCGTTCGGTAAGCTCTCTGACAGCATGAGCCACAGTAAACTGCTGCAATGGGGGCTGCTGGTGCTGATCCTCGCCGATATCGTGCTGGCGCTCAGCGGCCACTGGAGCACGCTGCTGATCGGCGTCGCGCTGTGGGGGATTCACATGGGGATGACTCAAGGCCTACTGGCGGCCATGGTTGCGCATACCGCGCCTCCGGAACTACGCGGTACGGCATTCGGCATGTTCAACCTGATGAGCGGGCTGGCGCTGCTGCTGGCCAGTACCGGCGCGGGGATACTCTGGGAAAGCTTCGGCGCCGCATCGACGTTTTACGCCGGCGCGGTTATCTGTCTGCTGACGCTCATCGGCATGCGCTGTATGCCATCGGCCTATCGTCAGGGTTAAAAACGGCTCCGGGGCCAGACCAGTTGCTTCACCCTGAGGTGAAAGCCCCGGAGCGCGTAACTTACTTCTGCCCGTAGTAGGCGTCAGGCCCGTGTTTACGCAGAAAATGTTTCTCCATTAGCCAGCTGTCGATGGGCTGTAGCTGCGGATTAATGCCGCGGGCGATCCACGCCATTCGCGCCACTTCTTCCATCACCACCGCATTGTGCACCGCCTCGTGGGCATCTTTCCCCCAGGAGAAGGGACCGTGCTGGTAGACAACGATTCCTGGCGTATGTAACGGGTTAGCCTCGCCCAGCGTTTCGATAATCACCTTCCCGGTGTTCAGCTCATAGGCCTCTTTCACTTCCTGTGCGCTGAGCGCCCGGGTGCAGGGGATATCGCCGAAGAAGTAGTCCGCGTGGGTGGTGCCGAGCGCCGGGATTGCCAGCCCCGCCTGCGCCCAGGCGGTAGCGTGCGTCGAGTGGGTATGCACCACCCCGCCAAGGCCGGAATAACGGCGGTATAACGCAAGGTGGGTAGCGGTATCAGAAGAGGGACGCCAGCGCCCTTCCACCACGTTGCCCTGCAAATCGACCACCACCATATCATCGACGGTCATTGACTCGTAGGCTACGCCGCTGGGCTTAATCACCACCAGCCCACGCTGCCGGTCGATTGCGCTGACGTTGCCCCAGGTAAAGGTCACCAGCCCGTAGCGCGGCAGATCCATATTAGCTGCAAATACCTGCTGTTTAAGCTGCTGCATTATGCCGCCTCCGTCAGGCCTGCGCGGGCCATCCGCGCCTTCACCCAGTCACGGGCTTTCGCGACTTCCGCCGCCGGGTCATCGGTGGTTTCGCTCCACATCTCAATCAGATACGGACCGCAGTAGCCCGTCTGCTTGAGCGTTTTGAAGCAACGTTCAAAATCGACGACCCCTTCACCAAACGGCACGTTTTTAAAGACGCCGGGCTTCGTATCTTTGACATGTACCGCCACGATATGCCCCATGCCGGCCTGCAATTCCATCTGTACGTCGTTATCCCACGCCGATAAATTGCCAATATCCGGATAAAGCTGGAACCACGGATTGTTCAGGTAGTGGGCATAACCCAGCGCCTTACTGATCGAGTTCATCAGCGGATAGTCCATGATTTCCATCGCCAGCGTGACCTGGGCCCGGCTGGCCATCTCGACGCTCTCTTTCAGGCCTTCACGAAAACGGCGGCGCGTTTCATCATTTGCCTGCTGGTAATAAACATCGTAGCCCGCCAGTTGGATCACCCGAATCCCCACATCCTGCGCCAGCTGAATGGCTTTACGCATGATATCCAGCCCCTGCTTGCGCACCGCGTCATCTTCGCTGCCGAGCGGAAAACGACGATGGGCGCTAAGGCACATCGATGGTACCCGGACGCCGGTTTCGGCTACCGCCTTGACCAGCGCGAGGCGCTGCTCCTGGCTCCAGTCCAGCCGGGCGAGACGGGCATCGGTTTCATCAAGCGACATTTCAACAAAATCAAAACCCAGCGCTTTCGCAAGCTGTAACCGCTCCAGCCAGCACTCCCCGGCGGGGAGCGCTTTTTCATAGATACCGAGCGGAATTTGTTTCGACAACATAACCGCTCCTTAACCCCACAGCTGGGCGATAGAGCGTTTAAACTGGCGAGCCGCTTCCACCGGCGAGGCGGCATCGCGGATGCTGCGCCCGGCAATAAAGACGTGAATAGGGATACCGGCGAACAGCGGCAGGTCTTCCAGCGCCAGTCCGCCGGTCACGGTGACTTTGAAGCCCATATCGGAAAGGCGCTTAATCGCGCTGATATCCGCCTCGCTCCACGCCACGCCCGCGGCCTGCGCGTCTCGGCTGCGGTGATAGACCACCTGCTGAATACCCGCATCACGCCACGCCTGCGCCTGCTCCCAGGTCCAGAAGCCGGTCAGTTCAATTTGTACGTCGCCATTGAACTCTTTGGCGACATCCAGCGCCCCTTTGGCGGTGTTGATATCGGCGCAGCAGATCACGGTCACCCAGTCGGCGTTGGCTTCAAAGCACATCCGCGACAGGATTTTACCGGCATCGGCGATTTTGGCATCCGCCAGCACGATTTTATGCGGATACAGCGCTTTCAGATCGCGCACCGCGCGCACCCCTTCGCCGACGCAGAGAATAGTGCCGACTTCAATGATATCCACCTCTTCGGCGATCAGCCGGGTGGTCTCATAGGCGTGAGACAGGGTTTGGTTATCCAGCGCAACCTGCAACATTGGTAACTGAGACATCGTATCAACTCCCTCTTAAACAGCCGCCGCAGTGGCGTTTTCAATTAAATCCAGCACTTCCTGCTCGGTGCGGCAGGCGCGTAAACGGTCGAAATTGGCTTCGTCATCAAACAGGTTAACGATCTGCATGATGCCCACCTCCTGGTGGGTGGTGGCGTCAACTGCCGCCATGGTGATCAGAATGTCGACCGGGTCGTTATCTTCGTGATTGAAAATTAGCGGTTTTTTGAGCGTCACCAGCGCAAAGCCGGTTTTCTTAACGCCCTCTTCCGGACGGCCGTGCGGCATCGCCAGCCCCGGCGCGATAACAAAATAGGGGCCATGCTGCGCGACGCCATCGAGGATCGCCTGGTAGTAACGCGGTTCCACTACGTCGGCGGCCACCAGCAGATCGACGCCGATTTTCACCGCCTCCTGCCAGCTTTCCGCCTCCGCCTGCAGGCGTATGGAGTGGTTCTGCGCCAGAGAATCATGAAGTTTCATGGCGGCTCCTTATTTCACATCCTGCGGGAAGTGGGCTTTGATCACTTCAAGCAGTTTTG
This sequence comes from Klebsiella sp. CN_Kp104, assembly GCF_040064515.1. Taxonomy (NCBI): domain Bacteria; kingdom Pseudomonadati; phylum Pseudomonadota; class Gammaproteobacteria; order Enterobacterales; family Enterobacteriaceae; genus Klebsiella; species Klebsiella sp. CN_Kp104. Next base: position 105,726 of record NZ_JBEAII010000037.1, on the reverse strand, counting down.
GGCCGAAATCCGCAGGCGACAGCATATTACGCACGCCAACCACATATTTATTGCCAGTGACGGTGATTTCGCCTGCGATGTGGGTCGAGGCAATAATGATATCCGCGCCGTTTAGCTCGCTTTTATACTCACCTACCGCGCAGCTGTTCACCGTGTGGTCGATGTTTGATTGCGTCAGGAACTGGTCCACCTTCATTTTCATGATCATGGAACTACCTTGCCCGTTGCCACACACAGCCAGAATACGTACGGTCATAATCAGAACTCCTTATTGAGCAGAGGCTTCTGCCAGTTGTTTTTCCGCGTCTTCCTCGGCGCGCAGCGCGCGGCCGGCGAAGAACATATAAGCCAGTGAAATCAGAATAATGACGGCCATAAACGCCAGCCCTATCGATGCGAAGCCCTGCATCATCGGCGGCGCCAGGATTGACCAATCCGCCATCCCCATCCAGGCGCTCATCCCGGTCAGCTTCACCGCCCACACGCAGCCGAAGATTTCTATCATGCCCATCACCAGACAGATCTTGAGCGCCGCGCGCCAGCCGCCGAAGTGGTTAGCAAAGACGCCAATCGTCGCGTTAGAGAAGAACATTGGGATAAAGCCCGGGATGATCAGGATGGAGGAACCAACGCCGACGAGAATACCCACGGCAATCAGTTGGCCGATGGTGCCCCACATAAAGCCCCAGACCACGGCATTCGGCGCGAAGCTATAGATAGCGGCGCAGTCAATCGCCAGCACAGCGCCGGGGATCAGGCGCTGAGAGATGCCGTTAAAGGCTTCGGACAGCTCGGCGACGAACATACGCACGCCCTGGGTAATGATGAAAATAGCCACGGCGAAGGAGAAACCGGTCTGCAGGATATAGACCGTCCAGTGGGTTTTGCCCGCCATCGCCTGTACAACGTCGATGCCAAAGGAGAGCAGAATGGCGCCAAAGAAAATGGTCATCACAATCGCGGTAGAGACGATGTTGTCGTGGAAGATATTGAGCCAGCCCGGCAGCTTGAGGTCTTCGACGCTCTCCTCTTTTTTCCCCAGATACGGCGCCACTTTATAGGCAATCCACGAGGCAAACTGCTGTTGGTGTCCGATAGAGAAGCCGCAACCGTCGGTAACCAGTTGAGTCGGCTTGAACATCATGTTGGAGGTGATCCCCCAGTACAGGGAGACCAGTACCGCGGTACAGATAATGGTCGTCCACATGGAGTAGCCGAAGATGAAGAAAGAGACCGCAATCAGCCCCGCCTGCTGAAACATGATATGGCCAGTCAGCATGATAGTGCGGATGCCGGTAATGCGGCGCAGCAGGACGTAACAGATATTTAGCGCCAGCGCCAACAGCACCGCATACCCCACCCAGCTATAGGCTTCACCCATCCGGTCGATGGTCGCCATCATTGAGGCGTAGGTGTCGGAAATCGCGCCATTGATGCCATAAACCTCTGACATTTTCGCCACCACCGGCTTAAAGGTGCTGGTAAGAATGCCGGAGCCGGCTTGTAACAGCATGAAACCTATGATGGTTTTGATCGTGCCTTTGATAATCACGCTGACGCTTTTACGCAACAAGATATAGCCAAGGCAGGTCACGATACCCAGCAGCAGCGGGGCATTAGTCATTACCTGATTAAAGAAGACGGTAAAGATGTTGTAGAGGATCTCCATAACACACTCCAGAAGAGGAAGGCTTTGAACGCGCATGACGCTCAGCAGTTGTCGTCGCCCTCACTCTAATAATCAAAAACAATCACAACAAGATTGAATTTGATTAAATGTGACGCATCACGCAAATAATCACATTTTTTATGCGTGTATTTTCCACTACGTCATATCACAACCAAACAAACCACTAATATCAACAATATACATACATCCATGATATTAAATTCAGGGTTTATCAGCGCGTTAGCGCAACGATATCAGCGCTTTTTATCGAAAATAGCCGATTGCATTCCTGAAAAAACAGTGACAATATCAATCAAAACAAATCACCAATTGATTATTTTTGAAATAAAAGAGGAAGAGATAGATGAGTAAAGTGCAAACCATCACCCGTGAATCCTGGATTTTGAGCACTTTCCCGGAATGGGGCAGCTGGCTGAATGAAGAGATCGAACAAGAGCAGGTTGCGCCGGGCACCTTTGCCATGTGGTGGCTGGGATGCACCGGTATTTGGCTTAAATCGGAAGGCGGCGCTAATATTTGCGTCGATTTCTGGTGCGGCACCGGTAAGCAGAGCCACGGTAATCCGCTGATGAAAACCGGCCACCAGATGCAGCGCATGGCCGGGGTGAAAAAACTACAGCCGAACCTGCGCACTACGCCATTCGTGCTCGATCCTTTCGCCATCCGCCAAATTGACGCCGTGCTGGCGACGCACGATCACAACGATCATATCGACGTTAACGTCGCCGCCGCGGTGATGCAAAACTGCGCCGCCGATGTGCCGTTTATCGGGCCAAAAACCTGCGTTGACCTGTGGATTGGTTGGGGCGTGCCGGCAGAACGCTGCATCGTCATGAAACCGGGCGATGTGGTGAAGATCAAAGACATTGAGATCCACGCGCTCGACGCATTCGATCGTACTGCGCTCATTACCCTGCCAGCCGAGCAAAAAGCCGCCGGCGTGCTGCCGGACGGAATGGACCAGCGCGCGGTCAACTATCTGTTTAAAACGCCGGGCGGCAACCTGTACCACAGCGGCGACTCCCATTATTCCAACTACTACGCGAAGCACGGCAACGAGCATCAGATTGACGTCGCCCTCGGTTCCTACGGGGAAAACCCGCGCGGCATCACCGACAAAATGACCAGCGCCGATATCCTGCGCATGGCGGAATCGCTGAATACCAAAGTGGTTATCCCGTTCCATCACGATATCTGGTCCAACTTCCAGGCCGATCCGCAAGAGATCCGCGTACTGTGGGAGATGAAAAAAGATCGTCTGAAATACGGCTTCAAGCCGTTTATCTGGCAGGTCGGCGGTAAATTTACCTGGCCGCTGGATAAAGACAATTTCGAGTACCACTACCCACGCGGGTTCGACGACTGCTTTACCATTGAGCCGGACCTGCCGTTCAAATCTTTCTTTTAACCGTATTCGGGCGGGCGCGCCCGCCGGAATTCCCTTTCCGCATTAGTATTTAGCGTTGATTTCAAATATCATCTTTGCTTGTCACTTTTAATCGGATTCGCTCATGACTGAAGCGCAAAGACATCAAATTTTACTGGATTTGCTGGCGCAAACGGGATTCGTTACCGTTGAACAGGTAATCTCCCGCCTCGGCATCTCTCCGGCGACGGCAAGACGCGATATCAATAAGCTGGATGAAAACGGCAAGCTGAAAAAAGTTCGTAACGGCGCGGAAGCCATCAGCGAACAGCGCCCGCGATGGTCGCCAATGAACATTCATCAGGCGCAAAACCATGATGAGAAAGTGCGGATTGCCCACGCCGCCTCGCAGCTGGTGTCGCCGGGCGAAAGCATTGTTATCAACTGTGGCTCCACCGCCTTCCTGCTCGGCCGCGAATTATGCGGCAAACCGGTGCAGATCATCACCAACTACCTGCCGCTGGCCAACTACCTGATTGACCAGGAGCATGACAGCGTGATCATTATGGGTGGGCAATATAACCACAGCCACTTCATCACCCTCAGCCCGCAGGGCAGCGAAAACAGCCTGTATGCCGGGCACTGGATGTTCACCAGCGGCAAAGGGTTAACCGCCGAGGGATTGTACAAAACCGATATGTTGACCGCGATGGCTGAACAGAAAATGCTTAACGTCGTTGGCAAACTGGCGGTACTGGTCGATAGCAGCAAAGTCGGCGAACGCGCCGGGATGCTGTTCAGCCAGGCCAGCCAAATCGACCTGGTCATTACCGGCAAGCAGGCCGATGAAACGATCCTCAAGCAGCTTGAGGATCAGGGCGTGCAGGTTATCCGTGTTTAAAGGTGCTGTAGAAAAAAGGCGGTGGTCGCGTCCAGCGCTTCCGGGGTGATGCGGTGACGCACGCCCTTTTGCCAGTGGCAGGTCAGGTTAGTTGCCAGACCGCTCTGCGTTAACGCCTGCTGCAGGCGAAATGTGTCGCCGGGCGGAACCACGTCGTCTGCGTCGCCGTGCCACAGCAGCAGCGGCTTGTCGGCTAGCGCCGCTAACTGATGAGTCACGTCCCACTCCGCCAGGCTTGCCGTATCAAATCCGGGCGACGGAAACAGCGTCTGTGCGAGGGTGCTGAAATAGCCCGAGCCCATCAGACAGGCGACACATTTAAGCTCAGGATGATGAGTCATGATGCCGAGCGCGGTCATGCCGCCCATTGATGCGCCGGCCACCGCCAGCCGCTCGTCTTCCAGCCACCCCTCAGCGATAATCGCTTCCCGCAGTGCGGCAAACTCAACAAAGTTTTGTCGCAGGATCGGCCAAAAGCGCTGCATTCGCCCGGCATCATCGCCGTGAAAACGCGCGCCATGTTCGGCGGCATCCGGCATAATCACCCGGAAGCCGGCTTCGGCCAGCGCGACGGCAAAGTAGCTGTAGACCAGTTTGGAAGAGGTAAAACCGTGATAGAAGACGATAATCGGCAGCGGTTTCTCCGCCATCCCAGCCGGACAGGCGTGAATCACTTCACCGCCCGCCAGATTGCGCATTTCGAGTGTTATCATTTATCGTCTCCTTCTTTATAGTGGCATCACGCAATGCGCAAAAAGCAACCACCAAAATTCTGCTTTTGCCGTGAATTATAATGTTGAGAGCTCGGTTACGCTTTCATAACATTTTCATTCGAAAATCGCGCGATAGATAACAATTCGGGAACATTCCCCAGAAATGATGTTCAGGCTACCACTACACTATCACTATCAGGAAACGAGATATGGTCATGCGTAGGTTTACACCGTGGTTACTGGCTCTCGCCTTAAGCGGATGTAGCGTCCTGCAGGGTACGCCGGAGGCGCCGCCGCCGGCAAGCGATCATCCGCAGGAGATTCGTCGCAATCAGACTGAGGGCCTGCAAAAGATAGGTACCGTCAGCGTGCTGATGTACGGTTCGCCGATGGATGTCGAGACCGCGTTGAAAGCCAAAGCAGAAGCCGCCAAAGCGGATTACTACGTCATCGTCATGATCGATGACACCATGGTTCCCGGCCAGTGGTATTCGCAAGCGATTCTGTATCATAAATAGCAGCGTGATGCGTTTTTAATCAGCTTTACACTGCTTTGCGTCCATTCACGTTCTCCTGCGCATAATAACGTTCGGCCAGCCTTTTTGGCAGAACGTTAGCAAACGGACTGCCCTCGGGATTACGTGAAATGGAGCTGACGATGAAACGATCACTGACCTTACCCAGCCTGTTGCTGACCACCGCGACGGCCAATACTTCCGCTCAGTCAGCCGAATTCGCCAGTGCGGATTGCGTCACCGGCCTGAACGAAATTGGTCTGATTTCCGTCAATAATATCTCCGGCAGTCAGCAGGATGTCGAGCACGCCATTGCTGTAAAAGCCGATGAGCAGGGCGCTTCCTGGTATCGAATCGTTCAAATGTATGAAGAGCCGCAGCCGGATAGCTGGCGAGTGCAGGCCATTCTTTACGCCTGAGACGGCTGTCGTCCGCGCCCCATTGCTCGCAGCAGCGCATCGTCAAGCAGTTGAGCGTCCAGGCGGACACTTCCTCGCGTATCCAGCATCATTCGGCACCATGCCTGGGCCAGCGGCGGCGACGCAAAGCGCAGCATCTGCGCACCCGCCCCCAGGCAATACACCAGACGCGCTATTTCTCGTCCCTGCGCCTCAACCGGCCGCCGTAAAAGTTGCTGAAGCTGTCGCCACGCGCGATCGTAATGGCGATTTTGCCCTTTGACTTCCGCACACTCCGCCGCCAGCATTTCTAGCGCCGCAGGCTGCTTGCTAAGTACCCGCATCACGTCGAGACACATAATATTGCCGGAGCCTTCCCAGATACTATTAACCGGCATCTCACGGTATAAACGCGGGAGTTCGCTCTCTTCGCAATAACCGATACCGCCCAGCGCTTCCATCGCCTCGGCGACAAACGGTATACCGGCGCGACAGATAGCAAACTTGGCGGCTGGGGTAAATAACCGGGCCCATAGCACTTCATGTGCATCGTCGCGCCGATCCCAGGCGCGAGCCAGACGGAACAGAAAAGCGGTTTGTCCTTCAAGACGCAGCGCCATCTGTCCCAGCACCTGACGCATCATCGGCTGATCGGCCAGATTCTTGCCGAACGCCTGGCGCTGCAGCGCGTGGTACAGCGCCACCGAGTATGCGCGGCGCATCAGAGCATGGCTACCGGCCGCGCAGTCAAAGCGGGTCAGCGCGCCCATCTTGAGAATTTGCCGCACGCCGTCACCTTCTTCGCCCACCAGCCATCCGCAGGCGTCAAAGAACTCCACTTCGCTGCTGGCGTTGGAGCGATTGCCTAATTTATCTTTCAGCCTCTCCAGGCGCACGCCATTACGCTGGCCATCGGGCAGAAAGCGCGGCACAAAGAAGCAGGAGAGCCCACCCGACGCCTGGGCCAGGACCAGATGCGCATCGCTCTGCGGCACCGAGAAGAACCATTTATGGCCCACCAGCCGATAGAATCCTTCCGCCGTTTTTTCCGCCCGGGTGGTATTACTGAGCACATCGGAACCGCCCTGTTTTTCGGTCATTCCCATACCAATCAGCAACCCACGCTTCTGATCGCCGGGCGCCAGATGCGGGTCATAGCGGTCGCTGAGCAACGGCGGCAGCCAGTCGCTAAAGCCGGTAGGCAGCGCGCGCTGCAGCAGCGGCGTAGCGGCGAAGGTCATAGTTATCGGGCATAACGTTCCCGCCTCCACCTGAGCATGCAGCATAAAGCGGGCAGTACGGGCAACAAATGAACCCGCGCGGGCATCCTCCTGCCAGGCAAGATTATGCACCCGGTTGGCGCATAGTCCCTGCATTAGCAAATGCCAGGCGGGATGAAACCGGACGTCATCCAACCGGGCGCCGGTGGCGTCGTAGCGTAGCAGTTCCGGCGGATTACTATTGGCCAGACGCCCCAACTCCAGCGATTCCGCCGTGCCTAACTGCTGGCCGATGCTGGCGAGCAGATCGCTATCCCAGCCGGCGCCTTCACGCGTCACTGCCTCACAAAGCGCGGTATCGGACAAAAACAGATTGCTGTTACACAGCGGCGTCGGTTGATTGAATACGGTATGCGTTTGCCAGTGCATGATGTCTCCCTCCGTCAATGGCTCTGACAGTAAGTATGGTCGGCCGCTTAGACGCTCACAAAAAAACCGCTCCGCCTTCGTGAAGCCCATCACAGGCATAAGAATTTAAAATTTTCTCATTAAAAATGTATGGAATAATTTATTCATTCGTTACTGTTTTGTATCAGTCGGGGCTTCCTATGCACACCGCCAGCACAACATTGGCAGCGCAAAAACGCGCGCTGATCGCCGGTTCTATCGGTAACTTTATTGAATGGTACGAGTTTGCGGTCTATGGCTTTCTGGCGACCGTGATTGCGAAAAACTTCTTCCAGTTGAATGGGGAAGCGCCGCTGACCGGGCTGATTCTGACTTACGCCTCTTTCGCGATTGCGTTTTTCTTTCGCCCGCTGGGCGCCATCGTGTTTGGCCGCCTCGGCGACCGCATCGGCCGCAAGCCGACGCTGATTATCGTATTGGTGCTGATGACGCTCGCCACCACGGCAATCGGACTGGTGCCGGTTTACGCCAGCATCGGTATTGCCGCGCCGCTGATTCTGACCGGATTACGTATTCTTCAGGGATTGTTTGCCGGCGGCGAATACGGAGGTGCGGTATCGCTGATGACCGAGTTCGCCCCTAAAGGGAAGCGTGGTCTGTATGGCGCATGGCAATCTTTTACCGTCGCGCTGGGGCTGCTGGCAGGCGCAGGCGTGGTCGCGCTGATTTCCGCCGTACTGAGCCCCGAAGCGCTGCATGACTGGGGCTGGCGCATCCCCTTCTTCCTCGCCATACCGATGGGCATCGTCGCGCTGTGGCTACGCGTTAAAATGGAAGAGACGCCGGGCTTTTTACGCCAGCAGCAGGCTACGCCGCCCGCGGAAACCCGCGCCAGTTTGCGCCAGACGCTCAAAGCGATTCTCACCGGTATTGGCCGGCTGATGGTATGGTCGGCGGCGGGTTATACCTACCTGGTGATCATGCCCTCATACCTTCAGTCCGCGCTGCACACCGGTTTTAATCAGGCGCTGCTGATTGCGGTGATCTCCAACATTGGCTTCGCCATCACCATCTTGCCTGCCGGGATGCTCAGCGATAAGTGGGGGCGTCGGCGGGTGATGGTCGCGGCTGCGGTATTGCTGCTGGTACTGGCGCTACCGCTGCTGAAAATATTGCAGGCGGAAAGCAGTACGCTGCTGGTGAAAGGTATCGTGGTGCTGATTGCGGGTGGCCTGGTGGGGATTCTGGCCGGGCCTGGGCCGGCGATGCTGGCGGAGATGTTCCCAACCAGAGTGCGTTATACCGGGCTGGGTTTAGCCTATTCGCTTTCGAATGCTGTCTTCTCCGGCTGTGCCGGGTTGATTATTACCGGCCTGATTAAACAGACCGGTAATCTGGATATTCCGGCGTACTACGTGATGGCGACGGCCGTCGTCAGTATTGCCGCGCTGATGACGCTCAATAAGAACGATCATTTGCGGGCGCTGGACGACTAACCTACCGCGCCCGCGGCGGCTTAGCTGCGCTGGCGCACCGCTTCAAACAGGCAAATACCGGTGGCGACGGAGACGTTCAGCGAAGAGACGCTACCTGCCATCGGGATACTGATCAGTTCATCACAATGTTCGCGGGTCAGACGACGCATACCTTCGCCTTCCGCGCCCATCACCAGCGCCATCGGGCCGGTCATTTTGCTCTGGAACAGCGTATGGTCGGCTTCGCCGGCGGTACCAACGATCCACACGTTTTCTTCCTGCAGCAGACGCATGGTCCGCGCCAGGTTAGTGACGCGGATCAGCGGCACGCTTTCCGCCGCGCCGCAGGCGACTTTCTTCGCCGTAGCGTTGAGCTGAGCGGAACGATCGCGCGGCACGATCACCGCATGCACGCCGGCGGCGTCGGCGCTACGCAGGCAGGCGCCGAGGTTGTGCGGATCGGTGACGCCGTCGAGGATCAGCAGGAACGGTTGATCGAACTGCGCCAGCAGATCCGGCAGATCGTTTTCCTGATACTGACGTCCCGGCTTCACTCGAGCAATAATGCCCTGGTGCACCGCGCCTTCGCTTTTCTCATCGAGAAACTGGCGGCTGGCAACCTGAATCACCACGCCCTGCGCTTCAAGGGCATGAATCAGCGGCAGCAGACGCTTATCCTCACGGCCTTTCAGAATAAAAACTTCCTGAAAACGCTCAGGTGCGCGTTCCAGCAGTGCCTGCACCGCATGGATGCCGTAAATCATTTCACTCATTGATGTACTCGTTTTAGGTTCTGTTATCCGTCCCCATCACCCCGCCCCGCGCCAGCAGGCTTCAGGGTAAAGGGACGTCAATCACTCGGCGTTCTTCTTTTTCGCCGCGCGCTTGGCTTTGGTTGCCGCGGCGATTTTCTGCGTTTTCGCCGACGGCTTTTTCGCTTTCTTCTCGCCTTTCGGTTTGGCTTTAGCTTTCTCTTTTTCCTTGCGGAAGGCGCTATCCGGCTCGAAGTTTACCTGCTTGCCAACCTGGCGACGACGGCCGCCGCCGTTTTTACCCGGCGCGCCCTTCTTCGCTTTTTCGCGTGCAGTTTTGCCGACATTACGCGGGCCGCGTTCACTGGAAATCAGGCTGAAATCAATCTTACGCTCATCCATATTGACCGCTTCGACGCGCACTTCCACGCGGTCGCCCAGGCGGTAAGTCTGGCCGCCGGACTCGCCGATCAGGCGCTGCCCGACCTGGTCGAAGCGATAGTAGTCATTATCCAGCGAGGAGACATGTACCAGACCATCGATAAACAGATCGTTCAGGCGGACGAAGAAGCCAAAGCCGGTGACGCTGGCGATCACGCCGGAGAAGGTGTTGCCCACCTGATCCTGCATGAAGTCGCACTTCAGCCAGTCTGACACTTCGCGCGTTGCTTCATCGGCGCGGCGCTCGGTCATCGAGCAGTGCTCGCCCAGCTGCAGCATCTCTTCCATGCTGTAGTGCCAGCCGCCGGTCTCGGTGCTATTGCCTTTATGTCCCTGCTCTTTCGCCAGTAAATACTTAATAGCGCGATGCAGCGACAGGTCAGGATAACGACGGATCGGCGAGGTGAAGTGGGCGTATGACTGCAGCGCCAGGCCGAAGTGGCCGCGGTTTTCCGGATCGTAGACCGCCTGCTTCATGGAGCGCAGCAGCATCGTTTGCAGCATTTCCGCATCCGGGCGATCGGCGATGGAAGTCAGCAGCTCGGCGTAATCGCGCGGCTCCGGCTTGTTGCCGCCCGGTAGTTCCAGCCCCAGCTCCGCCAGCACGGTACGGAAAGCGGTAATCGCTTCGGTACTTGGCTTATCGTGAATACGGAACAGCGCAGGCTCTTGCGCTTTCTCAACGAAACGCGCCGCGGAGATGTTCGCCAGGATCATGCACTCTTCAATCAGCTTGTGCGCATCGTTACGCTGAGTCTGTTCAATACGCTCGATACGGCGCTCGGCGTTGAAGATGAATTTAGCTTCTTCACTTTCAAATGAGATACCGCCGCGCTCTTCACGGGCGCCATCCAGCACCTTGTAGAGGTTATGCAGCTCTTCAATATGCTTCACCAACGGCGCATAGTGCTCGCGTAGCTCCTGATCGCCCTGCAGCATATGCCATACCTTGGTGTAGGTCAGACGGGCGTGAGAGCTCATCACCGCTTCATAGAATTTAAAGCCGGTCAGCCGGCCTTTTGACGAGATCGTCATTTCGCAGACCATACACAGGCGATCGACCTGTGGGTTCAGCGAACACAGGCCGTTGGACAGCACCTCTGGCAGCATCGGTACGACCTGCGAAGGGAAATAGACTGACGTCCCGCGGCTGCGCGCTTCGCCGTCCAGCGGTGTACCGGGGCGCACGTAGTAGCTCACGTCGGCGATAGCCACCCACAGTCGCCAACCGCCACCGCGTTTTTTCTCGCAATACACCGCGTCATCGAAGTCGCGGGCATCTTCGCCGTCAATAGTGACCAGCGGCAGAGAGCGCAAATCGACGCGCCCGGCTTTTGCTTCTTCGGGCACCTGCTCTTTGAGGCCGGAAACCTGTTTTTCCACCGCCGGCGGCCAGACGTAAGGGATCTCATGGGTACGCAGCGCCATATCAACGGCCATGCCGGTGCCCATGTTGTCGCCCAGCACTTCAACTATTTTGCCGACCGCTTTGGTACGGCGGGTTGGACGCTGGGTCAGCTCGACCACCACCACGTAGCCCATACGCGCGCCCATGATCTCTTCAGGCGGGATCAGGATATCGAAGCTAAGACGGCTGTCATCCGGCACCACGAAGCCTACACCGGCATCGGTGAAATAACGGCCGACGATCTGGCTGGTTTTCGGCACCAGCACGCGAACGATGCGCGCTTCGCGACGCCCCTTACGATCGGCGCCCAACGGCTGGGCCAGCACCTGATCGCCATGGATACACATTTTCATCTGCTCAGATGAAAGATACAGGTCGTCTTTGCGCCCTTCGACGCGTAAAAAGCCGTAGCCGTCGCGGTGGCCAATAACGACGCCTTTGACTAAATCGAGACGTTCCGGCAGCGCATAGCACTGACGACGAGTGAAGACCAACTGGCCATCGCGTTCCATTGCACGCAGGCGACGACGCAGCGCTTCGGTTTGTTCTTCGCCCTCGATATTTAACTCAATCGCCAGCTCATCACGGCTGGCCGGTTTTTCGCGTTTGGTTAAATGTTCGAGGATAAATTCCCGGCTCGGGATTGGATTCGCGTACTTCTCAGCTTCGCGTTCCTGGAATGGATCTTGTGACATATCGGTTCCTCCGTTGTCATCTCCGATGAAAGTCTCTGGGTGGCGCACGCCGCCGCTTTGTGAGTTCTCTTTACGCTGCGGCGCGAATCACTCAGCGCTTTTCTTCCACCAGTAATAATTTATATAGCGGTTGATTCTTTTCAACCAAATCGGCCAGCGTGTAGTTATCCAGTTCCTTCAGGAAACTTTGCGCGGCTTCGGCAAGTGCCTGTTTCAGGCGGCAAGCGGGAGTAATGTGGCAAAATTCGCTGCTGCAATTCACCAGCGATAGCGGCTCAAGATCGCGCACAACATCACCCACGCGAATCATTTTAGCTGGCTTGCCAAGGCGAATCCCCCCATTCTTTCCCCGCACGGCCGTCACGTAGCCAGCACGGCTTAACTGATTGATTATTTTGACCATATGATTACGGGAAACGCCATAGACATCCGTCACCTCGGAAATACTGGTCATTCGGTCATCCGGCAACGACGCCATATAAATCAGCGCACGTAATCCATAATCGGTGAAACTCGTTAACTGCACATCAACCTCAGGGTAAGGGGAAAGCGGTGAATCCGCGGGTATTAACTCTATTGATGATAAACCAGCCAGCGCTCAGGCCGCTAATTTATTTGAAATGGGGCGGGCGAACTGCAAAAACAAGGGCGCCCGAACGGCGCCCCTGGATGATGATTACGCGTCGAACGGGTCGCGCAGAATCATAGTCTCAGTACGGTCAGGACCGGTAGAGATGATATCAACCGGCACGCCGGTCAGCTCTTCAATACGCTGGATATAGTTCAGCGCTGCCTGCGGCAGACCGCTGCGCTCTTTCACGCCGAAGGTGGTTTCGGACCAACCCGGCATGGTTTCGTAGATAGGCTCGATACCTTCCCAGTTGTCGGCAGCCAGCGGAGTGGTGGTCACTTCACGGCCGTCCGGCATACGGTAGCCGACGCAGATTTTCACTTCTTTCAGGCCGTCCAGGACGTCCAGTTTGGTCAGGCAGAAGCCGGACAGGGAGTTAATCTGCACCGCGCGGCGTACCGCGACAGCGTCCAGCCAGCCGGTACGACGACGACGGCCGGTAGTGGCGCCGAATTCGTTACCCTGCTTGCACAGGAACTCGCCGGTTTCATCAAACAGCTCGGTCGGGAACGGACCCGCGCCTACACGAGTAGAGTAAGCTTTGATGATACCCAGAACGTAATCCACATAACGCGGGCCCAGGCCGGAGCCGGTCGCCACGCCACCAGCAGTGGTGTTGGAGGAAGTTACATACGGATAGGTACCGTGGTCGATATCCAGCAGCGTGCCCTGCGCGCCTTCGAACATCACGAAGTCGCCGCGCTGACGCGCCTGATCCAGCAGATCGGAGACGTCAACGACCATGCTGGTCAGGATGTCGGCAATCGCCATCACATCGTCCAGCACTTTTTGGTAGTCGACCGCTTCTGCTTTATAGAAGTTCACCAACTGGAAGTTGTGATATTCCATCACTTCTTTCAGTTTGTCAGCGAAGGTGGCTTTATCAAACAGGTCGCCAACGCGCAGGCCGCGACGGGCGACTTTATCTTCGTAAGCCGGGCCGATACCGCGACCGGTTGTACCGATAGCTTTCGCACCGCGTGCTTTCTCACGCGCAACATCCAGCGCAACGTGATAGTCGAGAATAAGCGGACAGGCTTCGGACAGCAGCAGACGCTCACGAACAGGGATACCACGGTCTTCCAGACCTTTCATCTCTTTCATCAGCGCAGCCGGAGACAGCACAACACCGTTACCGATGATGCTGGTTACATTCTCACGGAGAATACCTGATGGAATAAGATGGAGGACGGTTTTTTCACCGTTGATTACGAGAGTATGGCCTGCGTTATGGCCACCCTGGTAGCGCACAACATATTTAGCCCGTTCAGTCAGGAGATCGACGATCTTCCCTTTACCTTCGTCACCCCATTGGGTGCCCAGTACGACGACGTTGTTACCCATTTTTTCAAAATCACCGTTTGCTTAAAAATGGATTCTACCATCGCTTTTTCAGAGTTACAGCACTTTTTGCACTCAAAATGAGGGTAATACGATTGTTTTTTGATCAGCCAATCGATTTCCTCAACATGTAGTAGATGACGATACCAGCTACCACAAGACCGCCGCCAAAGCGACGCAATAAATTGTCCGGCAGTTGGCTCATAGTCGCTACCATCTTGCGCCAGGCGCGGGGATAAAGCAGTGGGCCAAGACCTTCGAGAACTAAAACCAGCGCCAGTGCCAGCCAAATTGTTGCATTCATTATTGATGACCCTTATAGAAAAACAAAACCGCCGCCAGTTTGGCGCCGGTGAGTATTACCGCAAAACCCTTTTCTTTCTTCACATTCTCCGGCATTTCACAGGCAATATGAAACCACTAGCTGAGAGAAAAATCACAATCTATGGCATGAAAAAAGGCGCCTCTTGCAAGGCGCCTTCTGATTTCACACTGACCCGGCTTATTTACGCACAGAATCCGGTGACTTCATGTAACGGAAGAAATCGCTATCCGGGCTGAGGACCATCACGTCCTGGTTGCTCTGGAAGCTCTTCTCATAGGCGCGCAGGCTACGGATAAAGGCATAGAAGCCCGGATCCTGACTGAATGCATCGGCAAACAGTTTTGCCGACTCGGCATCGCCTTCACCGCGCAGAATACGCCCTTGACGCTCGGCTTCCGCCAGGGTCTTGGTCACTTCATAGTCCGCGGTCGCGCGCAGTTTTTCCGCTTCTTCCTGACCTTGTGAACGATGGCGACGAGCAACCGCTTCACGCTCGGCGCGCATACGGTTGTAAATCGCTTCAGACACTTCAGCCGGCAGGTTGATCTGCTTGATACGTACGTCAACGACTTCAATACCCAGCGCCGCCATACTGTTCGGGTTGATTACCTGAACCTTACCGTTAGTTTCAGCTTCTACCCGTTCTGCCGCTTTAGCGATAGCGTCATCGGCTGCCGGCGTCGAGACTTCATCTTCTGTACCTGCAGAACCGGAGTTCAGCGCATCACGCACTTCCAGGGTCAAACGACCGCGGGAATCAGTCACGATGTCTTTCACGTCCAGACGACCAATCTCAGAGCGCAGACGGTCAGAGAACTTACGCTTCAGCAGAACTTCGGCCTGGGAGACGTCGCCGCCGCCGGTCGCCAGATAGTAACGACTGAAGTCACTGATGCGCCACTTGATATAGGAGTCGACGATCAGGTCTTTCTTCTCTTTGGTAACAAAGCGGTCAGCCTGGTTGTCCATGGTCTGGATACGCGCATCCAGCATTTTCACGGATTCAATGAACGGGATCTTGAAGTGCAGACCCGGCGCATACACCAGCGGCTTGTTCTCATCGTCGCGCAGAACTTTGCCAAAGCGCAGCGTAATGCCACGCTCGCCTTCTTTCACCACGAAGACAGACATGTAGAGCACTACCAGCACGACGACAATGATCGCGATAACAGATTTACGCATCGTTATTCCCCCTGACGCTGGTAGTCGTTACGCTGCGCGTTGGCGCGGCGTTGGTCCATAATGGTACCCCCGGTTGAACTCGAGGTTGATGAGGTGCTGGCGCTGCTTGAGCTGGACGCAGGCGGCAGGCGCAGCAGATCGCTTGCGCCACTACTATCGCTCTTTGCCGGCGCACCAGTGGCGCCTTTCAGCATCTGATCCAACGGCAGAACCATCAGGTTGCCGCCCTTGCTGTCATTAACCAGCACTTTGCGGGTATGGCTCAGCACTTTTTCCATGGTTTCGATATACAGACGCTCGCGGGTAATTTCCGGCGCGGCTTTATATTCCGGCAGGATCTTCGCAAAGCGAGCGACTTCACCCTGTGCTTCCAGTACGGTCTGGGTTTTATACGCACGCGCCTCTTCGAGGATACGCTGCGCCTGACCGTTCGCACGCGGCTGAACTTCGTTGGTATAAGCTTCCGCTTCGCGGATGTACTGCTGCTCGTTCTCACGCGCGGCAATGGCATCATCAAACGCGGCCTTCACCTCTTCCGGCGGACGCGCCGTCTGGAAGTTGACGTCCAGCAGGGTAATACCCATGTTGTACGGACGAATGGTCTCTTCCAGCTCGCGCTGGGTATCGCTACGGATAACGGTACGACCTTCGGTCAGGATACGGTCCATGGTGTACTTACCGATGACGCCGCGCAGGGCGCTGTCGGTGGCCTGACGCAGACTATCGTCGGCGCTGGTCACGCTAAACAGGTAGCGCTCCGGATCGGTCACCCGGTACTGTACGTTCATCTCAACGCGCACGACGTTCTCATCGGAAGTCAGCATCACACCAGATGCGGCCAGTTCGCGAACCGACTCGACGTTCACCGCTTGCACATTATCGACAAAGGTTGGCTTCCAGTTCAGACCTGGCTCAACCAGATGGCTGAACTTGCCAAAGCGTGTCACCACACCACGTTCCGCTTCCTTGATGGTATAGAAACCGCTGGCTGCCCAGATAATCACCGCCGCTGCAGCAACGATGCCGACAATGCGCCCGCCCATCGGGCCACGCGGCCCCTGCGTCACATTACCGCCACCCTGGCCGCCTTTACCGCCGCCGAGACCGCCAAGTTTTTTGCTTAACTTGCGGAAGATATCATCCAGATCGGGCGGCCCCTGATCGCGACCGCCTTTGTTGCCATTTCCCTCAGAGTTGCCGCCATTCTTGCTGCTTCCCCACGGGTCGCGGTCCTGTCCGTTATTACCGGGCTGATTCCACGCCATGTATATGCTCCATATTTGTTTTTGATATCCCCACAGGGGTTAATATCTTCAGGCCAGGTCAAACCACGTAGTCGACCAACGCAGGCTCTTGTTTGCAGAGGCGACGCCAGTCCACGATGGGCATGCGCACTTGCAGGCTTACGCTGCCGTCATCCTCCATCCACTCTTTTTCTATCGCCTGAAGCTGATAGAACCGGCTTCTCAGACGACCTTCCTGCGGCGGTAAACGCAGCGTATGCTGAGCCACTTCGCCGGAAAGACGTTCTGTTAACGCCTGAAAAAGCAGTGGTACGCCAACTCCGGTCTGGGCGGAGAGCCAGACCCGAATCGGTTTATTCTCTTCGTCCCGATCGATGCGCGGTTCAAAATCGTCAAGCACATCGATTTTGTTCATCACCAGCAATGACGGGATTTCATCGGCCTCGATTTCAGCAAGGACCGTATTTACTGCATCAATATTTTCCTGCACGCGGACATCCGCCGCGTCGATAACGTGCAGCAGCAGCGTCGCCTGACGCGTCTCCTGCAGCGTCGCTTTAAACGCCGCCACCAAATCGTGCGGCAGATGACGAATAAAGCCTACGGTATCAGCCAGTACCGTTTCGCCGACGTCGGTGACGTTAATACGGCGCAGCGTTGGGTCCAGGGTGGCGAACAGTTGGTCCGCGGCATAGACTTCCGCTTCGGTTATCTGGTTGAACAGCGTTGATTTTCCGGCGTTGGTATATCCCACCAGCGAGACGGTAGGGATATCGGCCTTAGCGCGTGACCGCCGACCTTGCTCGCGCTGCTTTTCTACTTTTTCCAGTCGCGACAGGATCTGCATAATACGGTTACGCAGCAATCGACGGTCGGTTTCGAGCTGGGTTTCACCCGGTCCGCGCAAACCAATCCCGCCCTTCTGCCTTTCAAGGTGGGTCCAGCCGCGTACCAGACGGGTGGCCAGATGGCGCAGCTGCGCCAGCTCAACCTGCAGTTTCCCTTCGTGGGTACGCGCTCGCTGGGCAAAAATATCTAAAATCAGACCGGTGCGATCGATAACCCGGCATTCGCAAAGCTGCTCCAGGTTACGTTCCTGGGCCGGACTCAAGGCATGATCGAACAGCACGACCGAGGCGCCGGTCGCTTTTACGGCTTCCGCAATTTCAACAGCCTTACCTTCACCAACAAAATACTTCGGGTGCGGTGCTTTACGGCTACCGGTAATCACCTGCATTGCTTCGACACCGGCGGAAGAGACCAGGGATTCAAACTCCTGGAGATCCTCCATATCTTTGTCTTGCGAAAAATAGATGTGTACCAGTACCGCCTGCTCACCGGCATCATAACGGTCAAACAAGCGTAAACCCCTTATAAAATACCAGCGGGGAACGCAGAAAACCTGGCTCCCCGACGTGGAAAAACAGCATTAGCCTTATTCGGCGTCGTCGCTGTCTTGCTGCGGCGCAGAAGAACCTTGCGCGCTACCACCGTGGTGATAGTTGTTTGCACCGCCGCCAGCATTATTGCTGTGGTGAGACACCGGACGGGACGGAACAACAGTAGAAATTGCGTGCTTATAGACCATCTGGCTGACCGTGTTCTTCAACAGGATCACGAACTGATCGAAAGACTCAATTTGCCCTTGCAGCTTAATACCATTCACCAAATAAATAGAAACCGGAACACGTTCCCGACGCAAAGCGTTCAGGAACGGATCTTGTAAAGATTGCCCCTTAGCCATTCTCTCTTTTCCTTATATGTATGCTTGTTTTGTACTCAGAACCTTACGATTCTTAAAAAAAATTACGCACGATACCATTCAATTGTACACGTTCAGTTCTGGCTAGCACCAACAACCTGTAATACTTTGTTGAGCGCTTGTTCAGGTTGCTCACTGTCTAACCAGTGAACATCTTCCCAACCACGCAGCCAGGTGACCTGACGTTTAGCTAACTGTCTCGTCGCGCAAACACCTCGATAAACCATTTCATCATACGGGACCTCGCCTTCAAGGTATGACCACATCTGGCGGTATCCGACACAACGAATGGAAGGCATATCCGTATGCAAATCTCCACGGGCAAATAGCGCCCGCACTTCTGCTTCAAAACCTGAAGCCAACATCTGATGAAAACGCTGCTCAATGCGTTGATGTAGCAGTTCACGGCTCGCCGGGGCGATGGCGAACTGATGCACCTGATACGGCAGAGCCTCTCCTGACGTTTGCGTCATTTCCGTTAAAGTTTTACCCGAAATGAAAAAAACTTCCAGTGCTCGGGAAAGTCTTTGCGGATCATTTGGATGAATACGCGCGGCGGCCACGGGATCGATGTCCTGTAACTGCCGGTGCAATGCGTGCCACCCCTGCTCTGCTGCTTGTTGCTCAATTCTGGCCCTGACTGCGGGATCCGCCGAAGGCAGCGGCGATAACCCTTCCAACAACGCTTTGAAGTACAACATTGTTCCGCCGACCAGCAGCGGGATGCGCCCGGCGGCGACGATATCCGCCATTTCCGCCAACGCATCGCGGCGAAAATCCGCCGCCGAGTACGACTCTGCCGGATCAAGGATATCCAGCAACCGATGCGGCGCAGCGCTAAGCTCCGCGGCATCGGGTTTGGCCGTGCCGATATCCATTCCTCGATAGATGAGGGCGGAATCGACGCTAATCAACTCTACGGGCAAAACTTTACGCAAGGCGATAGCTAATGCGGTTTTACCGGAGGCCGTCGGCCCCATTAAAAAAATTGCCTTAGGCAGGCTCGCCTCAGTTACATCACTCATCTTTCAGGGCTGTCATCGCCGAATGTAAATCAACAGGTTGTAACAGACCACCCGGCGGCGCTTTAATCAGCTGCGGACATAAACGCTCAACGTCCGCCAGCACGGAAATCGCCTGCGCCATACTCCACTGCGCGTGCTCGCTCGTCAGATTACGCGCCGTCCACTGGGCAATGTCGCCGACGTCGAATGCCGTTAGCTGCGCCAGGTAGCCTATCAGTTCAGGAATCAAGATTTGTAAATTTTGTTGTCTTAAGGGTAAAGGCACCGCGCGAACCGTCACGTGCTGAGCATCTGCTTGTAAATCGATACCCAATTGCGCCAGCGCCGACTGCGCCTTTTCCAGCGCCTTACGTTCTGCTTCACTCACTTTAAGACGCAGCGGGATCAGCAGCGGCTGCGCGCAAACCGCTTCCGCGCCCGGCGTTAGCTGCGCCTGACGCAGCCAGCGCTCCGCCACCGGCAGCGCCAGCAACGCCAATGTGCCGCCGCGCTCGAGCAGCGCGCAATCGCTGCCGATAATAGTCAGCACCCGGCCAAAGCTTTGGCTATGGGCTGCCAGGCTTTCCGCAGGCGCCGGCGCAACGGGTGGCTTTTCCGCCGCCGGGGTTTGCAGCAGTTGACGGTAAAGCGCCCCCTGCTGTTTTTGATAGCCTGGCTGCGCGTGGGGCCAGTTGGCGCCGCCTGCGCTATAGCCGCCGCCGGCGGCGGCAGGTTCCCGCGGCGCGCGGGTATCATAACCCGCCGCCGGTTCCCGGGCAGGCGATGGGCGAGCGAAATGGTTAGCGCCCGCCGCTACGCGATTTTCCGGCACCGGCCGCGACGCGGGCGCTTCGTCTTCTTCCGCCAACGGCGCATCCAGTTGCTGCTGCAGCACGCTCAGTACGCCTTGATAGATAAAATCATGCACCAGCCGCGATTGATGGAAACGTACTTCGTGCTTCGCCGGATGCACGTTGACATCAACCTGATGCGGGTCAATCTCCAGATACAGCACAAACGCCGGCTGCTGGTCAGCGCCCAGCTTGTCTTCACAGGCCTGGCGAATGGCATGGTTGATCAGCCGGTCGCGCATCATACGCCCGTTGACGTAGCAGTACTGGATTTCCGCTAATGCCGGATTGGTATGCAACGGATCGGCAACCCAGCCGCGCAGCGCCAGATCGCCATGCTGCCACTCAATGGCCAACGCGTGTTCCAGAAACGCCGCGCCGCAAATCGAGCCGAGGCGGCGTTCACGCGGGCCGCCTTCCGCCACTGCGCGATACTGGCGCATCATTTTGCCGTTATGGCTGAGATTAATCGTTACATCGAAACGCGCCAGCGCGATGCGGCGGACGATTTCATCAATATGATTAAACTCGGTTTTTTCGGTACGCATGAACTTGCGCCGCGCGGGGGTGTTGTAAAACAGATCCAGGACTTCCAGCGTGGTGCCTATCGGATGCGCCGCCGGTTTCACCGTCACTGCCTGGTCGCGCCCTTCAGCATAAGCCTGCCATGCCTCGTGCTGCTCCGCGGTACGCGAAGTCAGCGTCAGGCGGGCGACGGAACTGATACTGGCCAACGCTTCGCCGCGAAAGCCAAGGCTGATGATCGCCTCAAGGTCATCCAGCGAGGCGATTTTACTGGTGGCGTGACGAGCCAGCGCCAGCGCCAGCTCATCTTTTTTGATCCCACAGCCGTTATCGCGAATACGGATAAGCTTCGCGCCCCCGCGTTCGATATCAATGTCGATACGGGTTGCGCCGGCATCAAGGCTGTTCTCAACCAGCTCCTTCACTACCGACGCCGGACGTTCCACCACCTCGCCAGCGGCAATCTGGTTGGCGAGCTGCGGCGGTAGAACCTGAATCGGCATGACCTTCTCCTTAGTTAATCAACGTCCCGCCAGGCGAACTGGCGCTGGCGGTTTGCGCGGCCGTGCCGCGCGGCGCTGATTGCAGCGGGTGCTGCATATAATAGTTACGCAGCCCTTTATAAATCGCCTCTGCAATCTGCTGTTGGTAATCATCACTACCCAGCAGGCGCTCTTCGCCGTTATTACTGATAAAGCCGGTTTCGACGAGGATCGACGGAATATCCGGCGAGCGCAGAACGCCAAGGCTGGCATGCTCCGGGCGGCGTTTATGGAGATTACCGACCCGCTGCAGCTGGCTTAGTACATCCGTCGCCACATCATAACCGACGCGCTGGGAATGGCCGAACTGTAAATCCAGCACCGCCTGGCTCAGATAAGGATCCGACTGGCTATTTGCCAGCACGTCGCCCGCTCCGCCCAAAAGTTCGGATTGTTTCTCATGCTGTTCTAGCCAGCCGGCCATCTCACTATTCGCGCGGCGGTTAGAGAGCACCCACACCGATGCGCCGGTCGCGTCGCGGTTCGGAGCCGCATCGGCATGGATAGAGACAAGGAAATTGGCGTTTTGTTTGCGCGCCACGTCCGAACGCCCCATAACCGAGATGAAGTAGTCGCCGTTGCGGGTTAGCACCGGTTTAAACTGCGGATCGTCGTTGAGCAACGCCCGTAGTTTATGGGCGATAGCAATCGTGACGTTTTTCTCTTTGGTGCCGCCCGGTCCGATGGCGCCAGGATCCTGGCCGCCGTGACCGGCATCAATGGCGATAATAATTTTATCGTCAGAAGAGACGGTACGCGCCGCCGGACGGCTGATGGTCTGGTTGTTGGTCATCGCCGGCTGACTGCTGGTCACCACCGTGGTTCTGTCGCTGCCAGAGTTTTTAAACGGATTGCGCGGCGGCGTGCTCGGACGCGACGCCACTACCGGCGCTTCGACCCGTTTCGCTATCACTGGCGGCGGCGGAGGTGGCGGCGGCACATCGGCGTTAATGGTAAAGACGACGGTATAGTTGGCGCCATTTTGCTGCTTCACCGCCCGCGTTTTACCATCTTCCGTCAGATCGACCAACAGACGCAGCGATTGCGTATCCTGAGGCGAGCCGGAACGAATGCTCTTGACCAGATTATTACCGCTAAACTGCAGCGGCAGCCCCTGAAGTACGCCGGTTTGTTTGATATCCAACGCCACCGCCCGCTTACCTTGCGGGGTGAAAGAATATTCAGGATCGCCGACAAAACTTAGCGTGATGCGGGCCTGCCGATCGCCGTTTGAGACCTGGATATCGGATAAACTTGCCGCGGATGCCTGAGTGCCGAGCAGCATCAGAGCGGCGGCCAGCCAACTGGTTATACGATACTTCATCCCGTCATCCTTTAGGCTAAATGGCTAAACGCGCCAATAAAGACTCACCCAATGAAGAGACCGCCGTTACGCGCGCCTCACGCCCTTGCGCCTGATAATCCAGGTGAATTTCGACATCCGGGTCAGGCAGTACACCCGCGCCTTGTTGCGGCCATTCTACCAGGCAGATGGCATCGTTAGCGAAGTAATCGCGGATCCCCATAAATTCGAGCTCCTCAGGATCCGCCAGCCGGTAGAGGTCGAAGTGATACACCATCAGATTGTCGAGGGTGTAAGGCTCCACCAGCGTATACGTTGGGCTTTTGACATTGCCGCGGTGGCCAAGGGCCTGCAGAAAACCGCGGCTGAAGGTGGTTTTACCCGCGCCTAAATCGCCATACAGATAGATAACCGTCGCGCCGCTACAGGCCTGCGCTACGCGGTTGCCAAGGTCTAATGTCGCCTGCTCGTCGGGTAAAGGAATCACACGGTTAATCATGGTCTAGGTCAATCACATCCGGGTTAACAACACGCCTCAGCGTGCAAAAAAGATCGGTCGCCAGCATCCCGCGGGCGCCATCTCTGGCGGCCAGCCGGTCTGCGGCTTCGCCGTGCGCCACGCAGCCTGCGCAAGCGGCATCATACTGGGTCAGCCCCTGTCCCAACAGCGCGGCGATAATGCCGGTGAGCACATCGCCCATCCCGCCGCTGGCCATTCCGGGATTACCGGCATCAATGATACCGATTTCGCCCGCGTCATTCGCCACTACGGTTCCTGCGCCTTTTAGCACCACCACGCCGCCATACCGTTTTACCAGACGCTGTACAGAATGTAAGCGATCGCTTTCAACTTCTGCCACGCTGATATTCAATAAACGGGCGGCTTCGCCAGGATGAGGGGTTAACACGCGATTGTGACGTTTATCGGGATTGATTGCCAGCAGGTTCAACGCGTCGGCATCCCAGACCATCGGTTTGCGAAAATTCTCTACCTGCCGCAGCGCCGCTTTACCCCACTCGCTTAGCCCAAGACCGGGACCAATCGCTACGACATCTGCCCACTCCAGGCTTTCGGTAAGAGAGTCACCGTTCAGCTCATGGACCATCAATTCCGGTCTGGCAGTCACAATGCCCGCGATATTTTCCGCCCTGGTCAGCACGCGTACTAAACCCGCGCCGGCACGCAGCGCGGCCTCACCTGCCATACGAATGGCGCCAGCGGTGCCGCGATCGCCGCCGATAATCACCAGCCGACCATGCGAGCCTTTATGCGACGTCGGGCGACGCGGCGGCAACCAGCCTGCCAGTTGCGCTGCGAAAAAACGGCGAATAGCGGTGTTTTGCCCGGCAAGCCAGCGCTCCAGCCCGAGCGCATGATGATGTAAGCGCCCAACGACGTCGCGGGCGTTGCCGGTCAGTAGTCCGGGTTTTAGCGCGATAAACGTCAGGGTATGGGCGGCGTGGATTACCGCGCCAGGCGTCGCGCCGGTTTGCGCGTTCAACCCGGAGGGGATATCAAGCGCAATAACCGGCGCGGGATAGGCATTCGCCAGTTCAATCAGCCCGGCGACGTTAGCGCGCGGCGCGCTATGCAGGCCGGTGCCGAGCAGCCCGTCAATAATCAATGAGATATCATCCGGCCAGCCGCTATCGGCGGCGTGGATGACGCCGCCGGCATTGAGCCACTCTTCCCGCGCGGCCTGCGCCTCTTCCGGCAGCGGCTTATCGCTTTCCAACGCCAGTAGCGTTACCGCGATGCCCTGCGCCTGCGCCAGTCGCGCGACGACATAGCCGTCGCCGCCGTTATTGCCGTGGCCGCAAAGAATCAACCAGTGCTGGCTGGCGGGATAAAGGCTTCGGGCCAGTTGAAACGCCGCCTCGCCGGCACGCCGCATCAATTCAAAAAGCGTCAGCCCGAGACTATCCGCCGCCTCTCTTTCCGCCTGGCGCAGCGTCTCCGCTGGCCACACGATGTGTGGTATACTGTCAGGGTTTTTCGTCATTGTATGGTCCATCATGTCACAGCCCCTCGATCTCAATCATTTAGCGCAACAAATCAAACAATGGGGCACCGAGCTTGGCTTCCAGCAGGTCGGTATTACCGATACCGATCTCAGCGCCAGCGAACCTAAACTACAGGCATGGCTGGATAAACAATACCATGGCGAAATGGAATGGATGGCTCGCCACGGCATGATGCGCGCCCGGCCGCATGAACTGCTGCCCGGTACGCTACGCGTGATTAGCGTGCGCATGAACTACCTGCCCGCCAATGCTGCTTTCGCCAGCACTCTGAAAGATCCCACGCTGGGTTACGTCAGCCGTTATGCCCTGGGGCGTGATTATCATAAGCTGCTACGTAACCGACTGAAAAAACTCGGCGAGATGATTCAGGAACAGTGTGCTTCGCTCAATTTTAGACCGTTTGTCGATTCCGCGCCTATCCTGGAGCGGCCAATCGCTGAAAAAGCGGGGCTTGGCTGGACAGGTAAGCACTCACTTATCTTAAGCCGCGACGCCGGATCGTTTTTCTTCCTCGGCGAGTTGCTTATCGATCTGCCACTGCCTGTAGACCAGCCGGTTGCCGAAGAGTGCGGACGTTGTGTCGCCTGTATGACTATCTGCCCCACCGGCGCCATCGTCGAGCCCTATACCGTCGACGCGCGACGCTGCATCTCCTATCTGACCATCGAGCTGGAAGGCGCCATCCCGGAAGAATTTCGTCCGCTTATCGGCAACCGTATTTACGGCTGCGATGATTGCCAGTTGATATGTCCGTGGAACCGTTTTTCGCAGCTCACCGATGAAGAGGACTTCAGCCCGCGTAAAACGCTACATGCACCGCAGCTGATTGAGCTGTTCGCCTGGAGCGAAGCCTGGTTCCTGAAAGTCACTGAGGGATCGGCGATACGCCGTATCGGTCACTTACGCTGGTTACGCAATATCGCCGTCGCGCTCGGTAATGCCCCGTGGAATGAAGCCAATCTGGTCGCGCTGGAAAGTCGCCGAGGTGAGCACCCACTTCTCGATGAACACATTGAATGGGCGGTTGCGCAGCAGATCGAAAAGCGAAACGCCAACGTTGTCGAAGTGCAGTTGCCGCAGAAATTACGCCTGGTCAGGGTGGTCGAGAAAGGATTACCGCGCGACGCCTGATTCATTCACAGGCTGTGAATAAAAACAAAAACACATTGCGTTTCAACGGGCAGACGTACGTCAAGTGATCGAATTAACAGTTTGAAATGAAATTTAAATGTTAAATTTCAATCAGATACGACAATACTATTTACAAAGTGAAGCATTTATCGCGCCGTCAGCCAAACGACAGCCTGTGGATAACTCTGTTTACAGTATTTTTGGATAGGCAATGAAAATCATCCCCGGCGCGATTTCGCACTGTGGATAAACTAGATAAAGGAAGAAATTTGGAGCGGGAAACGAGACTCGAACTCGCGACCCCGACCTTGGCAAGGTCGTGCTCTACCAACTGAGCTATTCCCGCTTACATTGGTTTTCAATCTACCTTCCGGCAACCTGAAAACTATGTTTTGGTATGGTGCTGCTTTCAAATTTTGGAGCGGGAAACGAGACTCGAACTCGCGACCCCGACCTTGGCAAGGTCGTGCTCTACCAACTGAGCTATTCCCGCGTTACTGCTTTTTTGCCATATTTCGATGGCGTCGTAATTTGCATTTCTGCGTCGTTACGGGAGGCGCATTATACGAGAATTCGATTCACCTGCAACCCCCTGGCGAGCACTTTTTTTCGTTTTTTGTTTGAATGGACATTTTCTCGCCACACAGCCCTCTAAATTGTATAAATAACCGCCATAATTAGCAAAATATCTTTTTACCCCCGCGCGAATGGCGCAAAATCGCCCGCATGACACCGCGGAGGTTATCCGCGAAAAGGTCCACCATGACGACAATCAGGGATTCAGAATGAAAAAAGCGCTTACCGTCCTGCTGCTGACCACATCCTTCATCGGAACGGCTTCTGCCGAGGCTCTCCATTTTGGCACCACAACCGCCAATCCGCCGTTTGAGACCGTCAAAGGCAAAGGCCAGGCAACGGGTTTCGACATTGATTTGGCCAATGCGCTGTGTAAGCAGATGCAAGCGGAATGCAAATTCACGCCGCAGCGCTTTGATACCCTCATTCCGGCGCTGCGCTTTAAAAAGTTCGACGCCATAATCGCCGGCATTGAAGTGTTGCCGATGCGTGAAAAGCAGGTCGCCTTCAGCCAACCTTATCGCCAGGAGCTATCCGGCGTGGTAGTCACGGCAAAAGACGCCGCTCACGGGTTTGCCGACCTGCAGGGTAAAAAGCTCGCCGTGGTCAAAGGCAGCGTTCATCAGCGTTATCTACGCGATAAACAAAAAGGCATTCAAGCCGTCGCCTTTGACAGCGATAGCGACGCGCTGGCGGCGTTGAAAAGCGGCGAAGTCGACGGCGCGATCGGCGATTTAGCGACGATGGACAAGTGGCTGGCGGAGAATCCTGATTACGCCGAGATGAAAGAACGCGCCACCGACCCGGCCTACTACGGCAAACAATATGCCATCGCGGTACGCAAAGACGATCCGGAGTTGCTTAAGCAGATTAACGACGCGCTGGAGGTGGTAAAAGCGTCGCCGGAGTTCCAGCAGATGGAACAAAAGTGGTTTAAGTAACGAGGCAAAAAGAACGGGGCCATGTCGGCCCCGTTGACGCTTCAGAGCTTAATAAAATGCTCGCGATAATAGGCTAACTCGGCGACGGATTCGCGGATATCGTCCATGGCCTGGTGAGTGCCCTGCTTTTTAAACCCATCAAGGATTTCCGGCTTCCAGCGGCGCGCCAGCTCTTTTAGGGTGCTGACGTCGAGATAGCGATAATGGAAGTAAGCTTCCAGTTCCGGCATATATTTGAACAGGAAGCGGCGGTCCTGACCGATGCTGTTGCCACAAATTGGCGATTTCCCTGCCGGCACCCACTGCTTGAGAAACTCAATAGTGGCCAGTTCCGCTTCGCGGTCGCCCACGGTACTGGCCTTCACGCGATCGACCAGCCCGCTGCCGGTATGAGTACGCACGTTCCATTCGTCCATCAGAGCCAGCTGAGCATCAGACTGGTGCACGGCAATGGTTGGGCCTTCTGCCAGAATATTCAGATTCGCGTCGGTGACCAGGGTGGCGATTTCGATAATGCGATCGCGCTCGGGATCCAGCCCCGTCATCTCAAGATCGATCCAAATCAGGTTGTTTTCATCTGCACTCATGCTATTTTCCACCCTTCTTGCGTGACTATATTCATCTAAAATAGCGTGTATCATAGAGGTTTTGCCCCATCAGGGCGACCAGGAGCCAGTTCGATTGAGTAAAAATAAGCTCTCCAAAGGCCAGCAGCGCCGCGTCAAGGCCAACCACCAGCGCCGCCTGAAAACGACTTCGGAGAAGGCCGACTACGATGACAACCTGTTTGGCGAGCCTTCAGAAGGCATCGTCATCAGCCGTTTTGGTATGCATGCCGATGTCGAATCCGCGGATGGCACGACCCACCGCTGCAACATTCGCCGGACCATTCGTTCCCTGGTGACCGGCGACCGCGTGGTCTGGCGGCCAGGTAAAGACGCAGCCGACGGGGTCAACGTCAAAGGTATCGTCGAAGCGGTACATGAACGCGCCTCGGTGCTGACACGCCCGGACTTTTACGACGGCGTGAAGCCTATCGCGGCAAATATCGACCAAATCGTGGTGGTTTCGGCCATTTTACCCGAACTGTCGCTCAATATTATCGACCGCTATCTGGTGGCCTGCGAAGCGCAGAATATCGAACCGCTGTTGGTACTGAATAAGATAGACCTGCTGGACGATGACGGCATGGCCTTCGTCAACGAGCAGATGGATATCTATCGCCAGATCGGTTATCCGGTATTGATGGTGTCCAGCCATACTCAGGACGGCCTGAAGCCGCTTGAAGAGGCGCTGACCGGGCGCATCAGTATTTTTGCCGGCCAGTCCGGGGTGGGTAAATCCAGCCTGCTGAACACGCTGCTGGGACTGCGGGATGAGCAAATCCTGACGAACGACGTCTCCGATGTGTCAGGGCTCGGCCAGCACACCACCACCGCCGCTCGTCTTTATCACTTCCCGCACGGCGGCGATGTGATCGACTCCCCGGGCGTCCGCGAGTTTGGCCTGTGGCATCTTGATGCGGAACAAATCACCAACGGCTTTGTCGAATTCCATGATTATTTAGGCCATTGCAAGTATCGCGACTGCAAGCACGACACCGATCCAGGCTGCGCCATTCGCGAAGCGGTAGAAAAAGGCGCTATCGCCGAAAGCCGTTTCGCCAACTATCACCGCATCCTGGAAAGTATGGAACAGGTGCAGGTAAAAACGCGTAAAAGCTTTTCATCAACCGACGACTGACATTTAAGCTGTCGTCGCTATACGTACTCGCTTTGCCAGCACAACGGCGCGGATACAATTCGCTGAAGTTTACGTATAGAATCGTCCCCCTTTTCAGTACCCCGCGCCAAAGCGGGGTCAGGAACGACAATTAACGGCCTGGAGGCTACCTTGTTAAACTCGTTTAAACTCTCGCTACAATATATTCTGCCTAAACTGTGGCTCACCCGCCTCGCAGGCTGGGGGGCAAGTAAACGAGCAGGCTGGCTGACTAAACTGGTTATCGATCTGTTCGTCAAATACTACAAGGTCGATATGAAAGAGGCGCAGAAGCCAGATACCGCCGCTTACCGCACCTTTAACGACTTCTTCGTTCGCCCGCTGCGTGACGATGTTCGCCCGCTCAACACCGATCCTAACGTGCTGGTGATGCCGGCTGACGGCGTTATCAGCCAGCTTGGCGCTATCGAAGATGACAAAATTCTGCAGGCCAAAGGCCACAATTACACCCTGGAAGCCCTGCTGGCGGGTAACTACCTGATGGCTGACCTGTTCCGTAACGGTAGCTTCGCCACCACCTACCTGTCACCGCGCGACTATCACCGCGTGCATATGCCGTGCAACGGTATCCTGCGTGAGATGATCTATGTCCCGGGCGATCTGTTCTCGGTAAACCACCTGACCGCGCAAAACGTACCGAACCTGTTTGCTCGCAACGAGCGCGTCATCTGCCTGTTCGATACTGAATTCGGCCCGATGGCGCAGATTCTGGTCGGCGCAACGATTGTTGGCAGCATCGAGACCGTCTGGTCCGGCACCGTGACGCCGCCGCGCGAAGGCATTATCAAGCGCTGGACCTGGCCTGCAGGCGAAAGCGAAGGCTCCGTTGCGCTGCTGAAGGGCCAGGAGATGGGTCGCTTTAAACTGGGCTCAACGGTGATTAACCTGTTTGCGCCGGGCCAGGTGAAGCTGGTTGAACAACTGCAAAGCCTGTCAGTCACCAAAATCGGCGAACCGCTGGCCACGGCCGTAGAAACGGATATCTCCGTGGAACCTGCGCCGTTGCCGGAAGAAGAGATCCGCGCCGAACACCGCGCCAGCCCGCTGGTTGACGATAAACAAGACGAAGGTTAATTCCTGACGACAAAGGGTTACTCCGTGCGCCTGATATACACTTTTCTGTTGGCCTTGAGCCTCAGCTTCGGGGCGTACGCAGCGACGGCCCCGGACGTCAAGCAAATTACCCAGGAACTGGAACAGGCGAAGGCGGCGAAACCCGCCCAGCCTGAAACCGTCGAAGTCCTGCAAGCCGCGCTGAATGCGCTTGAGGAGCGCAATGCCTCCGTTGAGCGTGCTCGCCAGTACCAGGATGTCATCGATAATTTTCCCAAACTGTTTCAAACTCTCCGCGCCCAGTTAGCGAATGTCAGCGAAACGCCGCACCAGGTGCCTACCGCCCTCACCGCCGACGCGCTGAATCAGGAGATCCTGCAGGTCAGCAGCCAACTGCTGGAAGCCAGCCGCCAGGCGCAGCAGGAGCAGGATCGGGCGCGGGAAATCGCCGACTCCCTTAATCAATTACCGCAGCAGCAAACCGACGCCCGCCGCAAGCTTAATGAGATTGAACGTCGCGTCGGCGCGCAGCCCGGCAATACGCCGCTGGCGCAGGCGCAAAATCTCGGTCTGCAGGCGGAATCCGCGCGTCTGAAAGCGCTGGTCGACGAGTTGGATCTGGCCCAACTCTCCGCTAACAACCGCCAGGAACTGTCGCGCATCCGCTCTGAGCTGGCGCAGAAACAGAGCGAACAACTCGATGCCTACCTGCAGGCGCTGCGCAATCAGCAGAACAGCCAGCGCCAACGTGAAGCGGAAAAGGCGCTGGAGAGTACCGAGCTGTTGGCGGAAAACAGCGAAAACCTGCCGCCGGGGATCATCGACCAGTTCAAAATTAACCGCGAGCTGTCGCAGGCGCTCAACCAGCAGGTCCA
The DNA here is from genome assembly GCF_040064515.1 of Klebsiella sp. CN_Kp104. NCBI lineage: Bacteria > Pseudomonadati > Pseudomonadota > Gammaproteobacteria > Enterobacterales > Enterobacteriaceae > Klebsiella > Klebsiella sp. CN_Kp104. The sequence continues at coordinate 74,651 of NZ_JBEAII010000037.1, read as the reverse complement.
GCGCCTTGATCTGGTTGCCTCGCAGCAGCGACAAGCCACCAATCAAACGCTCCAGGTGCGCCAGGCGCTGAACACCCTGCGCGAACAGTCGCAGTGGCTGGGATCATCGAATCTACTGGGCGAAGCGCTGCGCGCTCAGGTCGCCCGTCTGCCCGAGCGCCCGCGCCCACAGCAGTTAGATACTGAAACGGCCCAGTTGCGCGTGCAGCGCTTGCATTACGAAGACCTGCTCAGCAAGCAGGCGCAGCTACGGCTGATTCGCCAGGCCGACGGCGAACCGCTCACCGCGGAACAAAACCGCATCCTGCAGGCGCAACTGCGCACCCAGAGCGAGCTGCTTAACTCGCTGCTGCGCGGCGGCGATACCTTGCTGCTCGAACTGACGAAACTGAAAGTCGCCAACGGCCAGTTAGAAGACGCGCTGAAAGAGATTAACGAAGCAACCCACCGCTATCTGTTCTGGACCTCGGACGTCAGCCCAATTGGCTTCTCCTGGCCGCTGGAAGTGGTGCAGGATCTGCGTCGTCTGATCTCGCTTGATACCATCAACCAGCTCGGCAAGGCCAGCGTCATGATGCTGACCAGCAAAGAGACGCTGTTCCCGCTGTTTGGCGCGCTGGTGCTGGTGGGCTTCAGTATCTATTCGCGCCGCCACTTTACCCGCTTCCTTGAGCGCTCCAGCGCGCGGATTGGCAAGGTGACTCAGGATCATTTCTGGCTGACGCTGCGTACCGTGTTCTGGTCAATTCTGGTGGCTTCGCCGCTGCCGGTATTGTGGATGACGCTCGGCTACGGATTGCAGGCGGCCTGGCCCTTCCCGCTGGCGGTCGCCATTGGCGACGGCGTGACCGCCACCGTGCCGCTGCTGTGGGTAGTGATGATTTGCGCTACCTTCGCCCGGCCAAATGGATTGTTCATCGCCCACTTCGGTTGGCCGCGTAACCGCGTCGCCAAAGCCATGCGCTACTACCTGATGAGCATTGGCCTGATCGTGCCGCTGATAATGGCGCTGATCATGTTTGATAACCTCAACGACCGCGAATTCTCCGCTTCGCTGGGCCGCTTGTGCTTCATGCTGATATGCGGCGCGCTGGCGCTGGTTACGCTGAGCCTGAAACACGCCGGGATCCCGCTGTATCTTGATAAAGCGGGCGACGGCGAGAACATGGTGAACCGTCTGCTGTGGAACCTGCTGCTCGGCGCGCCGCTAATCGCGATGCTGGCGGCGGCGGTGGGCTATCTTGCCACCTCGCAGGCGCTACTGGCGCGACTGGAAACCTCGGTCGCCATCTGGTTCCTGCTGTTGGTGGTTTACCATATTATTCGCCGTTGGATGTTGATTCAGCGTCGGCGTCTGGCCTTCGATCGCGCCAAACACCGCCGTGCGGAAATCCTCGCCCAGCGCGCCCGCGGCGAAGAAGATACCGCCCACTCCACCAGCACCGAAGGCTCGGTCGAAGCGGAAGTCAGCGAAGTCGACCTCGACGCCATCAGTACCCAGTCCCTGCGCCTGGTCCGCTCGCTGCTGATGCTGATAGCCCTGCTGTCGGTGATTATTCTGTGGTCGGAAATTCACTCGGCATTCGGCTTCCTCGAAAATATCTCGCTATGGGATGTGACCTCCACGGTACAGGGCGTCGAAAGTCTTGAGCCTATTACCCTCGGCGCCGTACTGATTGCCATTCTGGTGCTGATTATCACCACCCAACTGGTGCGCAATCTCCCGGCACTGCTGGAGCTGGCGATTCTGCAACATCTGGATTTGACGCCGGGTACCGGCTACGCCATCACCACCATCACCAAATATCTGTTGATGCTAATTGGCGGGCTGGTCGGCTTCTCGATGATTGGTATTGAGTGGTCGAAACTGCAGTGGCTGGTGGCGGCGCTCAGCGTCGGTCTTGGTTTTGGTCTACAGGAAATTTTCGCCAACTTTATCTCCGGCCTGATCATCCTGTTTGAGAAACCGATCCGTATCGGCGATACGGTCACTATCCGCAGCCTGACCGGTAGCGTGACGAAAATAAATACCCGCGCCACCACCATCAGCGACTGGGACCGCAAAGAGATCATTGTGCCGAACAAAGCGTTCATCACCGAACAGTTCATCAACTGGTCGCTGTCGGATTCGGTCACTCGTGTGGTGTTGACTATCCCGGCACCCGCGGAGGCCAACACGGAAGAGGTCACGCAGATTCTGTTGACCGCCGCTCATCGCTGCTCGCTAGTGATTGATACCCCGGCGCCGGAAGCGTTTCTCGTTGACCTGCAGCAGGGGATTCAGATTTTCGAGCTGCGTATTTACGCCGCCGAGATGGGACACCGTATGCCGCTGCGTCATGAGCTACATCAGCTGATTCTGGCGGGTTACCGCGCGCATGGCATCGACATGCCGTTCCCGCCGTTCCAGATGCGTCTGGAAAGCCTGGATGGCCTACGCAGCAGCCAGCCGCTGAACTCAGCGGGTAAAAGCAGCCGTACGCCAGGAAGTTTGTAAGCACTAACTAGCCCGGTGAGCGCTTCACCGGGCATTCTCTTTCTTAACCCTCCGCCAGCGCTACCTGTACCGCCGTTCTCTGACGATAGTTCTCGTAGATCCCTAGCGCCAGTAGCGAGAAGAAAATCGGCCCGCCGACCATCCACAGCGTACTGTTCCAGTCGCCGGAATCCATCACCGGCTGAATAACGGTGAAGATATTGGCGAACGCTACCACCAATACCACTATCGTCGTCGCCAGCAGCGTACTTATGCGGCTTTTGAACATCACAAATGGACGATCGAGATCGGCTTTGGCCTTAAAGAACGGGAAAGCGATCGCCAGGAACAGATACGGCAAGGTCATCGAGACGTTCGCCATCAGCGTCAGCTTGTTATAAAACGCCGAGGCGGTATCGCCGCCGAAGGAGACCAGCAGAATAAACAGACTCACCAGCAGACACTGCAGCCACATGGCGTTAGCCGGCATGCCGTTGGCGTTGACTTTGGTCATCATCGTCGGCCACAGCGCTTTCGGCGTCCCCTGAATAATCGCCTTCAGCGGCGAATAGCTCAGGGTGAAGAATGCGCCGGTATAGGCCAGGAACATCGACAGCCCGGTAATGCGTGCAAACCATACGCCGGTCAGCGCCGCCGCCTGCGGCGACAGATGAAGCGCTTGCCCAAGCGTTGCGCCAAGGCTGGTCATCAACACATAGGTGATATTGCCGAGGTTGGTACTGTGGTTGCTCAATACCTTCTGCCAGTTGGCGCTGACGCCCCACAGCACGATGGCCAGCGAGTAGCCGATCGAAATCACCAGCGCGGCGATAATAATACCTTTGGCAAAGTTCTTTTCCGGCTTCTCGGTTTTATCCACCAGCCCGCCGACCGCTTCAATTCCGCCGTAGGCGAAAATGGCGAACACCACGAAAGAGAGCATCGCCAGCCCGGATTGATATCCTGGGTTCGGCGACGCCGTGAAATCCAGCGGTTGTGCGAAATGGCCGCCGTTCAGCAACAGAATCGCCCCGCTCACCAGCAGCAGTACCAGATTCAGGCACATCACCGCGATACCGCCGACGGCGGTAATTTTGGCAATCTTATTTATCCCTTTCGCCGCTACCAGCGTCACCAGCACCATCCAGCAGGCGGCCAGCACGCCGACGGTTTGCGTCGAGGTTAAGCTGGCAAAAGCCCAGCTCTGGGTTTTATCCGCGCCGAAGAGAAAGGTCGAAAAAGGGACCCAAATTTTCGCCGCGGTGCTGACCATCCACACCACATAAGAGGAAAACCACATAAAGGTGCCGATAAACGCAAAGCGCGGCCCGACGCTGCGGTTCATCCACGAATAGATCCCGCCCTCTTCCTTCCGATAGGCCGAACCCATCTCCGCCATCATTAAGGCGAAAGGAATAAAGAAAAACAGCGCCGAGAAAAGATAAAACGGCATCGCGCTATAACCCATCAGATAAAACGCCGAAGGGCTGTTGGCAAAGCCAAACACCGAAGTAAAGATCATTAATATCAGCCCAATCAGGCTCATCTTCTTGATTTGTTGAGGCATAAATCGATCCAAACGTGAGCGTCGCCGAACGGCGTCGCCAGGTAAGCAGAAATTGAACGCGGATCCTAGCAATAATCCAGTTTGAAATTGTGGTTATTAGGGCTAATGCAGCGGGGAGAACTGTAAAAATCTTTGAATGAAGGGGAAAACGCTAACGGCGGGAAACGGCTTCCCTCTCCTCATGAAAGGGAAGCGCAGTTAATCAGGCGCGATCGACGGTGAATGAGATCACTTCGCCGATGGTCTCTACACCTAACGCCAGCATCACCAGGCGATCGACGCCCAGCGCGACGCCGGAACAATCCGGCAGGCCGGCTTCCAGCGCAGCCAGCAGATTATAGTCGATGGGCTGCTCCGGCAGGCCGCGGGCCGCACGTTTGCGGTTGTCCTGCTCAAAACGCTGCTGCTGTTCGCGCGCGTCGGTCAATTCATGGAAACCGTTCGCCAGCTCCATCCCCTTATAGTAGACCTCGAAGCGCTCGGCGACGCGGTGATCTTCGGTGCTGATCTGCGCCAGCGAAGCCTGGCTTGCCGGGAAGTGATAGACGAACGTCGGGCGTTCTTTACCGATGTGCGGCTCTACGCCCATGGCGAACAGCAACTGCAGCAGCGTATCGCGATCTTCTTCCGTATCAGCGATATTACTGAGATCGAGCTTTGCCGCCACTTCGCGCAGCTGGCTTTTATCTGCCGAGAGCGGATCGATCTCCAGATAGCGCTGGAAGGCCTGTTGATAAGAGAGGCTTTCCGCGGGTTGGCACTCAAGCACCTGCTGCAGTAAATCGTCAACTTCGTTAATCAGACGATACATGTCGTAGCACGGACGGTACCACTCCAGCATGGTGAACTCTGGATTGTGGTGACGGCCCATCTCTTCATTACGGAAGCTTCGGCACAGCTGAAATACCGGCCCACACCCGGCGGCCAGCAGCCGCTTCATGTGGTATTCCGGGCTGGTCATCAGATACAGATTCAGACCCTGAGAGTGGCCGGGGCCGACGAAACGGGTTTCAAACGGGAACATGTGGATATCGGTCACCGTTGCCTGACTCATACAAGGCGTTTCCACCTCCAGCACGCCGCGGTCGGTAAAGAAACGGCGAATTTCCGCCATTACAGCCGCACGTTTTAACAGATTTGGAATGGATGCGCTCGGCTGCCAGGTTGCCGTCTCGCTCATGGTACTTTTCTCCGATTTCATACAAGGGCACGAAGTCTACTCGCAACCGTCGAGTGAAACAAATTTTGTGCAATCCGGCGGCGATATTACATCCTGATAATTTATTGCTAACTTAATTGCATAAATAAAATTGATAAATTAGCGCACGGATTGATAAAAAAATCGAACGCGTCAATTTTCCCCACCATCCCTATGGCTATACTCATTTACCTATAAAGGAGCAGTGATACTTTTTCGCCAGCCCGGCGGCGAAATACACAAAAACTGGAGGAATGTCGTGCAAACTTTTCAAGCCGATCTTGTCGTCATTGGCGCAGGCGGAGCAGGTCTTCGCGCAGCCATCGCCGCTGCGCAGGCTAATCCAAAAGCCAAAATCGCACTGATTTCAAAAGTCTATCCAATGCGTAGCCATACCGTCGCCGCCGAAGGCGGTTCCGCGGCGGTCGCGCAGGATCACGATAGCTTTGAATACCATTTTCACGACACCGTCGCCGGCGGCGACTGGCTCTGTGAACAGGATGTTGTAGACTATTTCGTACACCACTGCCCCACGGAAATGACTCAGCTTGAGCTGTGGGGCTGCCCGTGGAGCCGCCGCCCGGACGGCAGCGTCAACGTTCGCCGCTTCGGCGGGATGAAAATCGAACGTACTTGGTTCGCCGCCGATAAAACCGGCTTCCATATGCTGCATACCCTCTTCCAGACCTCCCTCCAGTTCCCGCAAATTCAACGTTTCGACGAGCACTTCGTGCTGGATATTCTCGTCGATGACGGCCAGGCCCGCGGCCTGGTGGCAATGAATATGATGGAAGGCACACTGGTGCAAATTCGCGCCAATGCGGTCGTCATGGCTACCGGCGGCGCTGGCCGCGTCTATCGCTATAACACCAACGGTGGCATCGTCACCGGCGATGGCATGGGCATGGCGCTGGGCCACGGCGTCCCGCTGCGCGACATGGAGTTTGTCCAGTATCACCCAACCGGCCTGCCGGGATCGGGGATCCTGATGACCGAAGGCTGCCGCGGCGAAGGCGGTATTCTGGTGAATAAAAACGGCTATCGCTACCTGCAGGATTACGGTATGGGGCCGGAAACGCCGCTCGGCGAGCCGAAAAACAAATATATGGAACTCGGCCCGCGCGATAAAGTCTCTCAGGCCTTCTGGCACGAGTGGCGCAAAGGCAACACCATTCCGACGCCGCGCGGCGATGTGGTTTATCTCGACCTGCGCCATCTTGGCGAGAAGAAACTGCTTGAACGCCTACCGTTCATCTGCGAGCTGGCGAAAGCCTATGTCGGCGTCGATCCGGTGAAAGAGCCCATTCCGGTGCGCCCGACCGCCCACTACACCATGGGGGGTATCGAGACCGACCAGCAGTGCGAAACCCGCATCAAGGGCCTGTTCGCCGTGGGTGAATGTTCCTCCGTCGGCCTGCACGGCGCCAACCGTCTGGGATCCAACTCGCTCGCCGAGCTGGTGGTCTTTGGCCGCCTTGCCGGTGAGCAAGCTATGCAGCGCGCAATGGCCGCGGGCGAAGCCAACAACGCGGCGCTGGATGCGCAGGTCAACGACGTTGAAAACCGTCTGAAAGACCTCGTCAACCAACAAGGCAATGAGAGCTGGGCCAAAATCCGCGACGAAATGGGTATGTCGATGGAAGAAGGCTGCGGTATTTATCGCACGCCGGAGCTGATGCAAAAAACCATCGATAAGCTGGCCGAGCTGCAGGAGCGCTTTAAGCGCGTGCGTATCACCGACACCTCCAGCGTGTTCAATACCGACCTGCTCTACACCATTGAGCTGGGCCATGGTCTCAACGTCGCCGAATGCATGGCGCACTCCGCTATCGCGCGTAAAGAGTCTCGCGGCGCCCATCAGCGTCTCGATGAAGGCTGCACTGAACGCGACGACGTCAATTTCCTCAAGCATACGCTTGCCTTCCGTGAGGCTGACGGCAGCACGCGCCTGGAGTATGGCGATGTGAAGATCACCACTCTGCCGCCGGCTAAACGCGTGTATGGCGCCGAAGCGGAAGCCGCTGAGAAGAAGGAGACGACCCATGGCTGAGATGAAAAAACTGAAAATTGAAGTGGTGCGCTACAACCCGGAAGTCGACACCGCGCCGCACAGCGCTTTCTATGAGGTCCCTTACGACGAACAAACCTCGCTGCTCGACGCGCTGGGCTATATCAAAGATAACCTCGCGCCGGACTTAAGCTACCGCTGGTCGTGCCGCATGGCGATCTGCGGCTCCTGCGGCATGATGGTCAACAAGGTGCCAAAACTGGCCTGTAAAACCTTCCTGCGCGATTACAGCAAGGGTCTGAAGGTTGAAGCGCTGGCTAACTTCCCGATTGAGCGCGATCTGGTGGTCGATATGACACACTTTATCGAAAGTCTGGAAGCGATTAAGCCGTATATCATCGGAAATAACCGCACGCCGGATCAGGGGCCAAATAAACAGACCCCGGCGCAGATGGCGAAATACCATCAGTTCTCCGGCTGCATCAACTGCGGTCTGTGCTATGCCGCCTGTCCGCAGTTTGGTCTGAACCCGGAGTTCATTGGCCCGGCGGCGATCACCCTCGCCCATCGCTACAACGAAGACAGCCGCGACCACGGCAAAAAGGAACGTATGGCGCAGCTCAATGGCCAGAACGGCGTGTGGAGTTGTACTTTCGTCGGCTTCTGCTCCGAAGTTTGTCCGAAGCATGTCGATCCGGCGGCCGCCATTCAGCAGGGCAAGGTAGAAAGTTCGAAAGACTTCCTGATCGCCACCCTGAAACCACGCTAAGGAGTGCACTATGACAACTAAACGCAAACCCTACGTGCGGCCCATGACCTCAACCTGGTGGAAGAAGCTGCCGTTTTATCGCTTCTATATGCTGCGTGAAGGGACAGCGGTGCCAACGGTCTGGTTCAGCATCGTGCTGATTTACGGCTTGTTCGCCCTCAAGCACGGCGCCGAAAGTTGGGAGGGCTATGTGGCATTCCTGCAAAACCCGATTGTGGTGATCCTCAACCTGATCACTCTTGCAGCGGCGCTGCTGCACACCAAAACCTGGTTTGAGCTGGCGCCGAAAGCCGCCAACATCATTATTAAAGGCGAGAAAATGGGGCCTGAGCCGCTGATTAAAGGGCTGTGGGCGGTTACGGCGCTGGTTAGCATCGTGATCCTGTTTGTCGCGCTGTTCTGGTAAGGAGGCTGATATGATTAATCCCAATCCAAAACGTTCCGATGAACCGGTGTTCTGGGGGCTGTTTGGCGCAGGCGGTATGTGGGGGGCGATTATCGCGCCGGTGATGGTGCTGCTGGTCGGCATTCTACTGCCGCTGGGGCTCGCGCCTGGCGATGCTTTCAGCTACGAACGCGTTTACGCCTTCGCCCATAGCTTCATCGGTCGCCTCTTTATCTTCCTGATGATTGTTTTGCCGCTGTGGTGCGGCCTGCACCGTATCCACCATGCGATGCACGACCTGAAAATCCACGTGCCGAACGGCAAATGGGTCTTCTATGGCCTGGCGGCGATTTTAACCGTCGTCACCCTGGTCGGCGTGTTATTTATCTGATGCAACATCTCGCCCGGTAGCAATCTGTTACCGGGCTCGCTTATCGACAAAATCGCCCTACTTTTTTCCTGCCGCTATCTACACTTAGAGAAAAAGCGGTAAGGAAGATACCTATGCGTCTGCTGCCAGTGTTAACCGTGGTTATCGCGTCATTGCTGAGCGTTGCGTGCAGCAATCCCGTTCCTCCCGCTGGCGTGACCGTCGTCAGCCCATTTGAAAGCCAACGCTTCCTTGGCACCTGGTATGAAATCGCCCGCTTCGATCATCATTTCGAAAGCGGGCTGGAAAAGGTCACCGCGACTTACAGTCTGCGCGGCGATGGCGGCATTGATGTGGTTAATAAAGGTTATAACTCCGAGCGTGGGATCTGGCAGAAAACAGACGGCGTTGCCTGGTTCACCGGCGATCCCAACCGCGCGGCGCTGAAGATCTCTTTCTTCGGCCCCTTCTATGGCGGCTACAACGTGATTGCGCTGGATAAAGAGTACCGCCATGCGCTGGTTTGCGGGCCGGATCGCGATTACCTGTGGCTACTGGCGCGCACGCCGAAGATTTCGCCGCAGGTGAAACAGCAGATGCTGGATATCGCCACCCGGCAGGGCTTCGACGTAAGCAAACTGATTTGGGTTAACCAGCGCTATTAATGCGCGCTGATTTTCAGCCCGATAATGCCGATCACAATACAGGCGAGGCTCGCGATACGCATCGGGCTTGCGGATTCGCCCAGCAGTACGATGCCGGTTATCGCTGCGCCAACGGCGCCGATCCCGGTCCACACCGCATAGGCGGTACCCACCGGCAGTGATTTCATCGCCCACGATAACAGCGCCATACTGATGACCATAGCGGCTATGGTAATCACACTTGGCAGCAGGCGGCTAAATCCATGGGTATATTTGAGGCCGACGGCCCACACGACTTCCAGCAAACCGGCGATAAAGAGAATGATCCAGGACATAAGGCTCCAGTAATGGGGCCGTCCCCGGATGAGATACGCTCACGGGTCGTCCCGCAAGGTGGTTGAAAACGTCGGGATTATAAACAACGGCGCCGGCAATGTGAAGACCGGTACGGCGTGAGGCCGTACCGGTAATGTTTAATTCTGAGCTTTGGTCGCCGCACCAGAGATAGCGCTGCCGCCGTCAGAAATGTCTTCACCGATACCACGCGTGGTGTTACATGCGGTGAGCACAGAAGAAAGGACCAAAACAGTAAAGAACGCCGCAATCGTTTTTTTCACCATAATATCATCCTTATAAACAGTTTTTGTTTTCTTGCCCTATAAGCATAGCCAAACTGATTCAGAATGAAGGGATAGTCGCGTTTTTTAAGAGAAAAAGAGGTTCAGGCGAAACTTAGCAAGATGAATTCAGAGAATGAGAATGATCTAATGAAATGAGATTAGCTAACGGCGTGAGAAATGGCATGCCCCAACCCCTGGATATCTTCGCCAAAACCGCGGGCGGTATTGCATCCAGTAAGCAACGCGCCGCTGAGCAGCAGCAAGGCAAGAAGTTTGAGCGTCTGGTTCATGTTAGTCCCGGCGTGAAACTGAAGGCGCAGCAACCAGGCTGCGCCCACCGTCTCAAAGCATGAATTACTTCACGCGAGATACGTATTCGCCGGAGCGGGTATCTACTTTGATGACTTCGCCGATCTGAACGAACAGCGGAACTTTAACCACTGCGCCAGTGGACAGAGTCGCCGGCTTGCCGCCAGTACCTGCGGTATCGCCTTTCAGACCTGGATCGGTTTCAACGATTTCCAGTTCAACGAAGTTCGGCGGCGTGACAGCGATAGGCTGACCGTTCCACAGGGTAACGATGCACTCAGCCTGATCCAGCAGCCATTTCGCGTTGTCGCCGATAGCTTTAGCATCAGCAGACAGCTGTTCGAAGGTTTCGTTGTTCATGAAGTGCCAGAACTCACCGTCGTTGTACAGGTAAGTCAGGTTCATATCGACAACGTCCGCGCCTTCTGCAGAGTCGGTGGACTTGAAGGTTTTTTCTACACGGGTGCCGGTCAGCAGGCGGCGCAGCTTAACGCGTGCGAATGCCTGACCTTTACCTGGTTTAACGAATTCGCTGGCTTCAACCGCATACGGTTCGCCATCCATCATGATTTTAAGACCAGCACGAAAATCGTTGCTATAGTAAGTCGCCATAAGGCCCTCTGAAATTGTTTAACTTGGTAGCTAAGCCACAAAATGGCGCATATTGTAACCCTAAATACCCCATCCAGAGAAGATTGGATCACGCAACTTGCCGATGTTGTGACCAGTCCCGATGAACTATTGCATCTTTTAGATCTGGAAACAGATGCAAACCTATTGGCGGGACGCGATGCGAAGCGTCTCTTCGCGCTGCGCGTACCGCGCGCGTTTATCGCGCGTATGGAAAAAGGTAATCCAAACGATCCTCTTCTTCGTCAGGTACTTACCGCACAAGAAGAGTTTGTTGCCGCCCCAGGTTTCTCCACCGATCCGCTGGAAGAACAACACAGCGTTGTACCAGGCCTACTGCATAAATATAGCAACCGTGCGCTATTGCTGGTGAAAGGCGGTTGCGCGGTCAATTGTCGCTACTGCTTCCGCCGCCACTTCCCTTATGCCGAGAACCAGGGCAACAAACGCAACTGGCAGGCGGCGCTCGAGTACATAGCCGCCAATCCGCAGCTTGATGAAATTATTTTTTCCGGCGGCGATCCGCTCATGGCCAAAGACCATGAGCTTGACTGGTTGCTGACGGAACTGGAAGCGATCCCGCATATTAAACGGTTACGCATCCATAGCCGCTTGCCGATTGTCATTCCGGCGCGGATCACCGAAGGGCTGGCGGCTCGCTTTAACACCTCGTCGCTGCAGATACTGTTGGTCAACCATATTAATCATGCCAACGAGATCGGCCCGGAGTTCCGGGCAGCGATGGCGCGGCTGCGGCAAGCGCGCGTAACACTACTCAACCAAAGTGTTCTGTTACGCGGAGTTAACGACAATGCGCCAACCCTGGCGGACCTCAGCAATGCATTGTTCGACGCCGGGGTAATGCCCTACTACCTGCACGTGCTCGATAAAGTCCAGGGCGCAGCCCACTTCATGGTAGAAGATGAGGAAGCACGGGCGATCATGCGTGAGCTATTAACGCTGGTATCTGGTTATATGGTGCCAAGACTGGCACGTGAAATCGGCGGCGAACCGAGTAAAACGCCGCTGGATTTAGGTTTGAAACAACAGCCCTAGGCCCCTCTCTGCCGGCCCTGTCCGGCAGATATTTTTCAAAACTATATTTGTCTGGAAAATAAAAAATATACCATTAGCTCGCCAACGTTAGTCTGTAGGCGCTTTTTGCTTGATATTTATAGTTATATATAATGAAAATATTTAAATGATGTAGTAATAATCTTTCTAGAACAGTAATGAAAGTATATTAGTTGCTGCCATAATAACGAACATAAGGATAAACCACGTAGGTAATTTAAATGACCCTTCTCTTCGGCTTGCATTTTCATTCTGACGTTCATTTGTTTTTATCTCTTGTACGTCAGCTTCTGTTCGTTTTTCCTCTTGAGCAACGGTTGCTACCGGTTGTGTAGATGCTTCCTCCTCAGTTTTGGCGACCGCAGTAATCACAGAATCAGTAGCGAGAATAAACCCACGCTGCCTGACAGTAATAATGATATCCTTCGACAGTCCGGCTTTGAGCAGCGACTTCCTCAGCAGTGAAATATTTTGATAAAACGTATTTTGCGCAACAACGACCCCCCTTGTTTTCCAGACTGTTTCCAAAAACTCTTCTCGTGAAATGATTCGCCCATTACTTTCAATTAACAATTGCAGACAACGCGCGGTAGGTCCATTTAAGTTAATGGTTTCACCACTTCCATTAACAGACCGTAACTCACTCATATTCACATCGAATATAACTTCATCATTAATGATGAATTCGCTAAATGCCATAATGCTTTTCCTTTTTTCATTAGTCATGTGAAATGAACATGAAGTTAATGAGATTCCATCTTTGAAGTTGAGCAAATAGCCCTAAGCAGGCCCGCCATTAGATAGTTTCACATATCAATCATTGGCTCTCCATTTTTGAGCGGCGATAAGACTATCATGATATTTAAACCAAAAGGAAGCCAGACATATTGTTCAACATTCATCACGTTAACGCTACCACTATTCCCAGTGATTAAAATGTGAATCGTTTCTCCCATCATTAAAAAGGTTATTCAATTAAAATTCACATGCAATTTACCCGCTTGTTAATTAGATTCCTCAGTGCTCCCGTCTTAAGCTAAATGCGGGCCAGCGCCTGCATATTAGAAGGGACGCCGAAGGAGTAAAGAACGGGATAGTGTTAAGGCTCAGGTCGATTATGGATTATTCAGTGATTCATTAATTAAAGCTGAGCAACATCTATTTCAGGGATTACGTATTTATACATGGACAAATAAATGAAAAAAACAATCGTAGCTGTAATGGTTGCTGCATCTGCAGTTCTGAGCGCTCAGGCAATGGCAGCTAACACTGCTGAAGTGACCGTTCTGGGTGAAGTCAACGACTCCTCTTCTTCTTGCGTAGTCACCCCGACTGGTACTCTGAACAACGGCATCGTTCGTCTGACTTCTGTTACCACCAGCGAAGCGAATGCACAGACTGCTAACGTCCTGTTCAAAAGCCAGAAGTTTGGTTTTGACGTTTCTGATTGCGCCAAAGGCAGCGAAAAACCAGCAACCGGCCTGACTGTTGCAGTTACTGGTACCACCAGCGCCAACGCAACAATTCTGGACAACACCGCTGACGACGGCGCTGCCGGCATCGGTATCGGCATCGCGAAAGTCAGCGATGGTTCTCGTGTAGCCTTCGATGGTTCCCAAACCATGGCTGAAACCTACACTGACGGTTCCGTCACTTCTCTGAACTACTACGCGGGTTATGTGAAAGTAAACGAAGCTACCACCGTAACCGAAGGTCCGGTTAAAGGCGTAGCAACCTTTACTATCGACTATACCACTGGCGCTTAATTTTACCCAGAAGGGCTCGCTGTCTGGCGAGCCCTTTTTTCGTTTAGAGAAATGCTATGTTCAGGACTTTATTTAAACTTGTCTTTCCCTGTTTTTTACTGATAAGCGGCATTGCGCATGCCGGTATCGTCATTGAGTCTACCCGCTATCTTTACAAAGAAGGCTCCCGTGAAGTAACGGCACAAATAGAGAACAAAGACGGTATCCCCTATTTAATCAAGTCCTGGATTGAGACCCCAAAAGGACAAACGCCGTCATTCATGGCCACGCCGCCACTGTTTCGTCTCGAAGCAAAACAACAAAATACCGTTCGCCTGTTTTCAACAGGCAATGTCGCGGCGCCAGCCGATCGCGAATCGATATTTTATTTCAACGTTATGGCTATTCCCCCCGCGGATGATACGAATGCTAAAAATAATACTATCCAGCTGGCGGTTCGCCATCGTATGCGTCTGGTATTTCGGCCAAAATCGCTGTTTGATATGACCCCGAATACCGAAGCGGCAAAACTTGAATGGCGAAAATCAGGCAATAAATTATCAATTAAGAACCCTACGCCATTTTTCTATTACTTCAATACAATAAAAATCGGTAATACCGAAATTAAAAATGAAGTGAGTTCTGTCCCCCCGATGGAGACCAAGGAAGTCACTTTAAAACAAAATGTAACCGCATCAGGTATTACATGGAAAATAGTCAACGATTATGGCGGAGCCGGAACGCTCTATTCGTCATCGTTGTAATTGGAAGTTGTTTAACCTTATAGGGATGTGTCTATGCAAAATAAAAATAAAGACCTATTCAAACTATCAGCGCCAGGAATTGCATTACTGGCCGCGTTTTTTTCTGGTTTGGATAACAAAGCGCAAGCACGTGATTTTTTCGATCCCTCATTCATAAACTCATTGAATGGTAGCGATCCTTCAAACGCCCCAGACTTATCTGTGTTTGAAGCCAGGAACGCACAGGCACCCGGTAACTACCGGGTGGACATCGTCTTTAATGGCCAATACCTGGATACCCAAACTATAAAATTTGTGATTGATAATAGCCGGGCCAGCACCGCTAGCGATGAGATCAAACTGGCGCCCTGCTTCAGTCTCAAGGACTTATCGCAATATGGCGTTAGAGTTAAAGCATTCACGAAATTGAAAGAAGATGCTAATGGTTGTACTAACCTGACGGTTATTCCAGATACCAAAGCGGATTTTGATTTTAACGCGCAGCGTTTAAATGTCTCCATCCCTCAGGCGGCATTATCCACCGTCGTGCAAGGATTTATCCCCGAGGATCAATTTGACGACGGAATTAACGCGCTACTGGTGAATTACCAGTTCAGCGGCTCGGATGATTTCGAATCCGAAGACGAATACTACAGTCTTAACCTCCAGTCCGGCTTAAACCTCGGCCCCTGGCGCATCAGGAATCTGAGCACCTGGAATAAAACAAAAGGCGACGCAGGCGACTGGGAGTCGGCGTACCTGTACATGCAGCGTAGTATACGCCCCATTAACAGTAATTTGGTGATGGGCGAAAGCTCCTCGCTTTCCGGGATCTTTGACAGCGTACCTTTTACTGGGATCCAACTCGCGACAGATACCTCCATGCTGCCAGAGAGCCTGCGCGGCTATGCGCCAATTATCCGAGGGATTGCAAAAACCAACGCCAGGGTGATCGTTAAGCAAAACGGCTATCAGGTCTATCAGACCTACGTTGCCCCCGGCGCCTTTGAAATCACCGATATGTATCCCAGCGGCGGTAGCGGCGACCTGTATGTAACCGTAGAAGAATCAGATGGCTCAAAGCAAGAATTCATCGTACCGTTCGCCACGCTACCGGTCATGGTACGTGAAGGCCAGCTGCAGTATGAAATCACTTCAGGTAAATATCGCCCATATGATGACGGCGTACATGAAACGCCATTTACCCAGGCAACGGCCAGCTACGGGGTATCCAGTAGCCTGACCGCCTACGGCGGGATGCAGATGGCCTCGCATTATCAGGCGTTGTCATCCGGTCTCGGCTATAACCTCGGCGATTTCGGAGCCGCGTCAGCTGACGTCACCCAAGCCTGGTCAAAAATGCAGGATCGGGAAAAGACTTCGGGACAGTCCTGGCGAATCCGTTATGGTAAAAACATTCTTGATACCGGCACCAACATCACCATCGCTGGCTATCGATACTCTACTAAGGGATTTAACACCTTATCCGAGGTGCTGGATAGTTATGCTAATGACGGTCGCTATACCACCCGTTCATTACGCAATCGCACCAACCTGACCCTCAACCAAAGTCTGGGTAAAGGCCTCGGCAGCGTTTCTATTAGCGGGCTGGTTGAAGATTATTGGGATGATAAACGCACCAATAAATCTATCAGCGTTGGCTATAACGGCGGCTTTAGAAATGTGAACTTCTATCTGGGCTATAGCTATAGCCGCTATACCTGGAGCAACAATAGCTCCGACAGCGACGCGCAGGACGATCAGCGCATTACGTTGACCGTCACGCTGCCAATCAGCAACTGGCTCCCGGGCACCTACACCAGCTATCAGCTTACCAATAGTAACCCTGGCTCGACGGATCAATCCGTCGCTATCGGCGGCGTGGGGCTGGAAAACGATAGCCTGGACTGGAGTATCCAGCAGGGATATAGCAACCGTGAGTATTACAGCGGCGACATGCGCGCCACCTATAACGGTTCCCAGGGCAGCATCAATGCCGGTTATAGCTACGATCGTGACAGCCAGCGCGTGGATTATGGCGCCAGCGGTAGCATTATCGCCCACGCCGACGGCATTACGTTAGGCCAGGACATTACCGACGCCGCCGTGCTGGTTAAAGCTCCTGGCCTGGATAACGTCAAGCTGACCACCGATAGCACCATCTCAACCGACTACCGCGGCTATGCCATTGTGCCTTACGTCACCCCTTATCGCCGTACCGATATTACCCTTGATAGCACCACGCTCGGCGATGATATGGAGCTGCCGGAAACGACGCAAAGCGTAGTGCCTACCCGCGGCGCCATCGTCCGAGCCAACTACGAAGGCAAGATCGGGCAGCGCGCCTTTATTCATCTGAAAACTGCCAGCGGCAATGATGTTCCTTATGGCGCTATGGTCCTACTGGCTGGCGATGCGAAAAGCCAGGCCAGTATCGTGAGCGATGCCGGGATGGTCTATATGTCCGGGCTGCAGCCAACCGGAACGCTCAACGTGCAGTGGGGAAAAAGTTCTAACCAACAATGTAACGCTCCATTCACGCTGCCACCGCGGGAAGGCAAAACCGCTGGCTTAAGCCAGGTCGAAACGGTGTGTCGCTAGCCATTATTTAAGGACGAATATTGATGAAGAGAATGTTTATTCTATTAATGCTTTTAGTTACCTGTGGTGAGGCGGCTGCAAAATGTAGTTACTCAGGCAGCATCCAGCGGCAAGCATTTACTATCAGCGCTAAAATTCCAACAGATGATTCTATTCCGGTGGGAAGCATATTGTATTCAACTAAATACGGTACCGGCACATATAAAAACTTCTCATGTAGCCAGAAAACAAACGATCAGTATATTACTACTATTAGTACGCCGGAGGTTTCTGGTGTAACCGGAATTCAGGGAATGCCGGTATATGAAACCGGTATTGATGGTATTGGATTCCAGGTATCCGATCTTCTGGAAAGTAAAAATGGCGCATTGGTCCCTGCCGTGGCGGGTTCAGTACTGATACCGTTTGAGAATACGTCAGATAATTACTATAAATTCATCACCGTGTGGTTTATCAAAACCAAGCAGGTCATTGATACTTCAGGTTCGGACTCAAACCCATCAATCAGCTTTTCTGTCGGTAATCCGACCACTAACCCTGGCACCACCGAAAAACTCTTATACACGACTAGCATTAAGCTCAAAAGCACTAAATATCAGGCAACCTCCTGTGATATCTCACCATCCAGTTCACAGATAACGCTAAACCGGATTAAGAAAAGTACGTTAATGTCGGTCTCTCGCGGCGGCGTCACCCCGGAGCAGAAAAATATTCTATTAACGATTACCTGCCCTGCGGGGTCAATTGGTAATACACTGATGTATTGGTTTAACCCGGTAGGTACAGCAAGTACATCTGGTGATGGTATCATTAATAATATGATAACCGATGATTCTGGCGCCAAAAACGTTGGTATCATTTTCAAGCAAACCGGAACCCCATTAGTCTTTTATGATATGGATAGCTACAGCTTTAATAGCGCCGCCACGTCACAGGTTATCAACCTTACCGCTGATTATTATCGCCAGAGTAATAGCAGTGATAGCATCACAAACGGTAAAGTTAAGGCTATGTTAGAAGTAGTGATCCAGGAACAGTAGAAATACTGAATGTAACAAGAGAGCCTGTAATGGCTCTCTTTCATTCTCTTTGTATACAAAAGGATTGCGGTACTTTTGCATATAAATAAACTCACAAATACAATATGAATGCCAGAATAATTATGAATTATCTAATGTGAAAGCACTTCATAAATTATTCACATTTCATTTCGTTGATCACACTCATTTTCATCTCTATTGTTTGCCACCGGGCGATTACATCGACCAGTAATTTAGTCAACGTTTACTTAAGGGAATTATAGTAATGAAAGAATTAACAGTTTTTGAAATGGAAGCAATCTCCGGTGGATATACGTGGGATTTTTCCTCCGCTTCAGCAGCGTTCACTTCTCTGGCTAGTAATGCAGTAGAAGCGCTCGGTGCTGGTATCCTCGGCTCTGTCATTATGGCCTGTGTCGGAGCGGGACTTGGCGGCTTCCAGGGTGGTTCTAACGGTGGCGTCCTCGGGCTGGGTCTAATTGGCAATGCCGTTGGCGCCGTCGCAGGCTTTATCTTAGGTGCTATCGGCGGAGCCGTAGGCGCTGTCGCATTAGGTTGGGAAGGTTCCGTTGAAGCTCTGCAATCACTGATTGAGAGCACGCTTAACGGCACTTTCGCTCCGTGGTAAAAATGATGAAATAATAACAAAGGCCTTTTAGGCCTTTGTTGCTCTATATTCAATGTCAGCCAGAACCAGTAAAATACTATTAACATGAATAATAAGCTATATCGCAAGGAAGCGATCGAATACAAAAGGCATCACTGGAAAGGAAAAGCCTTGTTGCTCGCTGGCTTACCCGCCTGGTTAATCGCCTTATTGTCGGCATTATTTCTCATTGCGCTTATCTGCGCATTGATATTTTGCAAGTTTACCCAGCGTGTCGATGTTAAAGGCGAAGTCATTACCCTGCCTCACTCAATTAACGTCTTTGCGCCACAGCAGGGATTTATCGTCAAGCAATTCGTAAAAATTGGTGACGTCGTTAAAAAAAACCAACCGCTATACGAGATTGATGTTTCCCGCAGCACCACCAGTGGCAATGTTAGCGCGGCACAGATAGAAGTTATCAATGAAAAAATCGCCAACTCTGAAGATATTATTAAAAAACTGGAAGATAATAAAAACCAGACGTTAAATGCGCTGAATGCGCAGTTAAAAACTACCACTGCCTCCCTGAAGGAGACCAACCGTATGCTGGTCAACACCCAGGTAGGCCTGAAGAAAATGCATGATAACCTTTCCAGCTACGATAAATACCTTAGCAACGGCCTGATAACAAAAGATCAGTATAACTATCAGCACTCTTTATACTTTCAGCAGCAGAGTGCCTACCAGTCTTTAGTTAGCCAAAAAATGCAACTCGAATCGCAAATTACACAACTTAATAGCGATATAATCACTAAAGCTGCTGATTTTGACAACCAAATTTCCAGTCAATACAACCAGGCCAATGATTATAAAAATCAGTTAGTGGAATCTAATGCTAACGGTAATATTATTATCAAATCGACCAGCGATGGCAGGATTGAGTCACTGTCGGCTACCCAAGGGCAAACCGTTGATAATGGAAGTAGCCTGGCCCAGATAAAACCGACCGGAAACGTTGAGTATTATCTCATTCTGTGGCTACCCAACAATACCATTCCGTATTTAAAAACGGGAGATACCATCAATATTCGCTATGATGCCTTCCCATCGGATAAATTTGGTCAATTCCCAGGAAAAATTATATCCATATCATCAATGCCAGCGTCACGGCAAGAAATGTCTGAATACACCAACGTCAGTAACGGTACCAATCAGCAACAAGAACTGGCGCTGTATAAAGCGATTGTCAAAATTAAAGATAAACAGTTCGAATATGACGGGAAAAAGCTAAGCCTCTCCAATGGGCTTAAAGCACAGGCTGTTGTCTTCCTTGAAGAACGCCCTCTCTACATGTGGATGTTTACTCCGGTTTATAAGATTACTCAAAGCGTGAGCGGCCCGATTCATGACTAATGAACTGTTTGAAAAAATTACGGCAAAAGTTAATTTTTCAATACTGAAAAAAACGCCGGTCATATTGCAATCTGAAGCCGCCGAGTGTGGCATTGCCTGTCTGGCAATGGTTTGCGGCCATTATGGTCTCGATATCGATCTGTTCAATTTCCGTCAACGCTTTGGCAGCCCCTCCCAGGGGGTAACGTTGATGTCACTGAGCAAAACGGCAGAACATGCTGGCTTAAAAAGCCGCGCGCTGTCGCTCGATCTTGATGAAATCAGACAATTAAAGCTGCCCTGCGTTATCCACTGGGGAATGAACCACTACGTCGTGCTCACCAAAGTACGCAAATCCAGCTTTGTGGTTCACGACCCGGCGCTGGGTAAACGCATTATCGGCATTCAGGAAATGTCGAACAACTTTACCGGCATCGCGTTAGAGTTATGGCCCGATCAGAACTTCCAGCAGGAAAAAGCCAAATCTCGCCTGCGTTTGTTAGATCTGATGCGTAATATCGTTGGCTTAAAATCAGCGCTGCTGAAAATTTTCGCCTTTTCCGTCGTCGTTGAAGCGATTGGACTACTGTTGCCAATTGGCACACAGTTGGTCACTGACCACGTGATCATGGCCCACGATCAAAGCCTGCTCTCGGTTATCTGTATTGGTCTGGTCTTCTTTACCCTCTTCCGCACCTTTATCAGTATGCTGCGCGCATGGACTTCACTGACGCTCAACACGCTAACCAATATTCAGTGGAAAACCACTCTATTCGATCATTTGGCCAGCCTGCCGCTGGCATTTTTCGAAAAGCGTCATCTGGGGGATATTCAGTCCCGTTTCTCATCGCTGGATACCATTCGCTCCACGTTCACTAATAGCATCGTCAGCGGCATTATCGACTCGATCATGACGATCGGCCTGCTGATTATGCTCACCCTGTACGGCGGTTGGCTAACATGGGTCGTCGTTGGCTTTACCTTATGCTACGCCCTTATGCGTCTGGGGACTTATCGCTTCTATCGCCGCGTTGCTGAAGAACAGGTAATCAAAGGCGCGCGCTCCAGTTCACACTTTATGGAGTCGCTATACGGTATTTCGACCATCAAAGCGCTGAACCTAAAAGAACGCCGCTCTCAGCACTGGCTGAATATCAACATCGACGCCTGTAATGCGGGGATCAAACAGACCCGTTTCGACATGATGTTTAGCGGTATCAATACCTTTATTACCGCTATCGATCAGGTGGCGGTACTGTGGCTGGGCGCCATTATGGTCATTGATAATGAAATGACCCTCGGTATGTTTATGGCTTTTAACGCCTACCGCGGTCAGTTCTCCCAGCGCGCATCCAGCCTGGTTGACCTGACCATGCAGCTACGCATGCTCTCGCTGCATAACGAGCGTCTTTCAGAAATCGTCTTCAGCGAACCAGAGCAAGAGCTACCGTCACGTGATGTCTTTTCGAAGGATGCCGGCGCCAGGCTTGAAGTCAGAAATCTCAGCTATCAATACGATCCCTTTTCGCAGCCGATTTTCTCAAACCTGAACATCACCGTTGAGCCGGGGGAATCCGTCGCGCTGGTCGGCCCGTCCGGCGTCGGTAAGACCACGCTATTGAAAGTGATGTGCGGGCTGCTCTCCCCCACCAGCGGCGACGTCTTCGCCGATAATCTCGATATCCAGAAGATAGGTCTCAATAACTATCGCCAGGGAACCGCCTGCGTGCTGCAGGAGGACCGCCTCTTTTCCGGGTCGCTTATCGATAATATCAGCGGTTTTGAAGATAACGCCGATGTGGATTTTGTCGTCGAATGCGCCAAACGCTGCAACATTCACGACGAAATTATGAAAATGCCGATGGGCTATGAAACCATCGTTGGTGAGTTGGGTCTGGGGATTTCCGGGGGCCAAAAGCAACGTATTTTGATTGCCCGCGCACTTTACCGTAAACCGAGCATTCTGTTTATGGATGAGGCCACCAGCCATCTCGATTTACGAAACGAGTCGGTGATCAACCAGTCTATTTCAGGCCTCAGTATTACCCGCGTCATCGTCGCCCACCGCCCGTCAACCATCGCCTCTGCCGATCGGGTTATTGATTTATCGCAGTCAAGAATACCAATGCCAGCGTAAGGAGAAGAGTATGCAAGGAACGTTTATTGGTTTTAACACCGCCGGAATTACCTATGAAGACCATTTCATGGCGCTGCTGCTGAAAGTACAAAAGCAGAATGGCCTGTGTCAGACATACTATCTGCAAGCACCAGTGCTGGCTGACCTGCTCATGGTCCTGGCAAACCGGATGTCTATTTTCTTGCCGCGCTTGCAGCAAAGCGACGATACGCTGAAAGAGGAGCTTATTGCCTATAATAATGAGCTCATCGCCAATACCCCGGCAGTCGATATGGACGAGGTGCAAAACCCTAATCCAGAGCTAAGAATCATGTCGATTACGTTGAAGCCGGGGGTAAACGAGTCAACGCTAATTCTGATGTTGCAAAACGAACAAATCACGACATTACGCATTGACGACCGGCAGGTAGAGGCGCTGATTCTGGGTATCAATCAGTCACTCAAAATGGTTGCGGATACGAAATTAAATGAGTATCTGGCGCTAGCTCTGGACTTCGTATTACTGTATACCGTCGATTTAACGACCCAACCTAACATTGAGTACCAGCAATATGCTCAGGAAGAGTGGAAGCTGAATTTGTTTAGCCATCATCTGGCCGTGTTATACAGCTACGAGCAGGAGGAGGGTAGAAAAGTACTCTCCGGTGCAGTGATTAAAACCAGCGCCGCGCATCAGTCCGATGTTGAAAAGAGTATCGTGCTGCGTCTGCTTGAAAAGAGTCAGAAGCTAAAGCAGGTCCACAGCCAGCATACGCCGTATCAAATCTTCAGTAAGGTAATTCCATCCTCACCGGGACAAATGCTGACCAGAGATGAATGTATGCTGTCGCTGCGTGAATTCTACGTGGCTACCAAAGCAGCGCTTGAGGCATAAGTTGTTAAGCACTCTCTGCCTGGGCAGAGAGTGCTTAACGCATCAGTTCGGGCACTTATAAACCTGGCCGTTCATCTGGCTATCGGTCGGAACAAAGCTCGACAGCAGGTTTTGCGTCGGGCTGCTCACGCCATAAATGACGTTACCGCCCATGGCCGCAGCCTGGTTACGTAGGGCATTCGCCGCGCCGCGCATCGAGCCGCCTTCATCGCCATTCTGCCCTGACAGCCAGTTGCTTTGCGTACCGGTTGCCGTCCCTAACAGCTGGCATTCCGTTCCCGGTTTATCTTCAACAAAACGCACGCTCTGGCCGCCTGCGGTTAATTCGTTGCTGGAACTGCAACCCGCTAACAATAATGCTGCGCCGACAATCCCTGCTAAATATTTTACCTGCATGTTATTCCCCAATGAGCTGGACGCACTGGCCCGGATGTAAACCTTATACTAAAAAGCCAGCAAAAAGAAAAACCCCCAGCCATTTCTGACCGGGGGTTTCTGTATTTTTATGCCGTATAGCGCACGATTACATCATGCCGCCCATACCGCCCATGCCGCCCATGCCACCAGCAGCACCTAAATCAGGCGCGTCGCCTTTCGGCAGGTCGGTCACCATGCACTCGGTGGTGATCATCAGACCAGCAACGGATGCCGCGTACTGCAGCGCAGAACGGGTGACTTTAGTCGGGTCCAGGATACCGAAGTCGATCATGTTGCCGTACTCTTCGGTAGCCGCGTTGTAACCGTAGTTACCGTCGCCTGCTTTCACGTTGTTGGCAACAACAGACGGCTCTTCACCTGCGTTGGAAACGATCTGACGCAGCGGCGCTTCCATTGCGCGCAGCGCAACTTTGATACCGACGTTCTGATCTTCGTTCTGACCGGTCAGGCCAGCGATTTTCGCCGCCACGCGGACCAGCGCTACGCCGCCGCCAGCTACCACGCCTTCTTCAACCGCAGCACGGGTCGCGTGCAGGGCATCGTCAACGCGCGCTTTTTTCTCTTTCATTTCAACTTCGGTAGCAGCACCGACTTTGATTACCGCAACACCGCCGGCCAGTTTAGCCACGCGCTCCTGCAGTTTTTCACGGTCGTAATCAGAGGTCGCTTCTTCGATCTGCTTACGGATCTGAGCAACGCGGCCCTGAATTGCGGCTTCTTCGCCAACGCCATCGATGATGGTGGTGGTGTCTTTATTGATAACAACGCGTTTAGCCTGACCCAGGTCTTCCAGAGTCGCTTTTTCCAGCTCCATACCGATCTCTTCAGAGATAACGGTACCGCCAGTCAGGGTCGCGATGTCCTGCAGCATAGCTTTACGACGGTCGCCGAAGCCCGGCGCTTTAACCGCTGCAACTTTCACGATGCCGCGCATGGTGTTAACCACCAGGGTCGCCAGCGCTTCGCCTTCAACGTCTTCAGCGATGATAACCAGCGGTTTGCCAGCTTTCGCTACGGCTTCCAGAACCGGCAGCATTTCGCGGATGTTGGAGATTTTTTTGTCAGCCAGCAGGATGAACGGGCTTTCCAGTTCAACAGCGCCGGTGTCCGGCTTGTTGATGAAGTAAGGAGACAGGTAGCCGCGGTCGAACTGCATACCTTCAACGACGTCCAGTTCGTCTTCCAGACCGGTACCGTCTTCAACGGTGATAACGCCTTCTTTACCGACTTTATCCATCGCTTCAGCGATCAGTTTACCTACGGTTTCGTCGGAGTTAGCGGAGATAGTACCAACCTGAGCAATGGCTTTAGAGTCAGAGCACGGTACGGACAGCGCTTTCAGTTCTTCAACAGCGGCAACGACAGCTTTGTCGATACCACGTTTCAGATCCATCGGGTTCATGCCCGCAGCAACGGCTTTCAGACCTTCATTAACGATAGCCTGAGCCAGTACGGTTGCGGTGGTGGTACCGTCGCCTGCAGCGTCGTTCGCTTTAGAGGCAACTTCTTTCACCATCTGCGCGCCCATGTTTTCGAATTTGTCTTCCAGTTCGATTTCACGAGCAACGGAAACGCCATCTTTAGTGATGGTCGGCGCGCCGAAGGATTTGTCCAGAACAACGTTACGGCCTTTCGGGCCCAGGGTGACTTTAACTGCATCTGCCAGTACGTTTACGCCGCGCAGCATTTTTACACGAGCGTCGTTACCGAATTTTACGTCTTTTGCTGCCATTTCTTTTATTCCTCAAATTCGTTCAGGGTCGTGCGAATTACGCTTCAACAATTGCCAGGATGTCGCTTTCGGACATGATCAGCACTTCTTCGTTGTCGATCTTCTCAGACTTCACGCCGTAACCATCGTTGAAAATCACGATGTCACCAACTTTAACGTCCAGCGGCTGCACAGTTCCGTTTTCCAGGATGCGGCCTTTACCGACAGCGATGATTTCGCCACGAGTTGATTTAGCTGCCGCAGAACCGGTCAGAACGATGCCGCCTGCAGATTTGGTTTCAACTTCTTTACGTTTGACGATCACACGATCATGTAACGGACGAATACTCATTGATAGCTCTCCTTCGAGAAAGTCATTATCAGTTATGGATGGCGCCGGGCCGTAAACGGTTTCCGACTAGTGCAGAGAGAGATGGGGATGGCCATTTACGGCTTCAAGGGGAAAATTAAAAAAAAATTTCCGCCTGTGCGCTGACGCGCAAAAATATTCCCGTGGCGGCTGCGCTATCTGGCGCAAAGGGTTGTGATAACATCGTTTTTTTGCCGCGCGCAGGGTTGAGTCATGAGTGGTTTAAAACAGGAGCTGGGGTTAGGTCAGGGAGTCGGGTTGCTTTCAACATCACTACTGGGAACCGGCGTATTCGCCGTACCGGCGCTGGCGGCGCTGGTCGCTGGCGATAACAGCCTGTGGGCGTGGCCAGCGCTGATTCTCCTGGTCTTTCCCATCGCTATCGTGTTTGCCGTGCTTGGGCGCCACTTTCCCAGCGCTGGCGGCGTGGCTCATTTTGTGGATATGGCGTTTGGCTCGCGTCTGGCGCGGGTAACCGGTTGGCTGTTTTTATCGGTGATCCCGGTGGGTTTACCCGCCGCCCTCCATATTGCTACCGGGTTTGGCCAGGCGCTGTTTGGCTGGCACGATACTCAACTGCTGCTTGCCGAGCTCGGCACGCTGGCGATCGTCTGGTGGGTGGGCTCGCGCGGCGCCAGTTCCAGCGCCAATTTACAGACGCTGGTCGCGGTAATGATTGTCGCGCTGATCGTCGCCATCTGGTGGCGCGGCGGCATAAACCCGGCGCAGATCCCTTTCCCGGAACCTAAAGATGTCGACACGTCGCAGCTGTTTGCTGCCCTATCGGTAATGTTCTGGTGCTTCGTCGGCCTTGAAGCCTTTGCTCATCTGGCATCAGAGTTTAAACGTCCGGAGCGCGACTTCCCCCGAGCGCTGATGATTGGCTTATTGCTGGCAGGAACCGTTTATTGGGGCTGTACCGTGGTGGTACTGCATTTTCGCGCCTTCGGTACAGAAATGGCGGCGGCGGCCTCGCTGCCAAACATCGTAGTACGGCTATTCGGCGTGCAGGCGCTGTGGGTCGCCTGCGTGATCGGCTATCTCGCCTGCTTCGCCAGCCTCAATATCTATATCCAAAGTTTTGCCCGCCTGGTCTGGTCGCAGGCGCAGTTCAAGCCGGAAGGTTATCTGGCCCGCCTGTCGCCGCGTCAGGTACCGCGCAATGCGCTGAATGCGGTCTTAGGCTGCTGCGTACTCAGTACGCTGTGCATTTACTGGCTGAACATTAATCTCGATGCGCTGATCGTCTATGCCAACGGCATTTTCATCATGATTTATCTGCTGTGCATGCTGGCGGGATGCCGACTTCTGCACGGTAAATACCGCGTGCTGGCCATTGTGGGCAGCGTGCTCTGCGTTTTGCTATTGGCAATGGTCGGCTGGAAGAGCTTGTACGCCATTATTATGCTGGCAGTGCTGTGGTTCGCCTTACCTGCACGGTCATCCTCAGCAAGCCGATAACAAAAAACCGGCGCAGGCCGGTTTTGTCGTTTTAGCGGTCGTCTTTGTGATCCAGACGGTCGCGTTCGTCGTCTTTGCGCTGGAACTCCCCTTCGAAGGTGTCTCCGTTGCCGGCGCCAGCGCTAAAACCGCCGCCCGGCATCCGGCTAAAGCGCAGATACGGCATCAGTTTTAAAGTCATCAGCTTTTGCACCGGCGGCAACAGCAGCAGCAGGCCGAGGAAGTCGGTAAAGAAGCCCGGGATCAACAGCAGCAGCCCGGCGATAATCAGCGACACGCTTTTGATCATTTCTGCGGCAGGGCTTTCGCCAGCCGCCATTTTCTGCTGCATCAGCATCAGGTTTTTGAAGCCCTGGTTGCGCACCAGCGACATCCCCACCACCGAGCTAAAGATAACCAGAATCAGCGTCAGCAACACGCCAAGCACGTGTGCGACCTGGATAAAGATCGAGATCTCGACGTAAACGTATAAGAAAAAGGCAATAAATGGGATCCAACGCACCGGCGTCTCCTTCATTCGGCCGTCGTCGCAGACGCCCGTAGTGATAAATTTGCTATTCGCGTCATAGGAATGTGGGGTTGGCGCGCCATTTTTCAATCAACGGTAACGGCATTTTTTTCAAAAATAGTAAAGCGGTGACTCATTTCACAGATTAATAATTCTTATCCGCCGCGCTATATAATAAGTGATCAAGGTTACTGAACTTCGCTATCATCAGCATATGATCGTGGGCACCGGGCCGGTTAAGGAAATAATCTTCGGTCTGAAAATACGCTAAATCCTATAAATTCTGTGTATTTGGTGAATTCATTGGCAGCTTGAAAAAGAAGGTTCACATGTTAAACAACATTCGTATCGAAGAAGATCTGTTGGGCACCAGGGAAGTTCCAGCTGACGCATACTATGGCGTTCATACTCTGAGAGCGATTGAAAACTTCTACATCAGCAACAACAAGATTAGCGACATCCCTGAGTTTGTTCGGGGCATGGTGATGGTGAAGAAGGCCGCCGCGCTGGCTAACAAGGAACTGCAAACCATTCCTAAAAGCGTAGCGAACACCATTGTCGCCGCATGCGATGAGGTGCTGAACAACGGTAAATGCATGGACCAGTTCCCGGTTGATGTGTTCCAGGGCGGCGCGGGCACCTCCGTCAATATGAACACCAACGAAGTGCTGGCGAATATCGGTCTGGAACTGATGGGCCACCAGAAAGGTGAATACCAGTTCCTCAACCCTAATGACCACGTCAACAAATGCCAGTCCACTAACGACGCCTACCCAACCGGTTTCCGCATCGCGGTCTATGCTTCTATTCTCAAATTAATCGATGCCATCAAACAGTTGGGCGAAGGCTTCCAGGCGAAAGCCGTCGAGTTCCAGGACATCCTGAAAATGGGCCGCACGCAGTTACAGGATGCGGTGCCGATGACCCTCGGCCAGGAATTCCACGCTTTTAACGTTCTGCTGAACGAAGAAACCAAAAGCATTCTGCGTACCGCAGAACTGCTGCTGGAAGTGAACCTCGGCGCGACCGCTATCGGGACTCGCCTGAACACCCCTGACGGCTACCAGCAGCTGGCGGTACAGAAACTGGCGGAAGTCAGCAACCTGCCGGTCGTTCCGGCGGAAGACCTGATTGAAGCGACTTCTGACTGCGGCGCGTATGTGATGGTTCACAGTTCGCTGAAACGCCTGGCGGTCAAACTGTCCAAGATTTGTAACGACCTGCGCCTGCTCTCTTCCGGGCCGCGCGCTGGCCTCAACGAAATCAACCTGCCAGAGCTGCAGGCCGGTTCCTCTATCATGCCGGCAAAAGTTAACCCGGTGGTGCCGGAAGTGGTTAACCAGGTGTGCTTCAAAGTTATCGGCAACGATACTACCGTAACCATGGCCTCTGAAGCCGGTCAGCTGCAGTTGAACGTTATGGAGCCGGTGATTGGCCAGGCGATGTTTGAATCTATCCATATCCTGACTAACGCCTGCTACAACCTGCTGGAAAAATGCGTGAACGGCATTACCGCCAACAAAGCGGTATGCGAAAGCTACGTCTACAACTCCATCGGTATCGTGACCTACCTCAATCCGTTCATCGGCCACCACAATGGCGATATCGTCGGCAAGATTTGCGCCGAAACCGGTAAGAGCGTACGTGAAGTGGTACTGGAACGCGGGCTGCTGACCGAAGCCGAACTGGATGACATTTTCTCCCCGCAAAACCTGATGCATCCGGCTTATAAAGCAAAACGGTATACCGATGAAAGCGAACAGTAAGCTTTCAGGGTAAACTAACCAAAGGCATGTCAGTGATGACATGCCTTTTTGCTTTTTTGGGTTTACGAAACGACAACAATTCAATATCAACTTGTTAAAAAACAAGGAAGGCATATATGTTTGGTGCAGAGCTCGTGGTTGTCCTGCTGGCAATCTATTTGGGGGCCCGACTCGGGGGCATTGGTATCGGCTTTGCCGGTGGCCTCGGCGTCCTCGTCTTAACCTTAATTTTTCAAATTCCACCCGGCGCAATCCCCTTTGACGTCATTGAAATCATCATGGCGGTTATCGCCGCAATCGCCGCGATGCAGGTCGCCGGAGGGATGGATTATCTGGTCAGCCTCGCCGAACGTATGCTACGCCGCCATCCCAAGTACATTACCTTCCTTGCGCCGCTGGTCACCTGGTTTATGACCGTGCTGGCAGGCACCGGTCATACCGCGTTCTCTACCCTGCCAGTGATTACCGAAGTGGCGAAAGAACAGGGTATTCGCCCTTCCCGCCCGCTCTCCATCGCCGTTGTCGCTTCGCAGATTGCGATTACCGCCTCGCCGATCTCCGCGGCAGTGGTCTTCTTTGCCGGTATTCTCGAACCGCTTGGCGTCAGCTACCTGACGCTGCTGGCGATCTGCCTGCCGGTTACCCTGATTGCCGTCATGCTGACCGCCGTGGTCTGTAACTTCCTCGGCTGCGAGCTGAAAGACGACCCGGTCTACCAGGAACGGCTGGCAAAAGGGGAAGTGAGCCTGCGCGGCAGTCAGGTCTTCGAACTGAAGCCGCATGCTAAACGCTCCGTCCTGCTGTTCCTCGTCGGCATCGTCGCGGTCATGTTCTACGCTACTGCCATCAGCGACACCGTCGGCCTGATCCAGAACCCGGTACTGCCGCGTAACGAAGCGATCGTAGTCTTCATGCTGACCATCGCCACGCTGATTAGCATCACCTGTAAGATCGACACTGGCGAAGTGCTGAACGCCAGCACCTTTAAGTCCGGGATGAGCGCCTGCGTCTGCGTGCTCGGCGTCGCCTGGCTTGGAGATACCTTCGTCAAAGCGCACATTGCCGATATCCAGACGGTAGCGGGCGATCTGCTGCACAACTATCCGTGGCTGCTGGCGGTAGTGCTGTTCTTCGCCGCTACGCTGCTCTATTCACAGGCCGCCACGACCAAGGCGTTGATGCCCGCCGCGCTGCTGCTCGGCGTCACCCCGCTGACGGCAATTGCCTCATTCGCCGCGGTCTCAGCGCTGTTCGTGCTGCCAACCTATCCGACCCTGCTGGCCGCGGTTGAAATGGACGACACCGGCTCCACGCGTATCGGCAAATATGTCTTTAACCACGCCTTCCTGATCCCGGGCGTCATCGCCATTACGCTTTGCGTGATCCTCGGATTCATCTTCGGCGGCCTCATGCTGTAAGATCGTTAAAAAGGGGCCAGTAAAGTAACTGGCCCCTTTGGTTAATCTCCCCGCATCATGCATGCTATAGTGCCTCTTTTCGCTGATACGAGGTTCACGATGACTACGCCTGATGCTGTTGTTGTACTCTGTACCGCGCCGGATGAAGCGACCGCCCAGGATCTGGCGGCCAAAGTGCTCGGGGAAAAACTCGCCGCCTGCGCCACCATCCTGCCGGGAGCGACGTCGCTCTACTACTGGGAAGGAAAGCTTGAGCAGGAGTATGAAGTCCAGATGCTGCTCAAAACCAACCTGGCCCATCAGCAGGCGTTACTGGACTGTCTGAAGTCCCATCACCCGTATCAAACCCCCGAACTACTGGTCCTGCCGGTTACTCACGGAGACAACGATTACCTCTCATGGCTCAACGCATCATTACGCTGATCCTGCTACTGTGCAGCGCATCCGCCAGCGCCGGGTTGTTTGACGCCCCCGGGCGCTCAAACTTCGTGCCTGCCGATCGGGCTTTCGCCTTTGACTTTCAGCAGAATCAACACGACCTCAACCTGAGCTGGCACATCAAGGATGGCTACTACCTCTACCGTAAGCAGATTACGCTGACGACAAAGGACGCGGCGATCGTCGACCCTTCTCTACCGCCTGGCGAATGGCATGAAGACGAGTTTTATGGCAAAAGCGAAATTTATCGTCAGCGCCTGATGTTGCCGATTACCCTCACGCAAGCCGGCAAAGCAGCCACGCTGACCGTCACCTATCAGGGCTGTGCCGACGCCGGGTTCTGCTATCCGCCGGAGACCAAAGTCGTGCCGCTCAGCGCGGTGCTCGCCGATTCCGACAAGGCGCAAGCGGCCAAACCATCAGCGCCCGCCACGCTCCCGGCCAGCGGCAGCCAAACCGGCGCGGAACCCGCGTCGCTGCCATTTTCGGCGCTATGGGCGCTGCTGATTGGTATCGGCATCGCCTTTACGCCTTGTGTTTTACCGATGTATCCGCTGATTTCCGGGATTGTCCTCGGCGGTAAACAGCGCTTATCGACGGCGCGCGCCCTGCTGCTGGCATTTATTTATGTTCAGGGGATGGCGGTAACCTATACCGCGCTGGGGTTGATCGTGGCCGCCGCCGGCCTGCAATTCCAGGCCGCGCTGCAGCACCCTTACGTATTAATTGGGCTGTCAGTGGTATTTATCGCGCTGGCGCTGTCGATGTTCGGTCTGTTTACGCTACAGCTGCCTTCATCGCTGCAAACCCGACTGACGCTAATGAGCAACAAGCGCCAGGGGGGCTCGCCGGGCGGCGTGTTTGCAATGGGCGCTATCGCCGGGCTTATCTGTTCCCCTTGCACTACGGCCCCGCTTAGCGCCATTCTGTTGTATATCGCCCAAAGCGGTAACCTGTGGCTCGGCGGCGGCACGCTGTATCTGTACGCGCTGGGAATGGGGCTGCCGCTGATCCTGGTGACCGTGTTCGGTAACCGTCTGCTACCGAAGAGCGGGCCGTGGATGGCTCATGTCAAGACCGCGTTTGGCTTCGTGATCCTCGCGCTGCCGGTTTTTTTACTGGAGCGTGTTATTGGCGAAGCCTGGGGTTTACGCCTGTGGTCGCTGCTTGGCGTCGCCTTCTTTAGCTGGGCGTTTATTACCTCGCTTGGCGCGAGCAAACCGTGGCTACGGCTGGTGCAAATCGTCATGCTGGGCGCTGCGCTGGTTAGCGCGCGTCCGCTGCAGGATTGGGCCTTTGGCGCGCCGGCTGTCCAGCAGCAGGCGCATCTGGAATTTACCCGCGTCAGCACCGTGGATGAACTCAACCAGGCGCTGGCGCAGGCCAAAGGGAAACCGGTCATGCTCGATCTGTATGCCGACTGGTGCGTGGCCTGTAAAGAGTTCGAAAAATATACCTTTAGCGCTCCTGAAGTGCGACAGGCCCTAAAAGAGACCGTTTTGCTGCAAGTGGATGTCACCAAGAACAGCGCGCAAGACGCGGCCCTGCTGAAGCATTTACAGGTGCTCGGCTTGCCGACGATTCTGTTCTTCAACGCGCAGGGAGAAGAACAGCCCGCGCAGCGCGTCACCGGGTTTATGGATGCCGCGGCATTCAGCGCCCATTTGCGCGATTGGCAACCGTGAACGACACTTGAGGAGGATAAATGGAGGAGACTACCGTGCAACGTGAAGATGTCCTGGGTGAAGCCATACAAATTCTCGAAATCGAGGGTATCGCCAACACCACGCTGGAAATGGTCGCCGACCGCGTCGCATATCCGCTTGATGACCTCAAGCGTTTTTGGCCTGACCGCGAAGCGTTGCTCTATGACGCCCTGCGTTATTTAAGCCAGCAGGTAGACGCCTGGCGTCGCCAGCTATTGCTGGATGAGACGCTGAGCGCAGAACAAAAGCTGCTGGCGCGCTATAGCGCACTGACCAAATGCGTCAGCAACCACCGTTATCCCGGCTGCCTGTTTATCGCTGCCTGTACCTTTTACCCGGATGCCCAGCACCCAATTCACCAGTTAGCGGAACAGCAGAAGCAGGCTTCGCTGGCCTACACGCACGAGCTGCTCACTCAGCTTGAGGTGGATGATCCGGAAATGGTCGCCAAGCAGATGGAATTAATCGTCGAAGGCTGCCTGAGCCGCATGCTGATCAAACGTAGCCAGGCCGACGTCGATACCGCCCATCGTCTGGCGGAAGATATCCTGCGCTTTGCCCGCTGCCGGATGGGCGGCGCGCTTACGTAATTCGGATTTCCGAACCCCCGCAAGGCGCATATAATTCCCTGACACTTTCTGTGGTAGGGATTTCTATGCGTCCACTTCTCTGGGCCGCCGTACTGGGGCTCTGTTCGACCTCGCTGATGGCCGCCCCTCCTCGCGGTTTCTCTTTCGCCTACAAAGATTGGGAAGTCGCCTGCGATAATACCGGCACCTGCCGGGCGGCGGGCTATGGCGCGACAATGGGCGAAGTCAGCGTTCTGCTGACCCGTAGCGCCGGCCCCGGGCGGCAGGCAACCGCGCAGGTCACGTTTGCGCAGACCGAGCACGATATTCCGCCAGATGCCAGCGTAAATCTGTTTATCAACGATAACGATCGCGGAGCGCTTGAGGCTATCGACGACAGCCATTTTCATTTTGACAGTACGCAAACCAGCACGCTTATTACCGCCCTGGAGCAAAACGCTAAAATCGAGCTGGCGCTCAATGGCCAGCGCAAACGGCTGTCTAACGCGGGCAGCAGCGCGGTGTTCCTCAAGATCGATGAATTCCAGCAGCGGATCGGTACCGCCGATGCGCTGTTACGTAAAGGCGGCGGTGACGGCAGCACCGTCCTGCGCGCCATTCCCGCACCGGAGATCCTGAGCGCGTCGTTTATTCACAACGCCCAGCCCGTTGCGCTCAATGCGAAACAACAGCAGAAATGGCTGCCGCAATTGGAAAGCACGCTCAACCGCCAGTGTGATGACTGGCAAAACACCGATATTCCGGCCAACGAACGGCAGATCACCGTCGCCCCGCTGGATAAAAATCACTCGCTGCTGCAGACTATATGCTGGCGCGCCGCCTATAACGACGGCTACGCGATGTGGGTTGTCGATAACACACAGGCCGCCAGGCCACAGCTGATAACCACTGATGCCTCCAGCTATAACGATGGCGTAATGACCTTCTTCAACAAGGGACGCGGCGTCGCCGACTGCGTTAACGGGGAAGAACGTGTGTGGGATGGCAAAACCTTTGTGCAAAGCCTCAAGTACAGTACCGGCATGTGCCGGGAAATCACCCCAGGCGGAACCTGGCAGCTTCCCACCTTTGTTAGCAAAGTTATCCCCCGCCAGCAACGAGAGGCCGACATACTCGCGCTGAAGACGTTGCACGATGCGGTACTAAAAGAGCAAAAACGCAACCCGGAACTCGCATTAGAGAACATTGCGGAACAGTTTCCCCTCAGCGGACACATCAGCCACTTTACCCTCACCTATGCCGACGACGCGCCGGTCTCGACGACCAAGCCAGCGGCGGATATCAGCGACGATGAATGGCAAGCGTTTTTGCATTCCGATATCAGCGCCGATTCGGAAAACGGCAAAGTCAGCTTCACGCTTATCGACCTCGACGGCGACGGCAAACGCGATCTTATCATCGATAGCTATGTTGGCGGCACCGGCCTGTTCAGCTATACCGGTGTGCTGAAACGCGGTGATAGCGCCTTTGAGTCGGTGAACAATGCCGACAGCAATGACGACGATAACTTCGATGCCGGCGTGCCCGGCGCCCTTTACTCTATTAACGATCGCGGAGCGAACCAGTGGGGCCGCTGGATAAGAATCAACGGCCAGGTTTACGCCCTGTGGTTTAACGGCGTGTTTGGGGAAGATAATCTCTATCTGCTGCGTCCGTTCAACCAGAGCGACCTGACGCCGGCCATCACCATCCGCTACCGTTATAACCTCAATATCATTAGCGCTGCGGAAAACGAGCAGGCCCCCACCCCCGCCTTAAACGATAAAGATAGAGCGGGCTTATTGAAGTCATTGGACGTCATGCAAGGTAGCCTGCTAAAGGATAAATCTGCTGACGATAGCGATGAGCCGATTTGCCCGATCCCGCCTGGCACTGCGAAAGACGATGCGGACAGCTACTATGGCGGCGCTGCAGGACACTATACTGTCGAAACGGTGGCGTGGATCCCGGTATGGCTCAACGATAAATGCTTTATCGGCACGATTTTCAGCCATCATGGCGCTTACCGCCATGGAGTGGATGCGATCTTAACCATCAGTTCGCCACGGGATGACGAAGAGCTCGTTGGCGATTACGATATCTCCGGAAAACGCCATGCCATCGCCATCACCAGCGGCTGGAAAGTTCGCGAAGGCGATAACGGAGTGATGTGATTTTAAGCAAAACGCGCCTTTTGGCGCAGAATTGCCGCAAAGATAAGCAATCAAACAATAAATAGAGAAATTTCATTGACGCAGTGGGCGGATTACGGTTTAATGCGCCCCGTTGCCCGGATAGCTCAGTCGGTAGAGCAGGGGATTGAAAATCCCCGTGTCCTTGGTTCGATTCCGAGTCCGGGCACCACTATTTAAAGAACCCGCCCAAAAGGCGGGTTTTTGCTTTTCTGCGACCGGACTCTCCATCGAACTGCGTTCGATTATTCGCCGCAATGCGGCTCACCCCTTCGGGGCCAGCGCGACAAGCGCGCTGTTCAACGCCTGCGGCGTTAGTCCGAGTCCGGGCACCACTAATTCAGAGAACCCAGCCTATGGCTGGGTTTTTGCTTTTCTGCGACCGGACTCTCCATCGAACTGCGTTCGATTATTCGCCGCAATGCGGCTCACCCCTTCGGGGCCAGCGCGACAAGCGCGCTGTTCAACGCCTGCGGCGTTAGTCCGAGTCCGGGCACCACTAATTCAGAGAACCCAGCCTATGGCTGGGTTTTTGCTTTTCTGCGGCCGGACTCTTCATCGAACTGCGTTCGATTATTCGCCGCAACGCGGCTCACCCCTTCGGGGCCAGCGCGACAAGCGCGCTGTTCAACGTCGACTGCATACCGTAGGCCTGATAAGCGCAGCGCCATCAGGCGGAATGCAGGCAGAGAAATCCCCAGCTTGTATCGATAGCCTTTCCTCTACCCAATGTATGATTTCAAAATGAAAAAAATGAGCCTGAAGGAGGAATGGAGGGAGCGCCATGCATCAGAATTTAATCCCCACACCAGGGCACAGATGCTCTCCTCCTGAAACGGGGGAGAGAGAAAGGAATGCCGTCACGCAGAGCTAGCGCCGCGTCGCTTTCTTTTTAGCGGGAAGGCGGAACACTTCGCCATTCGGCTTAGCAATTCCCATACGATACTGCGTCTCTCTGGCTGCCTTGTGGATGTCAGCAAACTCTTCTTTACGCGCCGGCGGCAGCTTCGCTTTTTTCAGGCATTTATTGCGGTGCATCCTAATCCATTCACGGTCGTTATCATCGACGCACGTCTGCATCACATCCACCCAGCGCGAAGCGGCCCGACGGTACAATCCACGGGCTTCCAGAGACTCGGCGATACTGTCCTTGATCATTCGATAATTTCTCTCACATATGCTAGCTAATTTGCGTATATAAATATAACCACGCCATCCGAAGAAATAATGAAAGAAAACCCCGATAATTTGATCCACGATAAATCTATGCCAGCTCAATATTGAGGGCATTTATAATATTAATTGCTGTGTGCATTAAAACTGCCGAAGCAGTAAGTACTTCCAAAGAGCATTTTTATCATATACCGCGGATTATCATCTGAGTTATTCCTGAACTACGGTTATACCTATCAATGATTGATTAAATTAACATAATACCGTTGTTGAGTAGCTTGTCGTAGAT
Organism: Klebsiella sp. CN_Kp104; assembly: GCF_040064515.1. Taxonomy (NCBI): domain Bacteria; kingdom Pseudomonadati; phylum Pseudomonadota; class Gammaproteobacteria; order Enterobacterales; family Enterobacteriaceae; genus Klebsiella; species Klebsiella sp. CN_Kp104. The sequence continues at coordinate 37,441 of NZ_JBEAII010000037.1, read as the reverse complement.
ACCTTACTCTGTATTCATTTCCCTTTTTATCGCTTCTGTGCGGGACACTCCAGCAGTCTATTTTTAAAGATAAACAAACAGGCCTCATTAAAGTTGGCCAGCCCCAGACGTTCATAAAGCTCAATGCGTTTACGATACAGGCTTTTCACTGAAGTATTAAGCACCCCAGCAATTTGATCCATGGTCATTCCGGCCCTGAGCAAAGTCAACGTCATATGTTCCTGTGGTTTCAGACTGAAATTCTTGAGCCATTCTCGGGTCAGCCGCTTACTCTTCACATCAAGAAACAGGCTAAATAAATTAGCCATATCTGTCGGCGTCAAAGACATGTTGAGAAACCACTTTAAGCTCAGCAAATGCTCTTCCCGATGGCGCATATCAAGCATAATACAGCAGATACGTTTACCCGCTTCCGCTGCGCCAGGAATAAGATAATCATAAAAACAAAGCGGCGCCCGACTATCCACCAGCACCGAAAACTCCTCGGCATCACTCTCAAAAAGCTTATGCTCAATCGAATGTAACTGGATGATATCTGGAAAGAAAATCCTTACCCCTTCAAAGAGATAGTGATCCTGAGTAACTAAAAACATTGTCGTTGCCACAAATCATCCCTTTAACAATAAAGCAACAAAACCCCTCCAGGGAGAATATGCACAGCGCCTGGTGGCGTGCTGACTATGGCGAGCAAAATAAAGCATGTGTTTGTCGTTTTAGTAAACCTCCAACCTCTCCATCTATAGTGAACGCTCCACTTCACGACTCTTACGTCATTTCCTAATTATCTGCCCTTCGGCTAATTATAAATAAAAAACTCGCACAAAAAAGAAGCTTTTCTACTATTGAGATTTTTTGTCAAAAATCGTCTTAAATATCTACAACAACAGCCTAACATTATGCGTGGAAAAGCGAACCAAAAACATTAAAACAGAATTTCGGACAGACCTTAACTTTTTCCAATTCAGTTAGTTATGCGTAACATCAGACAATTAATTATTCTATAAAAAGACAATTTCCAGATTTATCTTAAAACCACAGGTCTATTATTTGACATATTTTCAGGCAAACATATCAGGTGTACATTAATCGCCACCCCGTTATCGCGAGGAGATATTTTATTACCTTAAATAAGTAATCGCAGTCGCGTACCGTCAGGTAAAAACTCATTACCCATCCTTTTGCATTCAGCTAAAAGGCCGACGTGTTGTGCAATGGATTCTTGATGGACATATGGTAAATAGTTATGGGAAGATCAACGCGTTTCAATAAGTTATTCTTTTATCGCCGCACGACATTCTCGTTTTCAATTAGTTTATTGTTGTTAACGCCTATTCTGGCTCAGGGGGCTGAGTCGATATATGATCAGCATGTGCTACAGGCGCGTGAAGGTAATTACTCCCCTTTTCTCGATTATCTTCAGCAGTATCAACAACAACATGCCTTGACGCCCGAGCAAGTCGCCGACTGGCTACAAGTTGCCTCCTGGGCTGGACGTGATGAGGAAGTTATCCAGGTTTGGCAGCGCTATCAGGTTTATATGGCGCTACCGGCACGTGGTACGGCAGCAGCGGCGCAGGCTTACCGTAATCAAAAACGGTGGTCTTCGGCGCTGGCGCTTTGGGATCAAGCGCTCAGCCAACAGCCGATGAACGACGATTATCTTATTGGCCGGATTAAAACGCTTGCCGATGCGCGTCATGACGGGCAGGCGCTAAGTGAAGCCCGGCGCTTAGCCGCCACCACACCCAGCACCGCTCACCTGCAGACGCTCTCCTACGTCTATTTACGTCAGGGAAAAAGCTGGGACCAGCTGCTCACCGATATGCGCGCGCAGGAGCTTGCGCCGCAAAACAGAGAAACGCTCAATAGCTTGCTTGAGAGCCTGAGCAGCAATCGCATCAGTACTCCCGCGCTGCAATGGTCAGCCAAAACCACCTTAACGCCCGCGCAGCAGCGAAAGCTGGAAATGGACGCGGCGGCGGAGTGGGTACGGCTGGCGGACACCCCTGCCCGCGGTGAACAGGAGCGCTTTCGCCTGGCGCAAGCGGCGCTCAACCGCTACGACGCGCTGTTCGCCCGTTGGCGTCAGGATCCGCAGGCCGCAGAGGATCTTGCCCGCGCGCGTATTGACCGCCTCGGTGCGTTATACACCCGCGGCGATTACCCCCAGGTCATCAAAGAATATCAGTCGCTGACCGCCGCTCAGCAGCCCGTTCCTGACTGGGCCATCGGCTGGGTCATCTCCTCTTACCTTGCCCAACAGAACGTCGAGGCCGCGCTGGCGATCGCCCGCCAACATCCCCTTTATCGCCCTGATCCGCAAGATGATCGGCATGAGTTATTTTACGCGCTGCTGGACAGCGGCCAGTATCAGGCCGCCCGCGACTATCTCGCCACAGTGACCAACGGTGTCCCCTACACCCGCCGCCTCTACGGCTCGCCGACGCCGCAGCCAAACGATCCGTGGCTGAACGCCCAATCGCTGAAGGTACAGTATCTACTGAGTACTAATGCGCTGCCGGAAGCCGAGCGTCTCTCCCGCCGGCTGGCCGCCACCGCGCCCGGTAATCAGGGGCTGCGCATTGACTACGCGGCGATACTGCAGGCGCGCGGTCTACCCCGCGCCGCCGAACGGGAACTGAAAGCGGCGGAAGCGTTGGAGCCTTCGAATATCCCCCTCGAACGCCAGCAGGCCTACGTAGCGATGGATCTTCAGGAGTGGCGGCAGATGGAACTATTAACCGATGACTTGCTGGCGCGCAGCCCTGAAGACCTGAGCACGCAAAAATTAGCCCGCGCTCGCGAGGTGCACCATATGTCGGAATTGCGCCTCAACAGTACTCAGGGGATCCACTCGGATAACCCGGTCAGCGGTAGCCACGATTTTAGCTGGGATGCGGCGATTTACGGCCCGCCAATCGCTGATAACTGGTGGCTTTTCGCCGGTAATCGCTTCGCCAAAGGGAATTTTGATGAAGGAAAAGGCTCCAGCCGCCAGCTCTTTGGCGGCATCGAGTGGCGACCGCGTGATGCCTGGGCTGAACTGGAAATCTCCAATAACAGTTTCGCCGGCGACAACAAACCCGGCGCCCGGCTATCCGCCTGGCAAAGTTTCAACGATCGCTGGCAGATTGGCGGCGAGGTCGAACGCCTGTCGCGCCAGACGCCGCTGCGCGCGCTGCGCAATGGTATCAGCGCCAACCGCGGCGAGGGGTGGGTTCGCTGGTATCAAAACGAACGACGCGAATATCGCTTTAGCGCCGCCGCCAGCCGCTTCTCCGACCACAACCGTCGTCAGGAATATACCTTCTCCGGCAAAGAGCGGCTCTGGCAATCGCCAACCATCACGCTCGATCTGGAACCTGGGCTCTCCGCCAGCGCCAACAGCCGGGCGGATACCCTCTACTACAACCCGAAACGCGACTTCTCCGCCACCTCGGCGCTGGTCGCCGATCACGTCATGTATCAGCACTACGATACCGTCTGGAGCCAGCAGCTTGCGGCAGGCGGCGGCGCCTACTGGCAAAAAGCGTATTCGGCCGGCGCTATCGCCATGTTCGGCTACGGCCAGCGTATTCGCTGGAACAACGTGATTGACACCGGCGTGATGCTGAACTGGGACAAGCGCCCTTACGACGGCAAACGCGAAAGTAATCTCTCCATTGCCCTTGATGCGAATTTACGGTTTTAAGGATAAACATGCTCAATAAAAGTATCCGCATCAGCCTGATGGTTATCGGCTGGCTCCTGATGACCTGCGCGCTTCGCGCAGAGACGATTCCTTTTCTGCCGCCGGAGGCGCGGCCGCAGCCGGAGGCGAATAAGCCCTGGCCGCAGAATAAGTTTCTGGTACTGGCCTATCACGATGTGGAAGACGATGCCGCCGATCAGCGCTATCTGGCGGTGCGTACCAGCGCGCTCAACGATCAAATCGGCTGGCTGCTGCACAATGGTTATAAGGCCGTCAGCGTGCAAAATATTCTCGACGCTAACGCGGGGTTAATCACCCTGCCGCCGAAGGCATTTCTGCTGAGTTTCGATGATGGCTACAGCAGTTTTTACACCCGGGTCTGGCCGCTGTTAAAAGCCTGGAATGTACCGGCTCTGTGGGCGCCGGTAGGCAGCTGGGTCGATACGCCGGGACAGAAAAAAGTCGATTTCGGCGGTCTGATGACCCCGCGCGAGCGTTTCGCCACCTGGGAGATGGTGCGCGAGCTCGCGCAATCGCCGTTGGTTGAAATCGGTGCGCATACCTGGGCTTCACACTACGGTATTCAGGCCAATCCGCAGGGCAGCCGCGAACCGGCGGTTGCCAACCGCTTTTATGATAAAGCCAGCGGGCGCTACGAAAGCGACCAGCAGTTTCACCAACGCATCGATACCGACGTGCGCAAAGTGAGCAACAAAATCGCCGACGTCACCGGCAAAGCGCCACGCGCCTGGGTATGGCCCTACGGCGCCGCCAACGGCACATCGCTGGCTATCGCCAAAAATCGCGGCTATCAACTGGCATTTACCCTCGGCGATGGTCTGGGCGATGTGCGCGATCTGGATAATATTCCCCGTCTGCTTATCTCCGGTAATCCGTCGATCAAGGCTTTCGCCAGCCAGGTGACGCAAATCCAGGAGCGTGAACCGGTTCGGGTAATGCACGTCGATCTTGATTATGTCTACGATAAAGACCCGGCTCAGCAGCGCAAAAATATCGATAAGCTGATCCAGCGCGTCTACGACATGAAAATCACTCACGTTTTCCTGCAGGCCTTTTCCGATCCGCTCGGCGACGGCACGGTGAAAGCGCTCTACTTCCCCAACCGCCGCCTGCCGATGCGCGCCGATCTGTTTAATTTCGTCGCCTGGCAATTGCAGACGCGCGGCGGCGTCAAAGTGTATGCGTGGATGCCGGTGCTGGCGTTCGATCTGGACGGTTCGCTACCGCGCGTACAGCGCTGGGATGCACAGAGCAACACGCTGCGCCAGGCCACTCGCCCCTATGTACGTCTGTCGCCATGGAATAGCCAGGTGCGCGATGAGATCCGCGATATTTATCAGGACCTTGCCCGCTACGCGACCTTTGACGGCGTGCTGTTCCACGACGACGCGGTGCTGACGGATTACGAAGATGCCGGCGCCGGGGCGATGGCCGCCTGGCGGGCGGCGGGCCATCGGGAGGATATCGCGCAGATCCGCCAAAACCCCGCCGCGCTGCACGCCTGGACGCGGTTTAAAAGTCAGGCGCTTATCGATTTCACCCGCACGCTCAGCCAGAGCGTGAAAGCGATTCGCGGCCCACAGGTGAAAACCGCGCGCAATATCTTCGCCCTGCCGATCCTGCAGCCGGAAAGCGAGGCCTGGTTCGCGCAGAATCTGGATGATTTTCTGGCGGCCTACGACTGGACGGTGCCGATGGCGATGCCGCTGATGGAATCCGTTCCGGTCGCGGAAAGCGATGCGTGGCTGGCTCGTCTGGTGCGCGCCGTCAGCGCCAGGCCGGGCGCGCTGAAGAAAACCATTTTTGAGCTGCAGGCTAAAGACTGGACTCTCCCGCAGCAGAACGCCATCCCTGACCAACAGCTGGTCGACTGGATGCGGACGTTACAGCTCAACGGCGTCAACAATTACGGCTACTACCCCGACGATTTCCTTAATAATCAGCCTGATATCTCGAAAATCAGGCCCCTGTTTTCATCGTACTGGTATCCCAACAATGACTGATCGCATTATCGCATTTTCGATTTTATGCCTGGTTTTCGGGCTGCCTCTGGGCGTGGCCGCCGTTTTCACCGGCGAGTTGATACTGGATTTCGTCTTTTTTTGGCCGCTGTTTATGTCGGTGCTGTGGATAACCGGCGGGCTCTACTTTTGGTTTCAACTGGAGCGCCACTGGCCGTGGGGTAAAGATACCCCGCCGCCGGAGCTGGCAGGTAATCCGTTGATCTCCATTTTGATTCCCTGCTTTAACGAGGAGAAAAATGCCCGCGAGACCATTGAAGCCGCGCTGGCGCAGCGCTATCGCAACATTGAGGTGATCGCCATCAACGACGGTTCCTCCGACGATACCGCCAGGGTGCTGAATCAACTGGCGGAAGAGTACGCTCTGCTGCGGGTGATTCATCTGGCCGAAAATCAGGGGAAAGCGGTAGCGCTGAAAGCTGGCGCCGCCGCCGCGCGCGGGGACTTGCTGGTGTGCATCGACGGCGATGCCCTGCTCGATCGCGATACCGCCGCCTACCTTGTGGCGCCGCTGATTCAGTATCCCCACGTCGGCGCGGTGACCGGCAACCCGCGTATTCGTACCCGATCGACGCTGATTGGCCGCATTCAGGTCGGCGAGTTCTCTTCGATAATCGGGCTGATTAAGCGTACCCAGCGTATTTACGGCCGGGTATTTACCGTCTCCGGGGTGATTGCCGCTTTTCGTCGCCAGGCGCTGGCGGACGTCGGCTACTGGAGCCCGGATATGATCACCGAAGATATCGATATCAGCTGGAAGCTGCAGCTACGCCATTGGGCGATTTTCTTCGAGCCGCGGGCGCTGTGCTGGATCCTGATGCCGGAGACGCTGAAGGGGCTGTGGAAACAGCGGTTACGCTGGGCGCAGGGCGGCGCCGAGGTTTTCCTGGTCAATCTGCGCCGCCTGTTTCGCTGGGAGCATCACCGGATGTGGCCGCTGTTCCTCGAATATGCCCTCTCCACGCTGTGGGCCTTCGCCTATGCGGTCACCATTTTTCTGTTCATCGCCAGCCATTTTGCCCCGCTGCCGGAAAACCTGACCGTCCGCAGCCTTTTTCCGCCGGAATTTACCGGGCTACTGCTGGGGGTGATGTGTCTGCTGCAGTTTATCGCCAGCCTGTACATCGAACGGCGCTATGAACGCGGCGTCGCCGGCTCGCTGTTCTGGGTGATCTGGTTTCCGATGGTGTACTGGATGATCGGCCTGTTAACCACCATCGTCGCCTTCCCCAAAGTCATGTTGAAACGTAAACGCGCCAGGGCTCGCTGGGTCAGCCCCGATAGAGGTAAAGGAAGAATGTCATGAACGAACAAACCCTGATATTAACCGAGCATCGTATGTTGCCGCGGATCTTTGACGGCGTGTTAACCGCTATCGCGTGGGCCGGCTTCGCCTTTTTTCTGTATGCTAACCTGCTGATGCAGTTTACCGAGCGCGGTAACGACAGCTGGGACGCGATTATGGCGTCGTTTAATACCGTGCTGGTCTATTTACTGGTGGCGGCCATCAACGGCTGGCTGCTGATTTTGTGGTATCAGTACAATCTACGCCGTTATAACGCCCGGCGGCACGGCAGCATGGCCTCGCTGCGCCATGAAGAGCTGGCGGAGAGCTTTAATATCGCGCCGCAGATCATTTCCGAGATGAGCCAATATAACCTGCTGACGGTATACCACGACCAGATTGGCAGAATCATTGATTTAAAAATCAATCAGAACGAGGAAGACGAACGCTAACGGGACCACAAAAAAGGCCGCATCACGTGCGGCCTTTCCTCTTTCAGCCCGGTGAGATTACTGACCGCCGGCTTTCTTAATCGCCGCATCCAGCGAGGCTTTGTCAGCCAGTCCAGGGAAGACGGTAATGGTCGCTTCGGTCGCGCCGGTAGTCGGCATGACAATCACGCCAGGCGTACCGCTTAAGCCAATCTCCTGCGCCAGTTGGTTAATGTTTTCCAGCGCCGGTTCGACATCCGCCGCTTTTTTGGCGTCAAAGTTCACCTTTTTCGCCTGCTGCTGAATATCCGCCGCCGTCAGTTTACCTTCGTTATGCCCGGTGGCGTAAACGCCGTTGTGGTAAGTCAGGTAGGCCTCGGCCCCTTTCTGCTGATATATCTGCAGACCGGTTTTCGCCGCGTCCAGCGAGGTTGCCCAGCGGCTGCCGAAAATCGGCCACTCTTTGAAAGCAAAGCGGGTTTGCGGATGGTCTTTAATTACCTGCTCCATAACCGGCGCGAGGCGGCTACAGTAGATGCACTGATAATCGAAGAACTCGATAACGGTAACTTTACCGTTAGCCGGGCCGTAGGTTGGCGTGGCCTTATCCTGCGTCAGCTTGTCGGCATTCTTGATTACCGCCTGGGTAGCGGCGCTGGCCTGCTGTTCCGCCTGAATTTGCTGCAGCTTTTGGCTGGCCTGCAATAGCACTTCCGGATGAGCGACCAGGTAGTCAGCGGCGATTTTGCCGATACGCGCTTCCTGCTCCGCGGTGAAAGTCGCGGCCGGCGCGTCAGCGGCGCTGGCCAGCGCCGGCAGCAGGGAAGCGCCCGCCAGGGCGAGAATAAGTAGATTCTTGATGCCAGACATATTGAAAAGTCCTTACGAAAAAGTAGACGGCAGGTGAGCCTAATCGGACAAAATATCATCCTTTGGCGGCGAATCATTGTCAGTCTATGCATTGATTCGTAACTTTATTTGTCAGACGCCCCGATTCCCCCTACGGCTTGAAGGGTGGTCAGGGGCGAAGAACGGGAGTACCCTGCGCCCATCTTTTTTGATCGACATTATTTGCAATACGAGCCAGGCATGAACGAAATATTGAGTCAGTGGGACTTCGCCGTCATTTTGCTACAAATCATCGCCATCGATTTGTTATTAGGCGGCGATAACGCGGTGGTCATCGCCATGGCCTGCCGCAAGCTGCCGGCGCATCTGCGCACCAAAGCCATTGTTATCGGTACTCTCGGCGCGATTATCGCCAGGGTCGCGCTGCTGGCGGTGGCACTCTATTTACTGTCGTTGCCGTGGCTTAAAATCGTCGGCGCGCTACTGCTACTGTGGATTGGCATTAAGCTGGTCGCCAACGAGGAAGAAGAGAGCGATATCAGCAGCTCAAGCAGCCTATGGCGCACCGCCGTCACCATCACCGTCGCCGATGTCATCATGTCGCTGGATAACGTACTGGCCGTGGCCGCCGCCGGTAAAGGCCATTTGTTACTGGTGGCGCTGGGGGTATTAATCAGCATTCCGATTATTGTCGCCGGTAGTAAGCTGGTGCTGGCAATCCTGACCCGCTTTCCCTCGGTCGTATTACTGGGCGGCGCGCTGATTGGCTGGATTGCCGGTTCAATGATGATAACCGACCCGACCTTTGTTCAGCTGTTCCCCCATTCCCCGAATTATCTACATTTTGTTGCCGGGGCACTTGGCGCGGCGTTGGTGCTGCTGGAAGGATGGCGGCGCAACTACCGCTCCGGTACCCCAGAATAATCACTGAACGCCGTCACCCCCGACGGCGTCAAGTTTTCGCCACTTTTCTCCGCCACCCTTTCTCATTTGCCCTACGCTTAATAGAGCCGCCTGATCCAGGGATTCTGTGACCAGATTTTTGAGCATAAATGAGATAACACCATGGAATTAAAGGATTATTATACCATTCTGGGGGTTAAGCCAACGGACGATCTGAAAACCATCAAGACCGCCTATCGCCGTTTGGCTCGTAAATATCACCCCGACGTCAGCAAAGAACCCGATGCCGAAGCAAAATTCAAAGATCTCGCCGAAGCATGGGAAGTTCTCAAAGACGATCAGCGTCGCGCCGAATATGATCAACTTTGGCAGCACCGCAACGATCCGCAGTTCAACCGCCAGCAACACGCCCACGAACAAAGCTACAGCCAGCAGGACTTCGACGATATCTTCTCCTCGATGTTCGGCCAGCAGGCGCATCACGCCCGCCGCCAGCGCGCCGAGCGCGGCCACGATGTCGAAATCGAAGTGGCGGTGTTCCTCGAAGAAACCCTCACCGAACAGACTCGTACCATCAGCTACAAGCTGCCGGTCTATAACGTCTTCGGCATGGTTGAGAGTGAAACGCCGAAAACCCTGAATGTGAAAATTCCGGCGGGGGTCAGCGATGGCCAGCGTATTCGCCTGAAAGGCCAGGGGACACCGGGCGAAAACGGCGGCCCGAATGGCGATCTGTGGCTGGTGATTCATATCGCGCCGCATCCGCTGTTCGACATCAACGGTCATAACCTGGAGATCGTACTGCCGCTGGCGCCGTGGGAAGCCGCGCTGGGGGCGAAAGTCACCGTACCGACGTTAAAAGAGAGCATTCTGCTGACAATTCCAGCGGGTAGTCAGGCGGGACAACGGCTGCGTATCAAGGGTAAAGGGTTGGTGAGCAAAACCCACACCGGCGATTTGTTCGCCGTCATCAAAATCGTTATGCCGCCAAAACCAGATGAAAAAGCGCGTGAGCTCTGGCAGCAGCTCGCCGAAAGCGAAGCCAGCTTCGATCCGCGTAAGACATGGGGGAAAGCCTGATGGCTAAAGTAACAGTGACGTTTACCATCACCGAGTTGTGCCTGCGCACCGGGGTGTCGGAAGAGGAGCTGACGGAAATCGTCGGCTTAGGGATGATTGAGCCGCACCAGCCGCAGGCTGAAACATGGCTGTTTGACGACAGCGCGGTGACGATTGTGCATCGCGCTGTGCGCCTGCGTAACGAGCTGGAGCTGGACTGGCCGGGGATTGCGGTGGCGTTGACGCTGCTGGATGAAAATGCGCGACTCACCCGCGAAAATCGACTACTGCAGCAGCGTCTGGCCCGCTTTTTGACCCATAGCTAAGCGGAATTCCCGGGTCGCGGCGTTCCGCCTTACCCGGGCTACAGCTCGCTCACGGTGCAAACCGTAGCCCGGCTAAGCGCAGCGAAAGCCGGGAAAAGCGCTTAATCCGGCAGCGAGCCGGCGAGATTACGCGCGGAGACGCTCTCGCTCACCGGGGCTGGCGGCTCGGGCGCCTTAACCGGCGCGGCCGCTGGCGCGGATGCCGGAGCGGAAGAGGCTGGCTGAATCTCAAGAAACGAGGCCAGCATTCTGCGCAGCGTCTCCGGTGGCGTATCTTCCGCCAGCAGCGCCGCCAGCATTGACGGCAGCCGGCTATCAACTTCACCCAACGCTAACCCTGCCAACAGCGCCGTACGCGACATATCCCCGCGATCGCCGCGATGATGGGCCTCAATTTTCGCGTCCGCAAAGCGCTCGCTGGCGCTGATATCCGGGCGCAGGTATATCAGAACCTTTCTGCGATCCAGAGTCATAGACGCTCCTTAACCAATAATTTTCAGACCACGCACGAGGGCGAACTGCGGCTCGTCGGCCACCACAAAGCGATCTTCGCGCAGCCCCATACGTTCGCGAATCGCATCGGCAACCAGCGGCGCGCCGCCGCCAATCACGATGGCGTGCGAATAGCCTTTAAAACTATCAATCGCCGTCAGAACGCGAGTCGTCAGGCGTTCGATGCTATTGGAGATAACCTTTTTCACCTCAGATACCGCATCCGGATCGTTGATGTTATCGGTCAAATACTCTTCGTCGTGGCGGTTGATGATTATCTGATCAACGTTATAACTGGAGGTATCGGTATTCGCCCGCGCCAGCGCCAGCTTAACGGCGTCGGTCACCAGCGACACGCCCAGCTTCGGGTCGCCGTAAATGCGCGAAACCGAGGTCATTTGCCCGGCCACCATCGAAATATCCAGCGTGGTGCCGCCGAGGTCGACAATCAGCACCGAATGCGACGGTTTCAGCTCATCACACAGGCTGATACCCGCCGGAATGGATTCCGGACGCACGGTGACTTTGGTGATATTGAACACCACGCCTTTATTCAGTTTAACTTCGCGAAGCAGGCTCTTTTTCTTACGCTCAATGTTATCAAGACGATATTGTGCATCTTCATCATAAAATTCGGTCAGCGGCAGGGTGACCACAATCTCGACATCCTGCGGTTCCAGACCGCTGGTCAACAGCGCATGGTGGACAGCGATGGAGTTCAACGGACTGTATTGCCAATCAATATTGTTGGTGGGTAACGCATCGGGGGTGATCAGGTCGAAAGAGTACTTTTCATCATCCACGGTGTAGTTAAATGGCTTCCCGGCGCCGAAGGTGGCAGACCAGCCTCGTTTAAAACTATTGGGGCTGATATGGGTGAAAGTTTCGCCATCTTGCTCCCACAGCATTTTGATATTGGTTGAACCATCATCGATAAAAATGCGCATCGCATTGCTCCATCACTGAGACAAAGAAGAGAAAATATAAGACCCAAAAAGAGTAGCAAGAGTTAAAAAGCAGCGCAAGAGCACGAAAAAGAGACAATTCCGAGTTTTATTTGAGAAGAAATGGAGATTTCAATTACCCCATTGAGTTCAAAGAGAGAACTTAAAGAGACAAATCAGAGAACTAAAAATTTTCATTTCTGTCTGTTTTAAACGCTATTTTTGTGCAAAAAGAGAGTATCCCTCCCCTCTTTCGCCAGCGGTTTGCGCACGCTTTTTACACCTGATTGGGTACCACAATCGGCCGTTCCGGCTCGACGACATTTTCCGGTACCCGACGGTATTTATCCAGCAGGTGAATCTGAATACGTCGCAACATATCGCCATTCAGCTTGTAATAACGGAAATAGAGAAACAGCGTCAGGGCAAAAAAGAGCGTCGGCAGCGCAATCATTATCGCCTGCATCCCCAGCAGCGTGTGGGACGACTGCACAACATTCGGCACGTAGCCAATGATACCCAGCACGATGGCGATAAACCAGGCCGCAAACGCCGAACCAGCTTTGACCACCAGCGTCTGCACCGAGTAGGCGATACTTTCGCAGCGGATATTCATCGTATATTCGCCGTAGTCGACGGTATCGGCCACCATAATGACCTGCAGCACCCAGAACAGCGCGGTGCCGATATTCAACAGCACCCCGGCCAGCGAAATCAGCGCGAGGTTGTAAACGCCGCTCAGCGCCATCAGCAACAGCACGCCACAGCCCAGCACCGGCATGATCGATGCCCCCGCCCACAGAATGCGCCGCGACAGCCCTTTTACCAGTCGAGGGAACAAGATCAGCGTCAGTAAATTCGCCGCCCCCGCGTAGGACATGTAATACGGGAACATCTCCGCGCTGCCAATGACGTAGGTAAAGTAATAAATCGCGAAGCCAGCAATGATATTCGCCGCCGTGTTATAGGCCAGCGCCATGCCCAACAGGCAGGCCAGCTGATCGTTTTTATAGATGAGCGCCACCATCTGGCGCAGTGAGAGATGGCTGGAATCCTCGCTTACGCCGCTATCCGACGAGTAAACCTCATGGACGTTGCGCAAGGTAACGAGGGTGGAAATTACGAAAAAGGCAATCAGCACCAGGGTAAACATCTGGAAACCGAAGCCGCGATCGGCGCCGCCGACGGCGCTGACAAACGGCAGTGTGACCCCGGCCGTCACAAACCCGGCAAGGCTGGCGAAAAAGCGCGGGTAAGGCACCAGCTGTTCACGTTCGCGTTTATCAAGGGTAATGGTCGGCACCAGCGACCAGAACGGCACATCCATGATGGTATAGGTGAAGCCCCACAGCAGGTAGGTCAGCCACACCCACGCCAGTAGCGCTCCGCCGCTGAAGTGATGGGCGCTGAACAGCATATACAGCACCACCGAGTTGGTGATAGTCCCGATCAGGATCCACGGCTTGAATTTCCCCCATCGCGATCGCGTGCAGTTGACGATCCAGCCCATGATCGGATCGGCTATCGCATCAAGGATCCTCGCCACCAGGAACAAGGTGCCAACCACCCCAACCGATAGGCCAACAATATCGGTGTAGTAATACATCAGATACATGTAAACGATACCGATAGCGAAATCTTTACCAAAAGCACCAAATCCGTAGCTGAGCTTTGTTGTCATTGAAATACTCATAGGGTACAGGTCGCTGTCGCCAGCGCCTCCTTTAGCGTTTGATAGAGCATGGCAGGCGCCGCCGGGCCAGATCCCCCGGCGGCATGAGAAGATTAGCGGTGCAGCCAGGCCGGCAGCCAGTCGCCGTGGCTGGCGATCAGATCATCCACCAGCGCGTAGATCTCTTCGATCCCCAGCACCGCAGCGGTGTGCGGATCCATCATCGTGGCGTAATAAACGTAATCCCGGTCTTCGTTGAGGATCGCCTGCGTCAGCAGCGTTTGTACGTTGATGTTGGTCTGCATCAGCGCCGCCAGATGCGCCGGCAGCGCGCCCACTTTCGTCGGCTGGATGCCGTTGGCGTCCACCAGGCAGGCAACTTCCACACAACAGCCCTGCGGCAGGTTGTCGATAAGATTATCGTTGCGCACGTTGCCGTACACCACGCTTGGCTCGCCGGTCCAGAGAGCGTTCATGATGGTGCTGGCATACTCGCGCGAAGGTTTAACCTCGATCCGCTCGCCGCTCTTATAGCTCTCCAGCTCTTTATGCCAGTTGGCCAGCTGCTCGACGCAGCGTTTAGGGTACTCATCCAGCGGTACTTTATAGCGGGCGATAAGATCGTCGCGCCCCGGCTTGATAAACCATGGCGTGTATTCGGCGAAATGCTCCGACGATTCGGTGACAAAGTAGCCCAGCTTTTTGAACATCTCATAGCGGACGATGTTTTCGCAGCGCGGATTGCCGTGCAGGTTCGGTTTCGGCGCCCGCCCTTCGGCGTAGGCCTGCAGCAGGTCGGGATAGATACTGACGTAGCTGCCGTCCGCGAGCTTTTTCTCCAGCGACAGATAGAACGCCATATGGTTAATACCCGCGCAGCGGTAGCGTAAATCCGCCGGGTCGAGGTTAAGATCGCGCGCCAGCTCTTCTGCTGTGCCTTGCACCGAGTGACACAGACCCACCTGTTTGATATGCGGGTAGCGGGCGTACATCGCCCAGGTGTTCATCGCCATCGGATTAACGTAGTTAAGCATGGTGGCGTTTGGGCAGACCTCGGTCATGTCGTCGCAGATAGCCCACAGGTGCGGGATGGTGCGCAGCGCGCGCATAATGCCTCCCGGCCCCAGCGTATCGGCAATGGTCTGCTCAAGGCCGTGGCGTTTACAGACTTCAAAGTCAGTCACGGTGCAGGGCTCGTAGCCGCCAATCTGGAAGGCGACGACGACAAAATCGGCGTCGCGCAAGGCGGTTTTACGATCGCGATGGCAGCTAATTTCGCCATTCGCACCGACGGAATCCATCAGCTTTCGCACCACGGTATGCGACTCTTCCAGCCGGGTTTCGTCGATATCCATCAGCGCGATATGCGCCGATTTCAACGCCGGGCGCTGGAAAACATCACCGAGAATATTTTTAACAAATACCGTCGAACCGGCGCCGATAAAGGTAATTTTTGGGGCGGACATCGCGCTCTCTCCATCAGGTCATTGAACACTTTCAGAGTGGCATGCCGCTCGCCGCTGCGCTGCCCCGTTCCCACCGGAGCATTCCCGGAAACTCAGATCGGCCATTGAACGCCACAAAATCTGAGTTTTTGGGAATAAATCGGCTTAAAAGGAGAGAAAACGGG
The DNA here is from genome assembly GCF_040064515.1 of Klebsiella sp. CN_Kp104. NCBI lineage: Bacteria > Pseudomonadati > Pseudomonadota > Gammaproteobacteria > Enterobacterales > Enterobacteriaceae > Klebsiella > Klebsiella sp. CN_Kp104. The sequence continues at coordinate 22,117 of NZ_JBEAII010000037.1, read as the reverse complement.
CCGATGATTCCGCTAAGCTGTAATCAGTTCAGGCTAAAAACGCAGCCACTCTGACGATCCAGGAATCCGCCCATGATGGAACACCGCTTCACTTCCCTGCCCCCCGACCCGCACATGTGCAGCAGCGATGAAAAGCAGAGCCGCAGCCCGCTGGCGCTCTATTCCGAGTATCAGCGCATGGATATCGAACTGCGCCCTCCGCACGCCATGGCCACCAGCCACTGGCACGGCCAGGTAGAGGTCAACGTGCCGTTCGACGGCGACGTGGAGTATTTGATTAACAATGAAGTGGTGCGCATTGAGAAAGGCTATATCACCCTGTTTTGGGCCTGTACGCCGCATCAGTTGACCCGCCCCGGCGACTGCCAGCAGATGGCGATATTCAACCTGCCGATGCATCTGTTTCTGTCTTGGCCGCTGGATCGCGAATTGATAAACCACGTCACCCACGGGATGGTGATTAAATCTCTCGCCGCCCAGCAGCTAAGCGCTTTTGAAGTGCGCCGCTGGCAGCAGGAGTTGAATCATGAGAATGAACAGATTCGCCAGTTGGCGATCGATGAAATCGCCCTGATGCTCAAGCGGCTGAGCCTCGCCGGCTGGCAGCCGATTCTGGTTAATAAGACCTCGCGCACGCACAAGAACAGCGTCTCACGCCACGCGCAGTTTTACGTTAGCCAGATGCTAGAATTTATCGCCGCCCATTATGACCAGGCGCTGACCGTCGATGCCGTCGCCGAGCACGTTAAACTCAACCCGAACTACGCGATGGGCGTTTTTCAGCGGGTGATGCAGCAGACCATGAAGCAGTACATTACCGCCATGCGCATCAATCACGTGCGCGCGCTGCTGAGCGATACCGATAAGACCATTCTTGATATCGCCCTCACCGCCGGGTTCCGCTCCAGCAGCCGCTTCTACAGTACCTTCACCCGCTATGTCGGCATGCCGCCGCAGCAGTACCGTAAATTGAGCCAGCAGCGCCGCCACAGCCTCGCGTCGCCGCAGCCATAAAAAATGCCGCCGGGGTCTCCCACGGCGGCATTTTTCACAGCTTAAAACGGTTAGTCGTTGATACGTGGATGCTGCTGTACCAGACGGGCGCGTTTTTCCTGCAGGTCGGCGATTTCCTGATCGATATCTTCGATTTTATGTTCGATGTTATCGTAGTGCTCGCCCAGAATTTCTTTCGCTTCCTGGATATCGGACGCCGCCGGCGTCGCCCCTTTCAGCGGACGGTTAGCGGTCTCTTTCATCGACAGGCCGGTAATCAGACCAATCACCGCAATCACCATCAGATAGTAAGCCGGCATCATCAGGTTCTGGGTCGTTTCCACCAGCCATGCCGCCAGCGTCGGCGTCAGACCGGCGATCAGCACCGAGATGTTAAAGGCGCTGGCCAGAGCGCTGAAGCGGATGTGGGTCGGGAACATCGCCGGCAACGATGAGGCCATCACGCCGATAAAGCAGTTCAGCACCACCGCCAACAGCAGCAGACCGGCGAAGATCAGGCCAATCACGTTACTGTTAATCATGATAAAGGCCGGGATAGACAACGCGAACAGCGCAACGCTACCCACCAGGATAAACGGACGGCGGCCAAAACGGTCGCTCAGCATGCCGATAACCGGCTGGACAAACAACATGCCGACCATGATTGCGATAATAATCAGTACGCCGTGATCTTCCGAGTAGTGCAGGTTATGCGACAGGTAGCTCGGCATATAGGTCAACAGCATGTAGTAGGTCACGTTAGTGGAAATCACCAGACCAATACAGGTCAGCAGGCTGCGCCAGTGTTTGGTGGCAATCTCTTTAAAGGAGACTTTCGGACCCTCCTGCAGGCCTTCGCGGTCGCCCTGTTCAAGGGTATCCACGTGCTGCTGGAACGCCGGCGTCTCTTCTAACGCGTGACGCAGGTACAGGCCGATAATCCCCAGCGGCAGCGCCAGGAAGAACGGAATACGCCAGCCCCAGTCGAGGAAGTTCTCTTCGCCCACGACGCTGGAAATCAGTACCACCACGCCTGCGCCCATTACGAAGCCGGCAATCGAACCGAAGTCCAGCCAACTGCCCATAAACCCGCGTTTACGGTCAGGCGAGTATTCGGCGACGAAGATCGACGCCCCGGTATATTCGCCGCCCACCGAGAAGCCCTGCGCCATTTTACACAGCAGCAGCAGAATCGGCGCCCAGATACCAATGGTGGCATACGACGGAATAAGACCGATACAGAATGTACTTATCGACATGATAACGATGGTGATCGCTAAGATTTTTTGTCGACCGTATTTATCGCCGAGCATCCCGAAGAACAGGCCGCCGAGCGGACGAATCAAGAAAGGAACCGAGAAAGTACCGAGCGCGGCAATCATCTGCACGCTGGGATCGGCATCGGGGAAGAAGACTTTACCGAGGGCATAAGCCACAAAACCATACACACCGAAATCGAACCACTCCATCGCATTACCGAGCGAGGCCGCGGTGATGGCTTTTCGCAGCTTGCTATCATCGATGATAGTGACATCCCTAAGCGTAATCGGCTTTATTTTTTTCCTTTTAAGCATACTTTTCCTCTGTGCTATCGCCTTGAGCGCACGACTCCTCGCCAAATGACGAGGTCATTCGCGACGTACGTTGGGAGCGGCGAAGTGCTGTGCTCCACATTTCAAGCGTAGCAGGTTTGCCTGCACTGTCTTTCTGACAGAGTGTACAACCGAACCTGTTGACGCCTGCTCTGGCCTTAAATTAATAATTCACTTACCAAATAAGCAGTGACGAATTTACTTACATCCCTTTTTACCCTACCAGCGTTTAAATTTGGGATCAACTTCACGAAAAATTCGCCCAGCTTAATTACAGAGCCAAATAAAATGAATAAGTTCAATCTCTGTTTCGCCGCCGATGTTTATTTCTGGACTTTATTAGCGTCTGTTTTTCAGCATATTCTCCGCAAAGCCAAAATAATTACCCTGCGTTATTTCCTGGAAAAAATACCCGACAAAAGTGCGGGATTGCGCTATAATCAGCCGCACTTTCGGCTCACAGCCGCTGTTTAACGGACCAACGTCCTGTTTTTCCCAGTAATCACGAGGAACGCCATGCAACTTCCACACTGCCCAAAATGCCATTCTGAATACACATATGAAGATAACGGCATGTACATCTGCCCGGAATGCGCCCACGAGTGGAACAATGCCGAGCCGGCCGACGATGCCGACGCGCTGATTGTAAAAGACGCTAACGGCAACTTACTTGCCGATGGCGACAGCGTGACCGTGGTGAAAGATCTGAAGGTAAAAGGCAGTTCTTCCATGCTGAAAATCGGCACCAAAGTGAAGAATATCCGTCTGGTCGAAGGCGATCACAACATCGACTGCAAAATTGACGGTTTTGGTCCGATGAAGCTGAAATCTGAATTCGTCAAAAAGAACTAATTAATTTTTTTTACGCCAGCGCCATTATTTTTCCGGCGCTGGCGGCAACCTCGCCGGCACGTCCGAATATCAGCGGCGGATCGTGGCGAAATTATTTTGCTAATTTCGCGAAAATTATTCCCGAAATCTCCAGGCCGAACCGCGCTATCAATTCTCATTTCGTATCTGCCTTCCCGCCACGCGGCGACGCATTTTCAGAAAAATTCACCCCGCTTTGCCGCCTGGCTTCTTTTGCCCGTCACCAACTACGCTTTATGGGTCATTGGTTATCTGAGGTCATGGTTATGTCCCTGAGTCCTTACATCGCTTTTAGCGGCAACTGTGCTGCCGCCATCGCCTTCTATCAGCAGGCGCTGGGGGCGCAGCTTATCCACCAAATCACCTACGGCGAAATGCCGCAGAGCGCCCAGGATGCCGAAGATGGTTGCGCCTCCGGGCAACATCTTGCCGCCGACTGCATCGCCCACGCCAGCCTGCAGGTCGCCGACAGTATTTTGATGTTGAGCGATAGCCCCAGTAGCGACATGGAACATTACGCGGGATTCGTCCTCGTGCTGGAGCCGAAAGATATTGCTGAAGGCAAACACTGGTTTGAGGCGCTGGCCGATGGCGGGCGCATCGAAATGGCATGGCAGGAGACCTTCTGGGCCCACGGTTTCGGCAAAGTGGTCGATCGCTTCGGCGTGCCGTGGATGGTTAACGTCGTCAAACAACCCTAATCTTCTCTCCAGGGCGGCTTCTCCGCCCTGTCATCTCACCGGCATTAACTCTTCATCCTGCGGTCATCGTGACTTAACAGGAATGTAACAAAAACGCGTCAGTATCGGCCCACGCTCAACGGGGAACCCCAAAGTGCTTAGTGAGGCTCGATAACCATGTACTTATCCAGACATCCGACCAGTTACCCCACCCGGTATCAGGAAATTGCCGCCAGGCTTGAACAGGAGCTGCGCCATCACTATCGCTGCGGCGACTATTTGCCTGCGGAACAACAGCTGGCGGCGCGCTTTGAAGTTAACCGCCACACCCTACGCCGCGCCATCGATCAGCTGGTGGAACGCGGCTGGGTCCAGCGCCGCCAGGGCGTCGGCGTGCTGGTATTGATGCGCCCCATCGACTACCCGCTCAACGCCCAGGCGCGTTTTAGCCAGAATCTGCTGGAACAAGGCAGCCACCCGACCAGCGAGAAACTGCTGTCGGTGCTGCGCCCGGCCAGCAGCCATGTCGCCGAAGCCTTTGGCATTGCCGAAGGCGAAACCGTCATTCATCTGCGCACCCTGCGCCGGGTTAACGGCGTGGCGCTGTGTTTGATTGACCACTACTTCGCCGACCTGCGCTTCTGGCCGGTGCTGCAAACCTTCACCCATGGCTCGCTACACGACCTGCTGCGCGACCAACTCGCCATCGAACTGATCCGCGTACGCACCAAAATCAGCGCCCGCCGCGCGCAGGCGAAAGAGAGCAAACTGCTGGAAATCCCCAATATGGCGCCACTGCTGTGCGTACGCACGCTCAATAGCCGCGAGGGCGAGACAGTCACGACGGAGTACTCCGTCAGCCTGACCCGCGCCGACATGATTGAATTCACCATGGAGCACTGAATGCACTTCGATACCGCCACCCGCCAGCGTTGGATGTCAGTGCTGGCCCACAGTGAACCGCAGGACCTTCTGGCGCGCATGCAATCGCTGCGGCTGGCGCCGGAGTATGAATTAATTCGCGCCCCGGAAACCGGGCTGGTACAGCTCCAGGCGCGTATGGGCGGCATCGGCGATCGTTTCTTTGCCGGTGACGCCACTCTGACCCGCGCCGCCGTACGCCTGGCCGATGGCACCCTCGGCTACAGCTGGATTCTGGGCTGCGACCGCCCCCACGCCGAACGCTGCGCGGCGATCGATGGCCTGCTGCAATCGCCTCACTATTTTCACACCTTAATGGAAACCCTCATTACCCCGCTGGAAGCACAACGCAGCGCGCGCCTCGACGCCCGCCGCGCCGAAGTCAATGCCAGCCGGGTCGACTTCTTTACTCTGGTTCGCGGAGATAACGCATGACATTACAAACCGCCTTTACCCTACCGGTGCAGGATGCCCAACACAGTTTCCGCCGCCTGCTGAAAGCAATGAGCGAGCCGGGAGTGATTGTCTCCCTGCAGCAGCTTCAGCACGGCTGGCAGCCATTGAATATCGCCTCCACCAGTCTGTTATTGACGCTGGCCGATCACGACACGCCGGTGTGGATGGCCGCCGCGCTGCATAACGATCTGGTCAGCCAAAATCTGCGCTTCCATACCGGCGCGACGCTGGTGGAACAGCCGCAGCAGGCGGTATTTGCCGTCGCCTGCGACACCATCAGCGCCGAACAGCTTAATGTCCTTTCCGCCGGCACAGCGGCCGCGCCGGAAACCGGCGTCACGCTGATTGTTCAACTAGCCAGCCTGAGCGGCGGACGCATGCTGCGCCTGACCGGCGCGGGCATTGCCGAAGAGCGAATGATCGCCCCCCAGCTCCCGGACTGCATCATCGACGAATTAACCGAACGCCCGCACCCGTTCCCGCTGGGCATTGACCTGATCCTGACCTGCGGCGAGCGCCTGCTGGCTATCCCGCGTACCACCCACGTGGAGGTGTGCTAAATGTATGTTGCCGTCAAAGGTGGCGAGAAGGCGATTAGCGCCGCTCACGCTTTGCAAGAGCAGAAACGACGGGGCGATGGACGGCTTCCCGAACTGAGCGTCGAGCAGATAAGCGAACAGCTCAGTCTGGCGGTGGACCGGGTGATGACCGAAGGCGGCATCGCCGACCGCAAACTGGCGGCGCTGGCGCTGAAGCAGGCCAGCGGCGATAACATCGAAGCGATCTTCCTGCTGCGCGCCTACCGCACCACCCTGCCGCGGCTGGCGGTCAGCGAACCGGTTGATACCGCCGGGATGCGCCTCGAGCGCCGCATCTCCGCGGTGTACAAAGATATCCCCGGCGGCCAACTGCTGGGCCCGACTTACGACTATACCCACCGCCTGCTCGATTTTGCCCTGCTGGCCAACGGCGAACCGCCGTCGGTGCAGAAAGCCGGTAGCGAAACGCAGCCGACGCCGCACGTCTTCAACCTGCTGACGCAGCAGGGGCTGGCCAAAGCTGAAGCGGACTGCGGCGCGCCGCCTGACGATATCACCCGCACCCCACCGGTCTATCCCTGCTCGCGCTCCTCGCGGCTGCAGCAGCTGGTACGCGGCGATGAAGGCTATCTGCTGGCGCTGGCCTACTCAACCCAGCGCGGCTATGGCCGCAACCACCCGTTTGCCGGCGAGATCCGCAGCGGCTACGTGCAGGTGGAAATCGTGCCGGAAGAGCTGGGTTTTAGCGTCAATATTGGCGAGCTGCTGCTGACCGAATGCGAAATGGTCAACGGCTTTGTCGATCCAGAGGATGAGCCGCCGCACTTCACCCGCGGCTACGGCCTGACGTTTGGCATGAGCGAGCGTAAAGCGATGGCCATGGCGCTGGTCGACCGCGCCCTTCAGGCGCCGGAATACGGCGAAGAGATAAGCGGACCGGCCCAGGATGAAGAGTTCGTGCTGGCGCACGCCGATAACGTTGAAGCCGCCGGCTTCGTCTCGCATCTGAAACTGCCGCACTATGTCGATTTCCAGGCCGAACTGGCGCTGTTGAAACGCCTGCAACGGGAGAACGAACGTGGCTAACCCACTGACTGGCTATAACTTTGCTTATCTTGATGAGCAAACCAAGCGCATGATCCGCCGGGCGATACTGAAAGCAGTGGCCATTCCCGGCTATCAGGTGCCCTTCGGCGGCCGTGAAATGCCGATGCCCTACGGTTGGGGTACCGGCGGGATCCAACTGACCGCCAGCGTTATCGGCGAGAACGACGTACTGAAGGTCATCGATCAGGGCGCCGATGACACCACCAACGCGGTGTCGATCCGCCAGTTCTTTAAACGCGTAACCGGCGTCGCCACCACCGAACGCACCGAAGACGCCACCCTGATCCAGACCCGCCACCGGATCCCGGAAACGCCGCTGGTGGAAGATCAGATCCTGATCTATCAGGTACCGATCCCGGAGCCGCTGCGCTTTATCGAACCGCGCGAAACTGAAACCCGCACCATGCACGCGCTGGAAGAGTACGGCGTAATGCAGGTGAAGCTGTATGAGGATATCGCCCGCTTCGGCCATATCGCCACCACCTACGCCTATCCGGTGAAGGTGAACGGCCGCTACGTGATGGACCCTTCGCCGATCCCGAAATTCGATAACCCCAAAATGCACATGATGCCGGCGCTGCAGCTGTTCGGCGCCGGGCGCGAAAAACGTATCTACGCGGTGCCGCCCTATACCGCAGTCGAAAGCCTCGATTTCGACGATCACCCGTTTAGCGTGCAGGAGTGGGATGAACCCTGCGCCATTTGCGGTTCGCGCCACAGCTATCTTGACGAAGTGGTGCTGGATGACAGCGGCCAGCGGATGTTTGTCTGCTCCGATACCGACTATTGCCGCCAACAGAGCGAGGCGCAGAAAAAATGAGCCAGCCGTTACTTACAGTTAATCACCTGACCCATCTCTATGCGCCGGGAAAAGGTTTTAGCGATGTCTCTTTCGAGCTGTGGCCGGGCGAAGTGCTCGGCATCGTCGGCGAATCCGGCTCCGGTAAAACCACGCTGCTGAAAGCGATTTCCGCTCGTCTGGCACCGCAACAGGGTGAAGTGCGGTATCAACAGCGGTCGCTATACGCCATGAGCGAAGCCGAACGCCGTCGCCTGTTACGCACCGAATGGGGCGTCGTGCATCAACACCCAATGGACGGCCTGCGTCGCCAGGTCTCGGCGGGCGGCAACATCGGCGAACGGCTGATGGCGACCGGCGCTCGCCACTACGGCGACATTCGCGCCACCGCCGAACGCTGGCTGCAGGAGGTGGAGATCCCGCCTTCCCGCATCGACGACCTGCCGACCACCTTTTCCGGCGGTATGCAGCAGCGCTTGCAAATCGCCCGCAATCTCGTGACGCAGCCGAAACTGGTGTTTATGGATGAACCCACCGGCGGGCTGGACGTCTCGGTACAGGCGCGCCTGCTCGATCTCCTGCGCGGGCTGGTAGTGGAGTTAGGGCTGGCGGCGGTGATAGTCACCCACGATCTCGGCGTCGCCCGCCTGCTGGCGAACCGCCTGCTGGTGATGAAACAAGGACAGGTAGTGGAAAGTGGCTTAACCGACCGGGTGCTCGACGATCCGCATCATCCTTACACCCAGCTACTGGTGTCGTCGGTGTTGCAGAATTGATGCTGTTTTGCCGGATGGCGGCTGCGCCTTATCCGGCCTACAGGTGCGTTATTCGTAGGCCGGGTAAGCGAAGCGCCACCCGGCACTCCAACCCCGAGAGGGCTAAAATGATACGCGTTGAAAACATCCATAAAACCTTTGTTCTGCACCAACAGCACGGCGTACGCCTGCCGGTGCTCGCCGACGCTTCGCTCACCGTTAACGCCGGGGAGTGCGTGGTGCTGCACGGCCATTCCGGCAGCGGTAAATCGACGCTGCTGCGCTCGCTGTACGCTAACTATCTGCCGGACAGCGGTCATATTCATATCCGCCACGGCGACGAATGGGTAGATCTGGTGACCGCCACGCCGCGCAAGGTGCTGGAAGTGCGTAAAACCACTATCGGTTGGGTTAGCCAGTTTCTGCGGGTGATCCCGCGGATATCCGCACTGGAAGTCGTCATGCAGCCACTGCTCGACCTCGGTACGCCGCGCGAAGAGAGCGCCGCTAAAGCCGCCCGCCTGCTGACCCAGCTCAACGTGCCGGAGCGTCTGTGGCATCTGGCGCCGTCCACCTTTTCCGGCGGCGAACAGCAGCGGGTCAACATCGCCCGCGGTTTTGCGGTCGACTATCCGATTTTACTCCTTGATGAACCCACCGCCTCGCTGGATGCCAACAACAGCGCTGCGGTGGTGGCGCTGATCCAGCAGGCTAAAGCGCGCGGCGCAGCTATCGTCGGTATTTTCCATGATGAAACGGTACGCGGCCAGGTCGCCGATCGCCTGCACCCAATGGGTATCACTGTATGATAATCAATAACGTAAAGCTGGTACTGGAAGACGAGACCATCAATGGTTCACTGGAAGTGCAGGAGGGGCGGATTTACGCCTTTGCCGAGAGCCAGAGCCGACTGCCTGGCGCCCTCGATGGCGAAGGCGGCTGGCTGCTGCCGGGGCTTATCGAACTCCATACCGATAACCTGGATAAATTCTTCACCCCGCGGCCAAAGGTTGATTGGCCAGCACACTCGGCGATGAGCAGCCACGATGCTTTAATGGTCGCCAGCGGCATCACCACCGTACTCGACGCCGTGGCGATTGGCGACGTACGCGACGGCGGTGACCGCCTTGAGAATCTGGAAAAGATGATCAACGCGGTGGAAGAGACGCAAAAACGCGGGCTTAACCGCGCCGAGCACCGCCTGCATCTGCGCTGTGAACTGCCGCACCACACCACCTTGCCGCTGTTTGAAAAGCTGGTCGACCGCGAGCCGGTCACCCTGGTGTCGCTGATGGACCACTCGCCGGGTCAACGCCAGTTCGCCAACCGCGAAAAATATCGTGAATATTATCAGGGCAAATATCAGCTCAGCGGCGAGCAGATGTTACGCTTCGAAGAAGAGCAAATGGCGCTGGCGGCGGCCTGGTCGCAGCCTAATCGCCAGGCTATCGCCGCAATGTGTCGGGAGCGCCAAATCGCTCTCGCCAGCCACGACGACGCCACTCATGAACATGTCGCCGAATCCCACCAGCTTGGCAGCGTGATCGCCGAATTTCCCACCACGTTGGCCGCCGCGCAGGCTTCGCGCCAGCACGGAATGAATGTGTTGATGGGGGCGCCGAATATCGTGCGCGGCGGCTCGCATTCCGGCAATGTCGCCGCGCATCAACTGGCCGCCAGCGGCCTGTTGGATATTCTCTCTTCCGACTACTACCCCGCCAGCCTGCTTGATGCCGCTTTCCGCATCGCCGATAGCGACGACAACGCTTTCACGCTGGCGCAGGCTGTCCGTCTGGTCAGCAAACATCCGGCGCAGGCGCTGGGTCTGCATGACCGCGGCGTCATCGCCGAAGGCAAACGCGCCGATCTGGTACTGGCGCACCGCCGCGGCGAGCACGTCCATATCGATCACGTCTGGCGTCAGGGAAAGAGGGTCTTTTAATGCCTGGAAAACTGATTTGGCTGGTCGGCCCCTCGGGGTCGGGAAAGGATAGTCTGCTGGCCGCGCTGCGCCAGCGTGAGCATCCGCAACTGCTGGTCGCGCATCGCTACATCACCCGCCCGCACCTGGCGGGCTGCGAGAACCATATTGCGCTCAGCGAGCATGAGTTTTTCACCCGCGCCGAGCGTAATCTTTTCGCGCTAAGCTGGCATGCCAACAATAATTACTATGGCGTCGGCGTAGAGATCGACCTCTGGCTGCATGCCGGTTTTGATGTGGTCGCCAACGGCTCGCGCGCGCATCTGGCGCAGGCGCGGGAACGTTACGATGACGTGCTGGTACCGATTTGTCTCGAAGTCTCGCCATCGGTGTTGCGCCAGCGGCTTGAACAGCGCGGCCGGGAAAATGCCGTGGAAATCGCCCAACGCCTGCAACGCGCCGCGCGCTATAAACCGGCCGATTGCCTGACGTTGAATAACGACGGCAGCCTCGGGCAATCGGTAGAGCGTTTCTTCCAGCTGTTGCACCAGCACGCCGGGCGTGAAGAGAATCAGCATGCCTGAGGGTAAGGTAATACGATGAGCCTGACGATCCGCCTGACCGGCACCGGCGGCGCCCAGCAGGTGCCGGTCTTCGGCTGCGACTGCGCCGCCTGCCAGCGCGCCCGCGTCGATGCACGCTATCGCCGCCGCCCCTGCAGCGCGGTGGTGCGCTTTAACCATGCGGTCACGCTGCTCGACGCCGGGCTGGCGGATCTGGCGGAACGCCAGCCCGCTGGCAGCTTCCAGCAGATTTTATTAACGCATTACCATATGGATCACGTGCAGGGGCTGTTCCCCCTGCGCTGGGGGGTGGGCGATCCGATAGCGGTGTACGGCCCGCCGGATGACATCGGCTGCGACGATCTGTTTAAGCATCCCGGCATCCTCGATTTTAGCCACACCGTTACCCCCTTCACGGTATTTGAATTACAGGGGCTACAGGTCACGCCGCTGCCGTTAATCCACTCGAAGCTGACCTACGGCTATCTGCTGGAGTCGGCGCACAGCCGGGTGGCCTGGCTTGCGGATACCGCCGGGCTGCCGGAGAAGACGCTGAAATTTTTACTTAATAATCAGCCGCAGGTGATTGTCATCGATTGCAGCCACGAGCCCAGAACAGAAACAACGCGCAACCACAGCGACTTGAATACCGTGCGCGCGCTGAATCAGATACTTGGCTGCCCACGGGTGATCCTCACCCATATCAGCCATCAATTCGACCGCTGGATGATGACTAACCCGCTGCCGAAAGGTTTCGAGGCGGGATACGACGGCATGGAGATCGTGCTCGATTAGCGCTATCAGTTATGGTTCACGAAGCGCTGCGTTAATGGCACATTCCACGCTTCCGCCAGCGCCATCGCAAACAGGACGATCGCGGCTTTGTTAGCACCATCAAAAGAGAGCTCCGCCGATGAATTGGCGGAGATAAACAGCAGCGTGTACCAGTCGCTTCCGCGACAGGTAAATTCGACAAAGGCAATTTTCTGCAAGCTCCCCGCCGGGAACTGGATGCAGGCGTGCTGATGGCGCAGGCCGAAATCACCGCTATCGTCTCTAACAAAAGCGCACAGCCGCCATGCAAAGATTCTATCGGCATGCGCATCGCCAAGCGTCACCGGCGCTATATATCTTCCGCCAGGGATCGCCGATACGCTCTTTTCAATAAACGAAAATGACCAATCGTTGCCGGCGCCACTAGCTGCTGCTTTACCTTCAGCTAATTCAGGCAGGAACCAGGCCGTAAGGCCGTTTCCCTTACTGCTGTTGCCAGCACTGAAATAGGGATCTGGCTCTTTATAGATCGTAAATGTTATTCCCGCTCGTTTTTCCCAATATGAGCGCTCATCCTCCGCAGGCGCCTCGTCGGGCTCTACCGTATTTTGCACTTCGGCAGGAACCGATTGCGGCGTCCAGAAAGGTAATAGAAACAGTACAGCAAAACCGGCAAACAGCCCGATGACCCAGCCATAATGCTGCCAGCTTTGTACGATCAACGCCCCTGAGACGCCCAGTTGCAGGCAAAAATAGTAACGCGCGGCCCCACCGGGGCGGATCCACTTCATGATGCGGAAAAAGAGAATTGCGGCGAAAACCAGCGCCAGCCCTTTTACGGAAAGATGATTAAAGATATAACCACTCATTACGCTCAGTAATAGATAGACAATCCAGATATATTTGCTCATGAAATCCTTTTCCATATATACAATATTCAGATAAATAAAATCCCAAATTTTGTTTTTGACTTCATTCTCACTTCATAAAACATCATTACTCTGCCATAAAGTAGAATTTTTGCAGGATATTTTCTATGCGGACAGGACGAATATTATATCATATATGGTGGTTTGGTCTGTTGGGCCCTCTGTTCGGCGTACCGGCAGGGATCATCACTTTGGGGCTCTTTGATACTAACAGTTTCGCCGATTATTTATTTCACATTATGCCACTGCTCCCTATCCTGATATTCTTTGGCTATTACTGGGGGGCTATTCCTGCGTTATTGACCGGAGCTATCGTTGGCTGTCTGCCTCGCTGTATTTATAATTATTGCTCGCTGCGAATATTGTTTAGCGGGCTCATTGGCGCAGCTATCGCTTTCTGTATCCAGTATCTGATTGATAATGGCGGACGCAATATTTTCGTTAATGAAATGTTATGGGTAATGGCCAGCGCAGGTCTTTTTTCTGGACTGGTTATGGGATGGCTGATGGTTAAAATATCAAACATTGAGGAATCACCCATTCGTACAGATATTGAAACTCGAAATTAATACGTAAATAGATATCCCAGATATATATATAGTATGAATTGGTTGTAAACATCGAATAATAAAAGCGATAAAACATCCGAGGTAATATCAAAAAGAACCTGAGACTTCACCATCACTTCATAAATGGTCATTACTCTGCCATAAATATCAATTTCTGCAGGGAATCACTGTATGCAACTTAAACGGATTTTACATCATGCTGGCTGGTTTACTTTGCTGGGCCCCTTTGTCGGCGTACCAGCAGGCATTGTAACCCTCGCGTTTTTTGAGGACGGCGATATTGGTCAATTTTACTTCGATGTGGCCAGGACACTGATGCTTATCATGTTCTCCGGCTGGTTTTTTGGCGCGATTCCCGCGCTATTAACCGGGATCGCCGTCGCCTGTCTACCCGCGGTTCTTTATGATTGCCACTGGCGGCGGGTGGTATGTAGCGGGATGATGGGAATCGTTGTTGCTCTTATTGGCGCATTACTCGTTGAAAGCCAGATGCGATATTTCCTTGCAAAGGAAATACTCTGCGCCGCTGCCAGCGCAGGATTATTTTCCGGCCTGATAATGGGATGGGTGGTGGTGACGCTTTCTGGTTTTAGCCTCAAGCCAGCGCAAAAGGGGAGCGAACAATGAACCGTCTACTGCATCATATTGTGTGGCTAATCGTGATCGGCCCCATCCTCCCCTTGCCATTCATTGCTGTCCTTGAGGCCTTTGGCAGCGAGCATCCCCTTGGCCGGTTTATTCGTATTTTTTCGCGAATGCTGGACTTCGAAACCCTGTCGCTCGCCTGGATTATCGGTTTTGTACCGGCCATGCTAACGGCGATGGTACTCGCTAAATTACCGGAAAATCTTTATCGTCCATGGCTTATCCGCACGATATTCGGTGCTATTGCCGGTGTGATTAGCACCGTCATTTTCACCGGCGCAACCGCCATTATCGCCCCCGCCTTCGCCTATCTTCTCGCCTTCTTGTTGATTACCGGGCTGTTCTCCGGCGCGGTGATGGGGCTGATTATCCCGTGGCTGCCGTTCGCTGAAAAATCAGCTTAATAGTCATCATCAAGGCGGCGCTGGTCGCTCTCCAGCTGGCGACGATCGCTATCAAGCTGGCGCTGGCGTTCATCCAGCTGGCGACGGCGGTCGTCAAGCTGGCGCTGGCGATCGTTATATTGCTGCTGGTTATCCCTACGCTGCTGGCGGCTGCCCTGATAGCTGCCGTCATCGTAGCGTCCGTCGTCATAGCGCCCGTCGTCGTCGTCGGAACGGCTGCTGCCCGGATTGTAGGCATCGTTGATGGCTTGCTGAATATTGCCAATAGCGTCGTCAATAATATCGGCATGGGCCAGTTGGCTGCTCAGCGCCAGCGTGCAAAAAAACAGAGCGGTTGCGTAACGTTTCATCGTGGCCAGTCTCATCAGGGTACTGGTGGTACCTTAATCAACCCTATTTGCCGCGTGTAGCGGAGGAATCTCAAATCCGCGCCATCGCCGCACGCAACGCCTGCGCCAGCTGCGTGCGGGTGAAAGGCTTGCGCAGTCGTTCAACCTCAGGCAACGCCGGATTATGCGCCGGGCGCAAATCCTGGCCGCTAATCAATAGCAGCGCCACCGCCGGGAAGCGGCGTTGCGCTTCGTGAATGACCTCGGCGCCGCTCAGCCCCCCAGGGAGCATTAAATCGCTAATCAACAACGCGATATCCCCGGAGGCCGCCAGCATCTGCAGCGCCTGCTCGCCGTTTTGCGCCTCCAACGTCAACCAGCCCAGCTGATGCAGCTGCTCGCATAGCGTCTGGCGCACATCGGCTTCATCCTCCAGCACCAGCACCAGCGCCAGCTGCTCGCCGCTCACCATCGGTTCGCTATCCAACGGCGTTCGTTCATCCTCCGCCGCTGCCGTGGCTCGCGGTAGCTGCAAACGAACGGTGGTGCCCTGCCCCGGCGCGCTTTCAATCGCCACGCGCCCGCCCGACTGGCGCACAAAACCGTACACCATCGACAGCCCAAGACCGCTGCCGCTACCGGTCTGTTTGGTGGTAAAGAAGGGCTCGAAAACCTGCGCTTTTATCTCCTGCGACATGCCGCAGCCGTGGTCAATCACCTCCAGCGCCACCATATCCTGACGCCGTCCATCACTACGGGTGACCCGCTGGTTCCAGGTACGTAGCGCGATAACGCCTGACCGCCCCTCCATGGCGTCGCGGGCGTTCATCACCAGGTTGATTATCGCGTTTTCCAGTTGTCCGACATCGATCCACGCCGGCCAGGCAGGCGACTGCGCTTCAATTTCGAGACGCAACGATGCGGGGAGCGAATGACGCATCAGTTCGCAGACATTCTCCAGCAACGGCTGCAGCGCCACCGCCTGCGGGTTCAGCGCCTGTTTACGCGAAAAGGCCAGCAACCGCTGAGTAAGTAAGGCGCCGCGTTCGGCAGCCTTCAGCGCCCGCGATATCCGCGGCGCATCGCGCTCATCCGGCTGTACCAGTTCGAGGCTGCCGATAATCACCGCCAGCAGGTTGTTAAAATCGTGGGCCAGGCCGCCGGTAAGCTGGCCGACGGCTTTCATTTTTTGGCTATGCAGCAGCGCCTCCTCCAGCCCCTGTCGCTCAAGGCGGTCGATCTCCATCTGGGTGGTTTTCTCCCGCAGCAGGCGGGTGGTGTGCTCAAGGGAAGCGGTATTACGGGCGAAAACGTTAAAGGCGCGCGCCAGTTCGCCAAGCTCATCACGCCGTTGCAGGGCCGGCACCGTCACGTTCTGCTCGCCGTGCGCCAGCCGCGACATCGCGCCGGATATCGCGTTCAGATTGAGACCAAGATTACGATAGATATACCAGCCAGCGCACCCGGTGATCGCCAGCGCCAGCAGCGCGGCCAGCAGGATAAACGTGCTGATGGAGCGCAACTGCTGGTGGCTTTGCGCCGCTCGCGCCTCCGAAGCTTGAGCGACTCTGGCAACATATTGATTAATATCGCCATTAAGCAGCGCAACCAGCGCTTTGATATGAAACATATACCAACCGATCGCCAGATCGCTCTCTTCAAGCTGCGCCGATAGCGGCGCCAGCCGCGCCAGTTCGGCGTTGAAATCCGGCAGGATAAATGCCAGCGCAGAATCGCTATCGTTGCGCGGTAAAAAGCGTCTGATGTCATCGAGCTGCAAGACGATCGAGCGCGGCGTCGCAGTGTGTATCGCGGCGACGATCAACCGGTCCATCTCGTTTAAACGCTGAGGATCGATCGCCGGTTTACCATCGCGATCGTTGAGATCCTGCAAATGGCGCAAATAGCTCTGGTTTTGATACAGCGCGCTCAGCAGTTCATTGCGCTGCAGATGGCGGCGTTGCCCGCGTTCCAGCATGCCGGCGACACTCTGCTGCAGCTCGTTGCTACGACGAATAATGCTCGCTACCAGCGCCAGTTCCTGCCGGGCCAACGGCGCCGAGGCCAACTGGCCCAACGAATGCTTCAGCGCCTGTTGGGTTTCCAGCAGCCGTTGCGCTTCGCTTTTATACTCCAGCGCGCCAACCACCTGCGACAACCGCACCGCCGCGGTGGCGACGTTGGCGGTATCACGCGCCAGATTCATACTGCCGTTCATGTCGCTAAGCGTTTGCAGCTGCACCTGCTCCTGCAACTGACTGGCATGGCGAAAACCGAAAATCGCCACTCCGGCGACCATTAACGTCACCGCCACCATCAACAAGTTAAATGACAGCAGGCGACCGCGGGCGCTAACGAAAAAGTACGGATGGCGAGAAGGCATGGCGACTCCGGTCAGGCGTTTTCTCCCATCATTCCCGGACTGCCACCGAAGGTGAAGAAAATTTCTCGGCGTAATTGTGATCTGCATTAACTATTCAAAAATATGACAATTATGAATGGCCGATGACATCACTCATTTACGTTGCGGTGATGAAGTGCCGACATCGACAACGCAGCCAGGAGAGCAGGCATGCAGGGAACACCGGTGCTATCCATGCGCAACATCGCCAAAGTTTTCGGCAAATTTTATGCGCTGAAAGGGGTGGATCTGACGGTCTGGCCCGGCGAGATCCACGCGCTGATGGGCGAAAACGGCGCGGGAAAAAGTACGTTGATGAAGATCCTCGCCGGCGCCTATACCGCCTCCAGCGGCGAGATCCTGATCGACGGACAACCACAGACGATCAGAGGCCCGAAGGATGCGCTGGCGGCAGGGATTACGCTTATCTATCAGGAGATGCAGCTGGCGCCGAATCTCACCGTCGCGGAAAACATTTTCCTCGGCAGCGAGCTTTCCCGCGGCGGTCTGGTACAGCGTAAAGAGATGGAGTCCCAGGCGCAGGCGGTTATCGACCGGCTCGGCGCGCAGTTCAAAGCCAGCGACCGGGTGATGAAGCTGACTATCGCCGAACAGCAGCAGGTGGAAATCGCCCGCGCGCTGCATCGCAACAGCCGCATTCTGGTGATGGATGAACCTACCGCCGCCCTCTCCTCACGAGAAACGCAGCGCCTGTTTGAGCTGATTTTACGCCTGCGCGATGAAGGGATGGCAATCATCTATATCAGCCACCGCATGGCCGAAGTATATGAACTCTCCGACCGGGTCAGCGTGCTGCGCGATGGCCAGTATGTCGGCAGCCTCACCCGCGACCACCTTAGCGCCCCCGAATTAGTGCGCATGATGGTTGGCCGTCCGCTTAGCGATCTGTTCAATAAAGAGCGCGATATCCCGCGCGGCCAGCCGCGCCTGCGGGTACAGGATCTTACCGACGGCGGCAAAGTGCATCCCAGCAGCCTGGTGGTGCACGCCGGGGAAATCGTTGGCCTCGCCGGGCTGGTCGGCGCCGGGCGTTCCGAGCTGGCGCAGCTGATTTTCGGCGTCCGCAAAGCGACGGGCGGCGTCATTGAAATCGACGGCGAACCGGTGGTTATTCACTCGCCGCGCGAAGCGATCGACCTCGGGATCGGCTTTCTGACCGAAAACCGTAAAGAACAGGGGCTATTTCTCGAACTGGCGGCGCAGGAGAACATCACCATGGCGACGCTTGAGCGCGACGCCAATTGGGGAATGCTCGACCGTAAGAAGGCGCAAGCCATCTCCGATGGCGCCATCCAGCTGCTGAACATCCGCGTCCCGCATGCTCAGGTGCGCGCCGGCGGGCTTTCCGGCGGCAATCAGCAAAAGCTGCTGATTTCACGCTGGGTGGCGATCGGCCCGCGCATTCTCATCCTGGATGAACCGACCCGCGGCGTTGACGTCGGCGCCAAAAGCGAGATTTACCGCATCATGAATCAGATGGCCCGCCAGGGCGTCGCCATTTTAATGATCTCCAGCGAATTGCCGGAAATCGTAGGCATGAGCGACCGGGTATACGTGATGCGCGAAGGCGCTATCGCCGGCGAGTTGCAGGTTGGCGAGATCAGTCAGGAAAGCATTATGACGCTGGCGACCGGCGTGAACGATTCTCACCTTAAGGCAGGACAAGCATGAGCATACCGAAAGAGACCTCCGCGCCGGCGGCGAAATCCGCCTCGGCAAAAAAAATGCTGATGGGCGACCTGATGCAAACCGTCGGCATCCTGCCGATTTTAATCCTGATCGTCGCGGTGTTCGGCTTCGTCGCGCCGAACTTCTTTACCGAAAGCAACCTGCTGAATATTACCCGCCAGTCCTCCATCAACATCGTGCTGGCGGCGGGGATGACCTTTATTATTCTTACCGGCGGTATCGATCTGTCGGTGGGGTCAATTCTCGGCACCACCGCGGTTGCAGCGATGGTGGTATCGCTCATCCCGCCATTCGCGATGCTGTCGATTCCGGCGGCCCTGATGCTTGGCCTGCTGCTCGGGCTGTTCAACGGCGCGCTGGTGGCCTTCGCCGGACTACCGCCGTTTATTGTCACCCTTGGCACCTACACCGCGCTGCGCGGCGCCGCCTATCTGCTGGCCGACGGCACCACGGTGATTAACTCCGATATTAGTTTTGAATGGATCGGCAATAACTATCTCGGCCCGGTGCCGTGGCTGGTGGTGATAGCGCTGGCGGTCGTGGCGGTGTGCTGGTTTATCCTGCGCCGCACCACCCTTGGTATTCATATTTACGCCGTTGGCGGCAACATGCAGGCGGCGCGGCTGACGGGGATTAAAGTCTGGCTGGTGTTGCTGTTCGTCTACGGCATGAGCGGGCTGCTTTCCGGGCTCGGCGGGGTGATGAGCGCCTCGCGGCTGTACAGCGCCAACGGCAACCTCGGCGTCGGCTATGAGCTGGACGCCATTGCCGCGGTGATCCTCGGCGGCACCAGTTTCGTCGGCGGTATAGGCACCATCACCGGTACGCTGGTGGGGGCGCTGATTATCGCCACCCTCAACAACGGCATGACGCTGATGGGCGTCTCCTACTTCTGGCAATTGGTGATCAAAGGGGCGGTGATCATCATAGCGGTGCTGATCGACAAATACCGTACCCGACACCATCAAAGTGCATAACAACAACATCTTATCTGCGAGGAAAAGCGAATGCGTTTAAAACCGATAGTGACCGCGCTGTGTGCCGGCGCGCTGCTGGCCGCCTCCCCTTTTGCGTCGGCCAAAGATTTACAAGCGATAGGCGTGACGGTGGGCGATCTCGCCAACCCGTTCTTCGTGCAAATCACCAAGGGGGCCGAGCTGGAAGCGCGCAAGCTGGCGGGGGATAAAGTGAAGGTCACGCTGGTGTCGAGCGGCTACGACCTGGGGCAGCAGGTAGCGCAGATCGATAACTTTATCGCCGCCAAAGTCGATATGATCATCCTCAACGCCGCTGATTCAAAAGGTATCGGCCCGGCGGTGAAGCGGGCGAAAGAGGCCGGGATCGTGGTGGTGGCGGTTGACGTCGCCGCCGAAGGCGCCGATGCCACCATCACCTCCGATAATACCCAGGCCGGCGCGATGGCCTGTAAATACATAAGCGATCGCCTGAACAACAAAGGCAACGTGGTGATTATCAACGGGCCGCCGGTTTCCGCGGTGCAGAACCGCGTTGAAGGCTGCGAAACCGAATTCAAAAAACATCCGGATATCAAAATCCTCTCTGCCAACCAGAACGCGAAAGGCAGTCGCGAAGGCGGACTGGAGGTGATGACGTCGCTGCTGGCGGCAAATCCGAAGATTGACGGCGTGTTCGCGATTAACGATCCGACGGCGATTGGCGCCGATCTGGCGGCGAAACAGGCGCAACGTAATGAGTTCTTTATCGTGGGCGTCGACGGCAGCCCGGACGGCGAAGAGGCGCTGAAGCGTAAGAATTCCCTGTTCGTCGCCACGCCGGCGCAGGACCCGCAGGTCATGGCGGCGAAAGCGGTGGAAATCGGTTATGACATTCTGCAGGGCAAGCCCGCGCCAGCCGCGCCGGTGCTGATCCCGGTGAAGATGATCGATAAAAATAACGTCAGCAGCTACAAGGGCTGGACGGTGAAATAAAACCGCAAAGCGGCGCCGGGCCTCTTTTCGCCCTACGCCGCTTTGTCGTTATGGATAACGTCAGCGGCGAAAACGTAGCCCAGCCCGCGCAGGGTTTTAATCAAGGTGGGCTGATGCGGATTGACCTCAACTTTACGCCGCAGGCGCATGATCAGCACATCGATCGTGCGGTCGAATACCTCCATGCTCTCATTATGGGTCAGCGCCAGCAGCTGTTCGCGGTTCAGAACCCGGCGGGCGTTTTGCGCCAGCGCCAGCAACAATCCATACTCCCCCTGGGTTAACGCCACGCTCTGCTGTTGGGGATTAAACAGCTCACAGCGGCGGGTATCCAGCCGCCAGCCGTTAAACAACAGCCCATGCTCCCCGCCCGGCACAAGGCTTTCCGCGCCGATCGCCCCGCTGCGCCGCAGCACCGCCTTTACGCGCGCCACCACTACCCGCGCGTTAAACGGCTTGGCGATGTAATCGTCAGCGCCCATTTCCAGCCCGACCACCACATCCGATTCGCTTCCCAGCCCGGAAAGCATTATCACCGGTAGCTCAGGCCGCGTGCGCTGCAGCTGTTGTAACACCAGCAATCCATTGGTATCCGGCAAGATCATATCCAGCAGCACCAGCGCGATATCTGCGCGCCGGGCGACCATCGCCAGCGCTTCGCCGCCGTTCTGGCAGGCCATCACCTCAAACGCGTGGGCGCCGAGCACATCGCTCAGCAGCTCGCAGATCGCGACGTCATCATCAATCACTAAAATGACCGGTTTCATGGTTTACCTCTGCCTGGCGGGAATAGTGTCAGTCTGGTCGATTGTGCAAGCGGGCGACGACAAATCCATTTTTCGCTGCCGTTTTTATAATCGGCGTCACATCTCCGGGCTTTTCGTCACGTCAAAACTGACGATGACCTGTTTTTCGTCAGCATTTCGCCCAAAAAAGCCGCGTACTATCCGTCAATACCCACAATGAAAACATGGCATAGAAGATGCATAGTGACGGTCGATTGCGCGTCAGCGCTAATTGATTAACTGGAGCAAAACCGATGAAAAAAGTCGTCACGGTTTGCCCGTATTGCGCATCAGGTTGCAAAATCAACCTGGTGGTCGATAACGGCAAAATCGTCCGGGCTGAGGCGGCGCAGGGGAAAACCAATCAGGGAACCCTGTGTCTGAAAGGCTATTATGGCTGGGACTTCATTAACGATACCCAGATCC
>NZ_JBEAII010000036.1:0-136397 GCF_040064515.1 Klebsiella sp. CN_Kp104 | reverse complement strand
GCGCCTTATCCGGGCTACCAGTCCGCTCCGGTTTGTAGCCCCGGTAAGCGCAGCGCCACCGGGGAGAGGTTCCCGGATGGCGGCTTGCGCCTTATCCGGGCTACCGGTCCGCTCCGGTTTGTAGCCCCGGTAAACGCAGCGCCACCGGGGAGAGATTCCCGGATAGCGGCTTGCGCCTTATCCGGGCTACCAGTCCGCTCCGGTTTGTAGCCCCGGTAAGCGCAGCGCCACCGGGGAGAGGTTCCCGGATGGCGGCTTGCGCCTTATCCGGGCTACGGGTCCGCTCCGGTTTGTAGCCCCGGTAAACGCAGCGCCACCGGGGAGAGGTTCCCGGATAGCGGCAGGCGCCTTATCCGGGCTACCAGTCCGCTCCGGTTTGTAGCCCCGGTAAGCGCAGCGCCACCGGGGAGAGGTTACCGGATAGCGGCTGGCGCCTTATCCGGGCGACCGGTGACCCCATAGCCCGGCCGGGCGCCGCGCGAGCCGGGAATTTTCCCTGAGGAGGCTTTGATGAATGAAACGCTAGTATTACATCCTGCCAGCCGGTCGTCGGCAAAAGAGGGGGTCGTGGATGACGCCCTGGCGTCGCTGGAGGAGCTTGAACAACTGCATCCGGCGCTGAATCTGCTGGCGCATCCGCCGGTCGGCCGTGGCAGCCATGATTTCTTTGTCTGTTGTTATGATGCTGGTATTCAGCATGCGCAGACCGGGGAGGCTGAAACGGTAGCGGCGTTGCTTGATTCGCTGACGCATGAGCGGCAAAGGAGCGGCCTGCTTTGCGCCGCCGCCGGGCATCTGGATGCGCTGCGCCAGCCGCTGACGCATAATCGTTTATGCGATCTGGCCGGGCAGATGTGCGCCAGCGTGGCGCATGCTGATAGTGAATCACGCAGTGGTTTCTACAGCGTACGCAGTATCTCGCTGCCGGTGTATCGACGATTGTTGCGGGACAACCATTCGCACAGCGTTTGCTTACAACAGTCGCTGCTGCATTTGCTGGCCTGGAAGAGTGAATCGCCGTGGGCGCGGCAGCAGGCGCAACGGCTGCTGTGGCAGGGCGGGGTTCTCGGCGAGAGAGGGGAGTTCGCGTTACTGACGCTGGATGATGAACTGCGGGAGCGGCAGATCCGCTGGCCATCGTTGCGGTCGTTACTGGCGGTGACCGGGTTTCTGGCCAGATTCCCGGCCGGACCGCTGTTTGTTGATTAATCGCGCTCCGATAACGGAGCGCTAATCGTTAATTTGTCGCCGGATATTCCTGTACCGCCACGTGCAGGGTGATTTTCTTATCATCACGCATGATGACCACCGGGATTTCTGAACCCGGGCGAATTTCTGCGACCTGGTCCATGGTTTCCAGCGCCGAAACCGCTGGTTTATCGTTCACCGAGATGATCACATCATTGGCGCGGATCCCGGCCTGCGCCGCTGGGCCGTCAGGTGCGACGTCATTAACGACGATCCCCTGGATCTGATCCATGCCGCCGCTCTGCGCATGCATCGGCGCGATCTCGCGGCCGCTGATCCCGATGTAACCGCGGATCACCCGGCCGTCGCGGATCAGTTTATCCATGATTTTGGTCGCCAGCTGGAACGGGATGGCAAAGCCGATCCCTTCCGGCGTTTCGCCGTCATTGCTCTTATCAAACGACAGGGTGTTAATACCCATCAGTTCACCCAGCGAGTTAACCAGCGCGCCGCCGGAGTTACCGTGGTTGATAGAAGCATCGGTTTGCAGGAAATTCTGCCGCCCGGTAGGGTTCAGGCCGATACGGCCGGTCGCGCTGATGATGCCCTGGGTGATGGTTTGCCCAAGGTTATACGGGTTGCCTATCGCCAGTACCACATCGCCGATATGTGGAACGCGTTTCGGGTTAATCGGGATAACTGGCAGGCCGCCGCTGGCGTTTATTTTGAGCACCGCCAGGTCAGTCAGGGTATCGGAACCGACCAACAGGGCTTCAAATACCCGTCCATCCTGCAAGGCGATGATTATCTGATCGGCATCGTTGATGACGTGCTTGTTGGTGAGGATATATCCGCGTTGGTCCATGATAACGCCGGAGCCGAGCGTCAGCTGGTTATGGCTGGTGCTGTTCAGCGCGCGGTTATAGACGTTGACCACCGCCGGCGCGGCGCGTCTTACCGCAGCATTATAGCTGGCGGGCGATTCGTCAGCGGTATCGCTCGGCGTCGCCGACGAGAGCTGCCACTGGCGCAGCGAAGGCATCGCCGCCAGCAGGATGCCGCCGACGATTAAACCGATAAGGACTGAACGTAAAAGCTTTCCTGGCATGATGCGAATATCGTTAATTAATGGGCAGGCGCAGCATAGCATGACTTATCCGGACATCGCACGACGCGCGATGTCCGGATACAGCCGTTAGCGTAGCAGCAGATAAATGCTTTCGTTACCGCGCAGCACATTCAGCGCGATGACGGCCGGTTTGGTTTCCAGCACTTTACGTAGCTCGGCGATGGAACGCACACGCTGGCGGTTGAGGCCGATAATGAGATCGTCTTTATGCAGGCCAACCTGAGCCGCCGCGCTGCCTTTATCGACGTTATCGATGCTCACGCCCTTAGTGCCGTCTTTTAACTGACCATCGCTTAGCGCCGCTCCCTGCAGGGCCGGGATAATCAGCTCGGCGCTGGCGGTGGAGGAGGTGCTCTTATCCAGCGTGACCTCGACGTCCAACGGTTTGCCGTCGCGCAGTAGCCCCAGTTTTACTTTAGTGCCAGGGGCGGTAGTGGCGATACGCGAACGCAGCTCGGCGAAGCTGCTTAGCGGCTTGCCGTTCATGCTGACGATAACGTCTCCGGATTTAATTCCTGCTTTTGCGGAGCCTGAATTGGCCAGGACTTCGCTTACAAAGGCGCCGCGCTGAGCGTTGATATTCATCGCTTTGGCGATATCCGCGCTCATTTCCATGCCTTTAATGCCCAGCAGGCCGCGTTTGATTTCGCCGTATTGAATAAGCTGATCGGCGAGGGTCTTCGCCATGTTGCTCGGGATGGCGAAGCCGATACCGATGCTGCCGCCGCCCGGCGCCAGAATGGCGGTATTGATGCCGATAAGCTCGCCGTTGAGATTCAGCAACGCGCCGCCGGAGTTGCCGCGGTTAATTGAGGCATCGGTCTGAATAAAGTTTTCCAGCCCTTCGAGATTAAGGCCGCTACGACCCAGCGCGGAGATGATGCCGGAAGTAGCGGTTTGCCCGAGGCCGAAGGGGTTGCCGACGGCAACGGCGAAATCGCCGACGCGCAGCTTGTCGGAATCCGCGATGGCGATTTGCGTTAAATTGCTGGGTTTTAAAACCTGCAGCAGGGCTATATCGCTCTGTTCATCGCTGCCGACCAGTTTGGCATCGAACTCGCGGCCATCGTTCAACTGAATGCTGATTTTCTGCGCCTGGCTTATTACGTGGTTGTTGGTCAGCACATAGCCTTTGGCGGCGTCGATAATCACCCCTGAACCGAGGCCTTCAAACGGCTGCGCCTGCTCTTGCGGCGCGTTGTCGCCGAAGTATTTTTTCAGCTCTTCCGGCATATTCTGCACCGGCGAGGCGGTGCCTTCTACCTGCACGCTGACCACCGCAGGCAATACTTTTTCCAGCATCGGCGCGAGGCTCGGTAGCGCGCCCTGGCCAGGAACCTGGGTCGGCAGTGATGCCGCCGCCGGAGGCAGGACCGACAACGATAATCCAATGCTTAACGCTAACGCACTCAACAGCAAAGTCTGTTTCTTCATTAGATGCTGGCTCTCGTAACCTGAGGTGTATGGAAAAAACGTCCGAATGATTTGATGTTATTGAATTTTCGACCGGCTAACAATGCGGTCCGTGCTTAAATTGTAGCTGGGATGTGGGGGAAGACGGGCGCGGAAGGCGCGCCCGGTAAACATTTTTACGCAGACAGCGGGATCAGTCGCGTTTTACGCCACCGCGCAGCAGGCCGGATGCGCCTTCAGAATAATCGCGCGGCATCTGTACCGGCGCCTGATCGTTGCTGGCTTCGGACTCCGCGAGGCGATTGCGGAACGGATTGGCGTCCGCCATCGCGTCCGGCAGCAGACTGCTGGAGCTTTTTGCCATGTGCTGATACAGCTGACGGTAGTCATCCGCCATGTTGTCCAGCAGTTCTGCGCTGCGCGCAAAATGGCTGACCAGCTCTTCGCGATACTCTTCAAGCTCTGCTTTATTCTTTTCCAGTTCGAACTGCAGCGCTTGTTGCTGACGCAATTTGCGGTTACCAAAACGCATGGCGACGGCACCGATGATGATACCGACGACTAATCCAATTAGCGCGTATTCCCAGGTCATGAACATCTCCCGTTGTTTTGTGGTTCCGTAGGGTGGCTGTTAGGCTCTCCGCCTGCGCCCGATAGTGCCACTATAACCGCTAATTCCACAGAAGTGGAATCCTGGCGTATCATCGCGTAGTGTAGAACCGCCTTTTTTTCGTCAATCGTGGGCCACGGCGCCACGGTTTTCAAGGAATAACAATAAGATCATGCAAAGCCTGTCCCCAACATCGCGTTACCTTTTAGCTCTCAAAGAGGGCAGCCATCAACCAGACGACGTGCAACAAGAAGCGGTCAGCCGCCTCGATACCATCTATCGTGAACTGCAGGAAAAACCTGTAGCCGCAGCGCCTGCGGGCGGCGGGCTGCGGGCGAAATTCAGCAAGCTGCTTGGCAAACGCGAACCGGCGGCGGAAGCGACCGCCGTACGCGGCCTGTATATGTGGGGCGGCGTTGGGCGCGGCAAAACCTGGCTGATGGATATGTTTTATCAAAGCCTGCCGGGCGAGCGTAAACAGCGCCTGCATTTCCATCGCTTTATGCTGCGCGTACACGAAGAGTTAACTACCTTGCAGGGGCATAGCGACCCGCTAGAGATTGTTGCCGATCGCTTTAAAGCGCAAACCGATGTGTTGTGCTTCGACGAGTTTTTTGTCTCCGACATCACCGATGCCATGCTGCTCGGCGGCTTAATGAAAGCGCTGTTCTCGCGTGGGATCACGCTGGTTGCTACCTCGAACATCCCGCCGGACGAGCTCTACCGCAATGGTCTGCAACGCGCGCGTTTCCTGCCGGCGATAGACGCCAT
The DNA here is from genome assembly GCF_040064515.1 of Klebsiella sp. CN_Kp104. Taxonomy (NCBI): domain Bacteria; kingdom Pseudomonadati; phylum Pseudomonadota; class Gammaproteobacteria; order Enterobacterales; family Enterobacteriaceae; genus Klebsiella; species Klebsiella sp. CN_Kp104. Next base: position 131,286 of record NZ_JBEAII010000036.1, on the reverse strand, counting down.
CAAGCAGCATTGCGACATTATGAACGTCGATGCGGGGATTGATTACCGCCTGCGCACATTAACCCAGGCGCATTTGTGGCTGTCGCCGCTCAATGGCGAGACCAGCCAGCAAATGGATAAACTCTGGCTGGCGCTGGCGGGAGCCAAGCGCGAGCAGATGCCGACGCTGGAAATTAACCACCGGCCGCTGCCGACGTTAGGCGTGGAAAACCAGACTTTGGCGGCGTCGTTCGACACGCTGTGCGTGGATGCGCGCAGCCAGCATGATTACATCGCGCTGTCACGCCTGTTCCACACCGTAATGTTGTTCGATGTGCCTGTGATGACGACGCATCTTGAGAGCGAAGCGCGGCGCTTTATCGCGCTGGTGGATGAATTCTACGAACGTCACGTAAAACTGGTGGTTAGCGCGGCGGTGCCGCTGTATGAGATCTATCAGGGTGAACGCTTGAAGTTTGAGTTCCAGCGCTGTTTATCGCGCCTGCAGGAAATGCAAAGCGAAGAGTATCTGAAACAACCGCACATGCCCTGAATCCAGCCTTCTTCTCACATTGAGAAAAACCTGCTGCAAATCACATAAAGGGGTCGATCTTTGGCCCCTACTTCTCTATAATCTTGCGACCCCACGTTACGAGAAGGTTTTTTTTCCCGAAATCTTCTATGTGCTGGCATAGGCTATTCGAAGGGGTAGGTTTGCCGGACTTTGTCGTGTGAACCTCAACTGACTAAACGTTTGGGTGTTCACCAACGTGTAACTTATTTATTTGGGTAAGCTTTTAATGAAAACTTTTACAGCTAAACCAGAAACCGTAAAACGCGACTGGTATGTTGTTGACGCGACCGGTAAAACTCTGGGCCGTCTGGCTACTGAACTGGCTCGTCGCCTGCGCGGTAAGCACAAAGCGGAATACACTCCGCACGTTGATACTGGTGATTACATCATCGTTCTGAACGCAGAAAAAGTTGCTGTAACCGGCAACAAGCGCGAAGACAAAATGTACTACCACCACACCGGCCACATCGGTGGTATCAAAGAAGCGACCTTTGAAGAGATGATTGCCCGCCGTCCTGAGCGTGTGATTGAAATCGCGGTTAAAGGCATGCTGCCAAAAGGCCCGCTGGGTCGTGCTATGTACCGTAAACTGAAAGTTTACGCTGGTAACGAGCACAACCACGCGGCACAGCAACCGCAAGTTCTTGACATCTAATCGGGATTATAGGCAATGGCTGAAAATCAATACTACGGCACTGGTCGCCGCAAAAGTTCCGCAGCTCGCGTTTTCATCAAACCGGGCAACGGCAAAATCGTAATCAACCAGCGTTCGCTGGAACAGTACTTCGGTCGTGAAACTGCCCGCATGGTAGTTCGTCAGCCGCTGGAACTGGTCGACATGGTTGAGAAACTGGATCTGTACATCACTGTTAAAGGTGGTGGTATCTCTGGTCAGGCTGGTGCGATCCGTCACGGTATCACCCGCGCTCTGATGGAGTACGACGAGTCCCTGCGTTCTGAACTGCGTAAAGCTGGCTTCGTTACTCGTGACGCTCGTCAGGTTGAACGTAAGAAAGTCGGTCTGCGTAAAGCACGTCGTCGTCCGCAGTTCTCCAAACGTTAATTGTTTTCTGCTCACGCAGAACAATTTGCGAAAAAACCCGCTTCGGCGGGTTTTTTTATGGATAAAACGGCTGTTATCCACAAAGAAATGGTCTGTTCTTACCACTTTTTCAGCATTTCCAGAATACCCTCACCACAACGTCCGCAAAATCTGGTAAACTATCATCCAATTTTCTGCCCAAATGCTGGTGGTTGTTCATTTTTTAGTTAATCAATGAACATATCGTCGCCGTGCGAATGGGGTTTATACATCTGGCTGGCCATGCGTGGTCGGCAGCAGTAAAAATTCTGAATATACCTGGAGGTTTTCATGGCTGTCGCTGCCAACAAACGTTCGGTAATGACGCTGTTTTCTGGTCCTACTGACATCTATAGCCATCAGGTCCGCATCGTGCTGGCCGAAAAAGGTGTCAGTTTTGAGATAGAGCACGTGGAGAAGGATAACCCGCCTCAGGATCTGATTGACCTCAACCCGAATCAAAGCGTCCCGACGCTGGTGGATCGTGAGCTCACTCTGTGGGAATCCCGCATCATTATGGAATACCTGGATGAGCGTTTCCCGCATCCGCCGCTAATGCCGGTTTACCCGGTGGCGCGTGGTGAAAGCCGTCTGTACATGCAACGTATCGAGAAAGACTGGTATTCGCTGATGAATACCATCCAGACCGGTACCGCGGCCCAGGCTGATGCCGCTCGTAAGCAGCTGCGTGAAGAACTGCAGGCGATTGCGCCGGTCTTTACTCAGAAGCCTTACTTCCTGAGCGACGAATTCAGCCTGGTCGATTGCTACCTGGCTCCGCTGCTGTGGCGTTTGCCGGTTCTCGGCGTAGAACTGGTGGGTGCTGGCGCGAAAGAGCTTAAGGGCTATATGACTCGCGTCTTCGAACGTGATTCTTTCCTCGCTTCTTTAACTGAAGCCGAGCGTGAAATGCGCCTCGGCCGGGGCTAAATAATGGATGTCTCACAGCTGACGCCGCGTCGCCCGTACCTGCTGCGGGCGTTCTATGAGTGGCTGCTGGATAACCAGCTGACTCCGCACCTGGTCGTCGATGTGACGCTGCCAGGCGTTCTCGTGCCGATGGAGTACGCTCGCGACGGCCAAATCGTTCTGAATATTGCGCCACGTGCGGTGGGCAATCTGGAACTGGCGAATGACGAAGTGCGCTTTAATGCTCGCTTCGGCGGCGTACCGCGCAACGTTTCCGTGCCGCTGGCTGCGGTACTCGCTATCTATGCCCGTGAGAACGGCGCAGGAACGATGTTTGAACCTGAAGCGGCCTATGACGAAGATGTCAGCAGCCTCAACGATGATGACGTCGTGTCTGAGAGCGAAAACGAAACGGTGATGTCGGTGATTGATGGCGATAAGCCGGATAATCACGATGACGATCCTGACGACACGCCGCCGCCGCCGCGCGGTGGTCGTCCGGCGCTGCGCGTTGTGAAGTAATGCCTGACAGGCCCTCCGGGGCCTGTTTTTTTTGCTCCTGCTTAACCACGATCAAGCATAAAAAAGCCCGATAGCGTTAACCATCGGGCTTTTCTGCGTTGAGACTCAGGGTCTAATCAGACTTCAAGATAGTTGAGGATCCCGTCCGCCGCTTTACGGCCTTCGGCAATCGCCGTTACCACCAGGTCTGAGCCGCGAACGATATCGCCGCCGGCAAAGATTTTCGGGTTGCTGGTCTGGAACGCGTTGTCGCTGCCTTCCGGGGCGATGATGCGGCCCTGAGAATCCAGCTCGACGCTATGTTTCGCCAGCCATTCCATGCTGTGTGGACGGAAACCAAACGCCATCACCACCGCGTCTGCCGGCACCACGTGCTCGGAACCGGCGACGATTTCCGCGCGACGGCGGCCTTTCGCATCCGGCTGGCCCATTTCGGTGCGCGCCATTTTCACGCCGCACACTTTGCCGTTGGCATTCACTTCCACGCCCAGCGGCTGGACGTTGAACTGGAATTCGACACCCTCTTCACGCGCGTTTTTCACTTCGCGTTTGGAACCCGGCATGTTTTCTTCGTCACGACGATAGGCGCAGATAACGTGCGCCGCCCCCTGACGAACCGAGGTCCGCACGCAGTCCATCGCGGTGTCGCCGCCGCCGAGAACCACCACGCGTTTGCCTTCCATACTGACGAACGGTTCGTGCGCCGTTTCGCCAAAGCCCATGATCTGTTTGGTGTTGGCGATAAGGAACGGCAGTGCGTCATACACGCCGTTGGCATCTTCGTTTTCCAGTCCGCCGCGCATGGACTGGTAGGTGCCCACGCCCAGAAATACGGCATCGTACTCTTTCAGCAGATCGTCGAGCTGGACGTCACGGCCCACTTCGGTATTGAGCCGGAACTCAATCCCCATGCCGGTGAAGATCTCACGGCGGCGGGTCATCACCTCTTTTTCCAGCTTAAACGCCGGGATGCCGAAGGTCAGCAGACCGCCGATTTCCGGATGACGATCGAAAACGATCGCCTTTACGCCGTTACGGGTCAGCACATCCGCGCAGGCCAGGCCTGCCGGACCGGCGCCGATAATGGCGACGGTTTTACCGGTTTGCTTCACGCCGGACAAGTCCGGACGCCAGCCCATCTCAAACGCCTTATCATTGATATAGCGCTCAATGTTGCCGATGGTTACCGCGCCGAACTCATCGTTCAGGGTACAGGAACCTTCGCACAGGCGGTCCTGCGGGCAGACACGTCCGCAGACTTCCGGCAGGGTGTTGGTCTGATGCGACAGTTCGGCCGCTTCAAAAATACGCCCCTCGTTGGCCAGTTTCAGCCAGTTAGGGATGTAGTTGTGCACCGGACATTTCCATTCGCAGTACGGGTTGCCGCAGGAGAGGCAGCGATCTGCCTGCGCCTTGGCCTGGCCTTCTGAAAACGGCTCGTAAATTTCTACAAATTCAATTTTACGGATCTTCAGCGGTTTCTTTGGCGGATCAACGCGCTGCAGGTCGATAAATTGGTATACGTTCTGACTCATCTTAACCCCTTACTGCGCCTGCACCCGCAGCTCAGCTGCGGAACGACTACGGTGACCCAACAGTGCTTTAACATCGCTGGACTTCGGTTTAACCAGCGCAAACTTCGCTGCGAAGGCCGGCCAGTTGGCGAGGATCTCTTCGCCGCGCTGCGAACCGGTAAGCTGGACGTGTTCGGTAATTAAGCCACGCAGGTGCTCCTCATGGATAGCCAGCGTGTCCACGTCCAGAACTTCCACCAGTTCGGGGTTAACGCGTTTACGGAAGTCGCCATCTTCATCCAGGACGTAAGCAAAGCCGCCGGTCATACCTGCGCCGAAGTTCACGCCGGTTTTCCCCAGGATACAGACGATGCCGCCGGTCATGTATTCACAGCCGTTGTCGCCGATGCCTTCCACCACGGTGATGGCGCCGGAGTTACGTACCGCAAAGCGTTCGCCCGCGCGTCCTGCCGCGTACAGACGACCGCCGGTCGCGCCATACAGACAGGTGTTGCCAATGATGCTTGCTTCATGGCTACGGAAGGCGGAGCCGACCGGAGGACGAATCGACAGCAGACCGCCCGCCATGCCTTTACCCACGTAGTCGTTGGCGTCGCCGGTCAGGTGCAGCTCAACGCCGCCGGCGTTCCAGACGCCGAAGCTCTGGCCCGCGGTACCGCTAAAGTGGGCGGTGATCGGGTCGGCGGCCAGCCCCTGGTCGCCGTGAGTCTGGGCGATATAACCGGACAGCGACGCCCCAACGGAACGGTCGGTGTTGCGAATATCGAACCAGAACGTTTTGCTCTGTTTGTTATCCACATACGGCTTCGCCTGCTGCAGCAGCTGCGCGTTGAGCACGCCGTTATCGAACGGCGGGTTGCTCTCGGTGCAGTACAGCGCCTTGCCTGGCAGCGGCTCAGCGGTTTCCAGCAGTTTACCGAGCTCCAGTTTCTGCTGTTTCGCCGTAAAGCCTTCCAGTTCTTTCAGCAGGTCGGTGCGGCCGATCAGGTCCACCAGACGCTTCACGCCCAGCTGCGCCATCAGCTCGCGGGTTTCGCGGGCGATGAATTCAAAGTAGTTGGTCACTTTGAATGGCAGGCCGTGGTAGTGGTTCTTACGCAGTTTGTCATCCTGGGTCGCCACGCCGGTGGCGCAGTTGTTCAGGTGACAGATACGCAGGTATTTACAGCCCAGCGCGACCATCGGGCCGGTGCCGAAGCCGAAGCTTTCCGCGCCAAGGATCGCCGCTTTGATGATATCGAGGCCGGTTTTCAGGCCGCCGTCTACCTGCAGGCGAATTTTATGACGCAGGCCGTTGGCGACCAGCGCCTGCTGGGTTTCCACCAGGCCAAGTTCCCACGGACAGCCGGCATATTTCACCGATGAAAGCGGGCTCGCCCCGGTACCGCCATCGTAGCCGGCGATAGTGATTAGGTCTGCGTAGGCTTTCGCCACGCCGGTGGCGATGGTGCCGACACCCGGCTCGGAAACCAGTTTGACGGAAATCATCGCCTTCGGATTGACCTGCTTGAGGTCGAAAATCAGCTGCGCCAGATCCTCGATAGAGTAAATATCGTGGTGCGGCGGCGGGGAGATCAGCGTCACGCCAGGTACCGAATAACGCAGTTTGGCGATATAAGGCGTCACTTTGTCACCCGGCAACTGTCCGCCTTCACCGGGTTTCGCGCCCTGGGCGACTTTAATCTGGATTACGTCGGCATTCACCAGGTAGGCTGGGGTAACGCCGAACCGACCTGAAGCCACCTGCTTAATACGCGAGACTTTGTTGGTGCCGTAGCGCGCAGGGTCTTCGCCGCCTTCACCGGAGTTGGAGAAGCCGCCGATGCTGTTCATCGCTTCCGCCAGCGATTCATGCGCTTCCGGGCTCAGCGCGCCGATCGACATGGCCGCGGTATCGAAGCGTTTAAACAGCTCTTTCGCTGATTCCACTTCATTGATGCTTATGGCTTCATCGCCTGGGTTGAGCGCCAGCAGATCGCGCAGCGTGGCTGCCGGGCGTTCGTTAACCAACTTCGCGTATTCCTGATAATCACGGTATTCACCGCTCTGAACCGCCTGCTGCAGGGTGCGAACGACGTCCGGGTTGTAGGCGTGATATTCGCCGCCGTGGACATATTTCAGCAAACCGCCCTGAGCCAGCGGTTTACGCGCCAGCCATGCGCGTTTCGACAGATTCAGCAGGTCCTGCTGGAAGTCGTCGAAACCGGCGCCGCCAATGCGGCTCACTACGCCCTGGAAGCAGAGGTCGGCCACGTCGCGATGCAGACCGACCGCTTCGAACAGCTTCGAGCAGCGGTAGGAGGCGATGGTCGAGATCCCCATCTTCGACATGATTTTGTACAGGCCTTTGTTGATGCCGTTACGGTAGTTCAGCATCACCGTACGGTATTCTTTATCGATAGCTTTGCTATCCACCAGCTTCGCCAGGGTTTCATAGGCAAGATATGGATAGATAGCCGTCGCGCCAAAGCCCAGCAGCACCGCAAAGTGGTGCGGATCGCGGGCGCTGGCGGTTTCGACGATGATGTTAGCGTCGCAGCGCAGGCTCTTATCGACGAGGCGCGTCTGGATGGCGCCAACGGCCATCGGCGCCGGTACCGGCAGACGGTCTTTCGCGATGTTGCGGTCGGACAGCACCAGCAGTACGGTGCCGTTACGTACCATCTGTTCCGCTTTATCGCACAGCGCTTTTACCGTCTCGGCCAGCGTGGTTTCGTTGGCATCAAAGGTAATATCCAGGGTGTCGGCGCGATAATGCTCCTCTTCCATGGTGGTCAGCTGTTTAAAGTCGGAGTACAGCAGGATCGGCGATTTGAAGCTCAGGCGGTGCGCCTGGCCTTCCGCTTCGCAGAAGACGTTCATTTCACGGCCGATACTGGTAGCCAGCGACATCACGTGCGCTTCACGCAGCGGATCGATCGGCGGGTTTGTCACCTGGGCGAACTGCTGGCGGAAATAATCATAAATGATACGCGGCTGGCTGGAGAGCACGGCGAATGGGGTATCATCGCCCATCGAACCGACCGCTTCCTGGCCGTTTTCCCCAAGGACGCGCAGGACGGAGTCCAGCTCTTCAGCGCTGTAGTTAAACTGTTTCTGGTAGCTGGCGAGCGTGTCATCATCCAACTGACGGCTGCCGACTTCTTCTTCCGGCAGGTCTTCGAACGGCACCAGACGGCGGACGTTTTTCTCCATCCACTCTTTGTACGGATGGCGGCTTTTCAGATCGTTATCGGTTTCCGCCGAGTGCAGAATGCGCCCGCTGCGGGTATCGATGACCATCAGCTCGCCAGGCCCAACGCGGCCTTTTTCCATCACTTCATCCGGCTGATAGTCCCAGATACCGACTTCAGACGCGCAGGTGATGAGTTTGTCTTTGGTGATGACGTAGCGCGCCGGACGCAGACCGTTACGGTCGAGGTTACAGGCGGCGTAGCGACCGTCGGACATGACGATGCCCGCCGGGCCGTCCCACGGCTCCATATGCATGGAGTTAAAATCGAAGAACGCGCGCAATTCCGGATCCATGTCCGGGTTATTCTGCCAGGCTGGCGGTACCAGCAGGCGCATCGCGCGGACGATATCCATCCCGCCTGCCAGCAGCAGTTCCAGCATATTATCCATCGAGCTTGAATCAGAGCCGGTTTCGTTGACGAACGGCGCGGCGTCATGCAGATCGGGGATCAGCGGGGTCTGGAATTTATAGGTACGGGCGCGGGCCCACTGGCGGTTACCGGTGATGGTATTGATTTCACCATTGTGCGCCAGATAGCGGAAAGGCTGCGCCAGCGGCCAGCGCGGCACGGTATTGGTGGAGAAGCGCTGGTGGAACAGGCAGATGGCGGATTCCAGACGCAGGTCCGCGAGGTCCAGGTAGAAGCGCGGCAAATCCGCCGGCATACATAGACCTTTATAGATATTAACCAGGTTCGACAGGCTACAAACGTAGAAATCTTTGTCTTCCTGCAGGCGCTTTTCAATGCGGCGGCGCGCGATGAACAGACGGCGTTCCATATCGCGCGGACGCCAGCCTGCCGGCGCGTTAACAAAAATTTGTTCAATACGAGGCAGCGAGGAGAGGGCGATTTCACCGAGCACGCCTTCATTGGTTGGCACATCGCGCCAGCCAACGATAGACAATGTTTCGCGTTGCAGCTCTTCTTCAACGATACGGCGCGCAGCGCTTGCCAGCTCGGGGTCTTTATTCAGGAACAGCATCCCGACGGCGTAGTTTTTGGCTAAGCGCCAGCCGCGCTCTTCCGCCACAATCCGGAAGAAACGATCGGGTTTTTGTAACAGCAGGCCGCAACCGTCGCCGGTTTTTCCATCGGCAAGGATCGCGCCGCGGTGCTGCATTCGGGCCAGTGCGTGTATAGCGGTGCGCACTACCTTGTGGCTAGGTTCGCCTTCTATGTGGGCGATCAGGCCGAAACCACAGTTATCCCGCTCAAGGGATTTGTCGTACAACATATCAGTGAACCTCCCCAGGCTCTACGGGACGCCCCCTTAATCGATTGCGCGCAAGGCACAGCAAGAGCATGGCGACGGGGTAAGGGCATCTTTGCCTACCTCGCATTCGCCCTCTTTAAATCCTTTTCGCATCGGTACACAAGTTTGAGGACTTGCTATTAAGAGGGAATCTCAATTACTGCATAAATATGATGAGCAGAGCGCTCATCCAGAAAGCTTCCAGCGGATTCCCAACTTAGCGAGAATCCACACTTACGTCAAATGGCAATCTTATTTATACAAAAGTGTGCTAAGAGGTGTTTAATTTTTTGATTTTAAAAAGAATTGTTGTTTTTTTAAAGGCATATAAACTCTCAGGGATGCGTAATCTAGTGTGATCTGTCTCACTATATCCGCAGCCTAAGATTACCTTTCTGTGCTGAATTGTATTTTTATGGCGGAATATTTGACTGCTGGTTATCTTAATGGCAGGAAATAAAACTGTTTTTTGCTGCGACAAAGATAATTGAAACTCAGCATTGAAGTATAAGTAAATGTTATTACCGCGAGTGTGAATGAAACCGCGTTTATTTTGATTTAATATGCAATGAGGTAAGCGGCCGCGCTGACGATTGATCCAGGTCATCGCCGTCGGAGGCTAAAAATGGCAGGCTTGGCCCCTTTCTTGAGGCCGGTCTATCAGATTATGCAGTTACAAAAATTAGTCAACATGTTTGGTGGGGATCTTACGCGCCGCTACGGCGAAAAGGTTCATAAACTGACGCTGCATGGTGGATTTAGCTGCCCGAACCGGGATGGCACAATTGGCCGCGGCGGCTGCACATTTTGTAATGTCGCCTCCTTCGCCGACGAGGCCCAGCAGTACCGTTCGATTGCCGATCAGCTGGCGCACCAGGCGCAGTTGGTTAACCGAGCGAAACGCTATCTTGCTTATTTCCAGGCCTACACCAGCACCTTTGCCGAAGTACAGCTGCTGCGTTCAATGTATCAGCAGGCGGTGAGCCAGGCGAATATCGTGGGGCTGTGCGTCGGCACCCGCCCCGACTGCGTTCCCGATGCGGTGCTGGACCTGCTCAGCGAATATCGGGAGCAGGGCTATGAAATCTGGCTGGAGCTGGGATTGCAGACCGCGCATGATAAAACGCTGCATCGTATCAATCGCGGCCATGACTTTGCCTGCTACCAGCGCACCACCCGACTGGCGCGCGAGCGCGGATTAAAGGTCTGTGCGCATCTTATCGTCGGCCTGCCGGGCGAAACCCAGCAGCAGTGCCTGCACACCCTGCAACGGGTAGTCGAAACTGGCGTCGATGGCATCAAGCTACACCCGTTGCATATTGTGACCGGCAGCATCATGGCGAAAGCCTGGCAGGCGGGTCGCCTGAACGGTATTGCGCTGCATGACTATACGGTCACCGCCGGTGAGATGATTCGCCATACCCCGCCGGAGGTGATTTACCATCGCATCTCGGCCAGCGCCCGCCGCCCGACGCTACTGGCGCCGCTGTGGTGCGAAAACCGCTGGACCGGTATGGTCGAGCTGGACAAATACCTTAATGCCTATGGCGTTCAGGGGTCGGCATTGGGGACGCCGTGGATCCAGCCTGCCTGATGTTCCACTTCCTTAACGGCTGATTACCGCCGCATTTTTTGCACAACTTACAGCGTAATGTTCAGAATTGGGTATTATTGTGCGGAGTTGGCGATAAGGAATCCCTCATGAAGCAAATTCGTATGCTGGCGCAGTACTATGTCGACCTGATGATGAAGTTAGGTCTGGTGCGCTTTTCAATGCTGTTGGCTCTGGCGCTGGTGGTGCTGGCTATCGTGGTGCAGATGGCCGTCACGATGGTGCTGCATGGACAGGTGGAGAGTATTGATGTCATCCGCTCTATCTTCTTCGGGCTGCTGATTACCCCCTGGGCGGTCTATTTTCTGTCAGTGGTGGTCGAACAGCTGGAAGAGTCGCGTCAGCGCCTCTCGCGGCTGGTGGAAAAGCTGGAAGAGATGCGCGAGCGCGATCTTAAGCTTAACGTACAGCTCAAGGATAATATCGCCCAGTTGAACCAGGAAATTGGCGAACGTGAAAAAGCGGAAGCGGAGCGCGAAACCACGCTGGAACAGCTGAAAATAGAGATGAAAGAGCGCGAAGAGACGCAAATTCAGCTAGAGCAACAATCCTCTTTCCTGCGCTCTTTCCTTGATGCCTCACCGGATCTGGTTTTCTATCGTAACGAAGATAAAGAGTTCTCCGGCTGTAACCGGGCGATGGAATTGTTGACCGGTAAAAGCGAAAAGCAGCTGATTCACCTCAAGCCGCAGGATGTCTATAGCGAAGAAGCCGCGGTGAAAGTGCTGGAGACCGATGAGAAAGTCTTCCGCCATAATGTCTCACTGACCTACGAACAATGGCTCGATTATCCCGATGGGCGTAAAGCCTGCTTTGAGATCCGCAAGGTCCCCTACTATGACCGCGTGGGCAAGCGCCGTGGCCTGATGGGCTTTGGCCGCGATATTACCGAGCGTAAGCGCTATCAGGACGCGTTGGAGCGCGCCAGCCGGGACAAGACCACCTTTATCTCAACCATCAGCCACGAGCTGCGTACGCCGCTCAATGGCATCGTTGGGCTCAGCCGCATCCTGCTGGATACTGAATTGACCAACGAGCAGGAAAAATATCTGAAAACTATCCATGTTTCAGCGGTGACGCTGGGGAATATCTTCAACGATATTATCGATATGGATAAGATGGAGCGGCGCAAAGTTCAGCTTGATAATCAGGAGGTGGATTTTACCAGCTTCCTTGCCGATCTGGAGAACCTCTCAGGCCTGCAGGCGCAGCAGAAAGGTTTGCGCTTTGTGATGGAGCCAACCCAGCCGCTGCCGCATAAGGTGATAACCGATGGCACGCGTCTGCGGCAGATCCTGTGGAACCTGATCAGCAATGCGGTGAAGTTTACCCAACAGGGCAATGTCACCGTGCGCGTCCGCTATGACGAAGGCGATATGCTGCACTTCGAAGTCGAGGACTCCGGTATCGGTATCCCGCAGGCGGAGCAGGACAAAATTTTCGCCATGTATTATCAGGTGAAAGACAGCCACGGCGGTAAACCGGCAACCGGTACCGGTATCGGGCTGGCGGTATCGCGCCGGCTGGCGCGCAATATGGGTGGCGATATCAGCGTGACCAGCCAGCCGGGGCAGGGGGCGACGTTTACCTTGACCGTACACGCGCAGGCGGTAGCTGATGAAGTTGAAGATACGCTGGCCGAAGACGATATGCCGCTGCCGGCGCTGAATGTGCTGCTGGTGGAAGATATCGAACTGAACGTGATTGTCGCCCGTTCGGTGCTGGAAAAATTGGGCAACAGCGTGGACGTGGCGATGACTGGTAAAGCCGCGCTGGAGATGTTCGAACCCGGCGAATACGACCTGGTGCTGCTGGACATTCAGCTACCGGACATGACCGGCCTCGATATCTCGCGACAGCTAAAACAACGCTATGCCGCCGATGAGTTGCCGCCGCTGGTGGCGCTGACCGCCAACGTCCTGAAGGACAAAAAAGAGTACCTTGATGCCGGCATGGATGATGTACTGAGCAAACCGCTCTCGGTACCGGCGTTAACTGCGATCATCAAGAAATTCTGGGATGCGCCGGAAGACGACGGCCATGAGCCGCCTGCGGTGGATGTGGCGAAATCGGCATCGGTACTGGATACCGATATGCTGGAGCAATATATCGAGCTGGTGGGGCCGAAGCTGATTACCGACGGGCTGGCGGTGTTCGAGAAGATGATGCCGGGCTACATGTCCGTGCTGGAATCGAATCTCACCGCGCGCGACCAGAAAGGTATCGTCGATGAAGGCCATAAAATTAAGGGCGCGGCGGGGTCGATAGGCTTGCGCCATATCCAGCAATTAGGGCAGCAGATCCAAACGCCAGATTTACCCGCCTGGGAAGACAACGTCGGCGAGTGGGTAGAAGAGATGAAATCCGAGTGGCAAAACGATGTTGCGGTACTGAAGGCCTGGATTGCGGCGGCGGATAAAAAATGACCCCGGATAAACCGGGGTGCGCGAATACTGCGCCAACACCAGGGAACTGGTTGTTGAGCCAGGATTGTTCGAGTGATTTTTTTACACGGCGCAACCTGAGGATTTGGCTTGCTCGCTCATTAAGATAGCAAACCATAAATATTTTGTTACGTGAATCGGTAAAATATGTGAAGCATAGCGAGTAAATCAAAATTATTTACTTGTTTCATAGAGTTGCGCTAAGGGGTTAGCAAGATGAAGAAGATTGGCGTGGTACTAAGCGGCTGTGGCGTTTACGACGGCGCAGAAATCCATGAAGCGGTCATTACCCTGTTGGCCATTGCGCGTCGCGGCGCGCAGGCGGTTTGCTTTGCGCCGGATAAGGCGCAAACCGACGTGATCAACCATCTGACCGGCGAAACGATGGCGGAAAGCCGCAATGTGCTGATTGAAGCGGCGCGCCTGGCGCGCGGCGCTATTCAGCCTTTGGCCAGCGCCCGCGCGGACGAGCTGGATGCGCTGATTGTGCCAGGCGGCTTTGGCGCGGCGAAAAACCTGAGTAATTTTGCCGCCCAGGGAAGTGAATGCGTTGTTGATCGCGATCTGCAGGCGTTAACGCTGGCGATGCACGAAGCGGGTAAGCCGCTGGGCTTTATGTGTATCGCGCCGGCGCTGTTGCCGAAGATTTTCCCGACGCCGCTGCGGATAACCATCGGTACCGATCCGGATACTGCCGAGGTGCTGGAAGAGATGGGCGCGGAGCACGTGCCGTGCCCGGTTGACGACATCGTGGTCGATGAAGACAACAAGGTGGTGACCACGCCTGCTTATATGCTGGCGCAGAATATTGCCGAGGCCGCCAGCGGTATTGAGAAACTGGTCGATCGCGTATTGGTTCTCGCTGAATGAGTAAGCGTGTTGCGCCGCTGGCGATGATTAAGCGCCTGCTGTTACGCCTGCTGCTGGTCTGTGTGGTGTTCTGGGGCGGCGGTATCGCCGTATTCAGCGTCCTGCCGGTGCCGTTCTCAGCGGTGATGCTGGAGCGCCAGGTTAGCGCCTGGTTCTCCGGTGATTTCCATTATGTCGCCCATTCTGATTGGGTTGGCATGGACGAGATTTCCCCCTGGATGGGGCTGGCGGTGATTGCCGCTGAAGATCAGAAATTCCCCGACCACTGGGGTTTTGACGTGCCGGCAATCGAAAAAGCGCTGGCGCACAACGAACGGAATGAAAATCGTATTCGCGGCGCGTCGACGCTCTCTCAGCAGACGGCGAAAAACCTGTTTTTATGGGATGGCCGCAGCTGGTTGCGCAAGGGGCTGGAAGTGGGCTTGACCGTCGGGATCGAAACGGTCTGGAGCAAGAAGCGCATTCTTACCGTGTACTTGAATATTGCCGAGTTTGGCGACGGTATTTTCGGCGTAGAAGCGGCGGCCCAGCGCTATTTTCATAAGCCGGCCAGCCGTTTGACCCCTGCAGAGGCCGCGCTGCTGGCGGCGGTATTACCGAACCCGATTCGTTTTCGCGCCGATGCGCCATCAGGCTATGTTCATAGCCGACAGGCGTGGATCCTGCGCCAGATGCGTCAGTTAGGCGGCGAAGGCTTTATGCAGGCCAATAAGCTGCATTAACCGCGATCCCGCCGGGAGATGATTAGTCTTCATCAAACCCGGCGTTGAACAGCGCAATCACCGCCGCCAGCGCTTCGACTTCCTGCGGGCCGCTGGCCTCAACCTCAATTTGGCGTCCTTTGGCGGAATCCAGCATCAGCAGGGCGATAACGCTGTTGGCTTCCGCTTCGGTGCCTTCGTCGTTGCGTAGCAACACTTCCGCATCGAAATTCTGCATCAGCTCGAAAAGCTTCATTGCCGGGCGCGCGTGCATGCCCAGCTTGTTGGTGATTTCAACGGTTTGCTTGACGGTCATGATTTACGTTTTTCCAGCGTCCGGTGACGAGATTGCACGTTCTTACCGCGCGAACGGAAGTAGTCAGCCAGCTGTTCGGCAATATAGACCGAGCGATGCTTACCGCCGGTACAACCAATGGCTACCGTCAGATAGCTGCGGTTATTGGTTTCCAGCATCGGCAACCATAGCTCCAGATAGCTACGCGTCTGGTAAATAAAGTTATGCACTTCCGTATGGCGATCGAGGAAGGCGGCAACCGGTTTATCGAGGCCGGTCATGGGGCGCAGCTTCGGATCCCAGTGCGGGTTTGGCAGGAAGCGGACGTCAAACACGTAATCGGCATCGATAGGGATACCGTGTTTGAAGCCGAATGATTCAAAGACCATCGTCAATTCACGCTCGCGTTTACCTAACAGGCGGGTACGCAGCATCTCGGCCAGTTCATGCACCGACATTTCGGAAGTATCGACGATCAGATCCGCACGGGAGCGCAGCGGCTCAAGCAGATCGCTCTCTTCGTCGATCGCGCTTTCAAGCGACAGATTCTTGCTGGAGAGCGGATGTAAGCGACGGGTGTCGCTGTAGCGGCGGATCAGGGTGTTGCGGTCGGCATCAAGGAACAGCAGCTGCGGGGAGAAGGATTCCGGCAGATTCTGCATCGCTTGTTCAAAGATTTCCGGTGATTCCGGCATATTGCGCACGTCAATGCTGACGGCCGCGGAGATATCGCGGTCGGCCAGCGTTCGCGCCAGCTCAGGCAACAGCACTACCGGCAGGTTATCCACACAGTAGAAGCCCATATCTTCCAGCGCTCGCAGGGCGACGGATTTCCCCGAGCCAGAGCGGCCGCTGACGATCATCAGTACCATGTACCGTTTCTCCTCAGTACGATAAAGGTTAAGACGCGACTCACGTTAAGCGTCATCGCTGCTTCCTGCTTCGGTGATGATCTCATACAACTCTTCATCGCTCACCGCAGCGCGCAGGCGACGGCAGATGGTTTTGTCCGCCAGACGTTTGGCGACCAGCGAGAGCGTATGCAGATGGGTTTTGGTTTGATCGGCCGGCACCAGTAGCGCAAACAGCAGATCGACCGGCTGATTGTCGATCGCATCGAAGGCGATCGGCGTTTCCAACTGCACAAATACGCCAACGGCGCGCAGGGTATCCTCTTCAAGCTTGCCGTGAGGGATCGCAATGCCGTTGCCGATCCCGGTACTGCCCATTTTTTCACGGGTCAGGATCGCTTCAAAGACCACCTGAGGCGGTAAACCTAGCTGCTTCGCCGCCAGTTCGCTGATAATTTCCAGCGCGCGTTTCTTGCTCTGGCAGTGAACCTGGCTACGGGTACAATCCTGGTTAAGGACATTGCTCAGTTGTAGAGCGGAATCGTTGTTCATCATAATTTCACCTGAGCTGCCCTTATCCGCGGGCTGCGGATAAGGGCGATCGCCCGGACAATTAGTGTTGTTTCAGTTTATCTTTATGTTTTGTTAACTGTCTTGCCAGCTTATCGATAAGACCATCGATAGCAGCATACATATCCTGCCCTTCCGCACTGGCATGGATTTCGCCACCGTTGA
The DNA here is from genome assembly GCF_040064515.1 of Klebsiella sp. CN_Kp104. Classification (NCBI taxonomy): domain Bacteria; kingdom Pseudomonadati; phylum Pseudomonadota; class Gammaproteobacteria; order Enterobacterales; family Enterobacteriaceae; genus Klebsiella; species Klebsiella sp. CN_Kp104. The sequence goes on along the minus strand of NZ_JBEAII010000036.1, from coordinate 114,690 downwards.
CATGCAAATTGGCGTCCGCGATTTGCGTCACCTTCTCTACTTTTAACACAATATAGACCTGGTTGATCCTATCGAAAAACTGCTCCAGTTTGCTGAACTTCGTAGTGACGAAGTCGCGCATGGCGGGAGTGATCTCGACGTTGTGTCCTGTAATGTTGAGCTGCATAGTGTCTTCCTTATCGGTTGTGTCAGACCAGTTGTTTGCGCTGGTTTGACGGCGGAATGGATAAAGACTCTCGGTACTTAGCAACAGTGCGCCGCGCCACCATAATACCCTGATCGGAGAGCATGGTGGTGAGCTTGCTGTCGCTCAACGGCTTCGCGGGGTTCTCCGCGGCGATTAACTTCTTCACCAGCGCACGAATGGCGGTAGACGAGGCTTCGCCGCCGCCTTCGGTATTGACGTGGCTGGAGAAGAAATACTTCAACTCAAAAATACCGCGTGGACTGTGCAGATATTTTTGCGTGGTAACGCGTGAAATGGTTGATTCATGCATCTCGACGGCCTGAGCGATATCCGCCAGCACCATCGGTTTCATAAATTCTTCACCCTGCTCAAAGAAGGCCTGCTGCTGTTCGACGATGCAGCGGCTGACCCGCAGCAGGGTATCGTTACGGCTCTCAAGGCTCTTAATCAGCCAGCGGGCTTCCTGCAGGTTGCTGCGGATAAACTGGCTGTCGGCGTCGTTGCGCGCATTATTGCCCATCGCCGCGTATTGCTGATTAATCTTCAGCCGCGGAATGCTGTCGGAATTGAGCTCGACGACCCAGCGGCCATTAACCTTGCGCACCAGTACATCCGGGATCACGTATTCCGGCTCGCTGGTTTGAATGGACTGACCCGGGCGCGGATCCAGCGACTGGATCAGGCAAACCGCCTCTTTCAGAACGTCTTCTTTCAAGCGAGTGACGCGCATCAGGCTACGGAAATCGTGGTTGGCCAGGAGATCAAGATGCTCGCTGATAATCAACCTGGCTTCTTCCAGCCACGGCGTTTCTTTGGCAAATTGTGAAAGCTGGATCAGCAGGCAGTCACGGAGATCCCTGGCGGCGACGCCGACCGGATCGAAACGCTGTACGCGCTTGAGTACCGCTTCAACTTCCTCAAGACCAATTTCATCATCTTCGATACTGTCGACAATGTCCTGAATGGAAATAGTGAGGTAGCCGGTATCGTCAACGGCATCGACGATGGAGGTGGCTATCGCGCGGTCGGTATCGGTGAATGGCGTGAGCTCGACCTGCCACATCAGATAATCCTGCAGGCTTTGGGTGGTCTCACCCTGATAGATCGGCAGTTCATCGTCCTGGTAGTCGACGCCATTACCCGACGGCGTGCCGGCGGTGTAGATTTCATCCCAGCTGGCGTCCAGCGGGAGCTCGTCCGGCATCTCTTTTTGTTCGAGCGCGTCGACGGTATCCAGAGACTCGCGGTCCTCGGCTTCTGTGGTTTCAACCTCTTCGTGAAGATCGGTTTGCTCAAGCAACGGGTTACTCTCCAGCGCCTGCTGGAGTTCTTGCTGGAGTTCTAACGTGGACAGCTGCAACAAGCGGATGGCCTGCTGCAGTTGGGGCGTCATGGCAAGCTGTTGGCTTAGCCTTAATTGCAAACCTTGCTTCATGTTCAGGGTCAATATCTCCGGCTAAAACGTCTATAACCTCTACCCTATCAGAGTCTGAAGTCTTCCCCAAGGTACACGCGTTTAACCTGCTCGTCTTCAAGGATTTGCTGCGGGGTGCCGTGGGCGATGAGATGGCCCTGGCTCACGATATAAGCTCGTTCACAGACCGCCAGCGTCTCCCTGACGTTATGGTCAGTAATGAGTACGCCCAGCCCGCTGTCGCGCAGGTGTTCGATGATGCGTTTAATATCGATAACAGAGATAGGGTCAACCCCGGCGAACGGTTCATCCAGCAGGATGAATTTCGGGTTCGCCGCCAGCGCGCGGGCGATTTCGACGCGGCGGCGTTCACCGCCGGAGAGCGCCTGGCCCAGGCTATCGCGCAGGTGTTCAATGTGGAACTCTTCCATCAGCTCTTTAGCGCGATCTTCACGCTGTTCGCTGCTGAGATCGTCGCGGATCTGTAGCACCGCCATCAGATTATCGTAGACGCTCAGGCGGCGGAAAATAGAGGCTTCCTGCGGCAGGTAACCGATGCCGCGGCGCGCGCGGGCATGTAGCGGCAGCAGGCTGATATCTTCATCGTCAATGATGATGTTGCCGGCGTCGCGCGGCACGATGCCTACCACCATATAAAAGGTGGTGGTCTTACCGGCGCCGTTCGGGCCCAGCAGGCCGACGATTTCACCGGAGTTGACGGTCAGGCTGACGTCTTCCACCACGCGGCGGCCTTTGTAGGCTTTGGCGAGATTTTTTGCAGTTAATGTTGCCATAACGGATTACTTACCTTTCTTCTGCTGATCGCCGCTTTTGTCCTGCAACTGCGAAGGTACCAGCACCGTAGTCACGCGACCGCCTTTGTTACTGAAGGCCTGCATTTTCTGCTCTTTCACCAGATAGGTGATTTTGTCGCCCTGAATATTGCTATCCAGCTGTTCCAGATGCGCGTTGCCGGTCAGCACCACGAAATCGTTCTGCAGTTCATAATGCATTTTCGACGCGCGGCCTTTCACCGGCTTGCCATTGTCCTGCATCTGATAGAAGGTGGCCGGATTGCCGAAACCGTCGATCACCTCTTTGCCTTTTTCACCGCCAGGGCGAGTAACCACGACTTTGTCGGCATTGATTTTAATGGTCCCCTGGGTGACGACCACGTTGCCGGTGAAGGTCACGACGTTGCCCTGCATATCCAACGACTGCTGATCGGACTCGATGTGAATCGGCTGATCGGTATCGCCGGTTTTTGCCAGAGCCGGCAGGCTGGCGGCCAGAAGCGCGCTTGCGAGCGCAATGTTAAGGCTGAGTTTGTTTGTTCTGAATTTCATAAGAGGTTCTAACCTTTTCAATCAGCTCGGCATTTTTGCTGCGTAGGTTCCCGCGCATTTTCAGGCCGCTGGAATTAAATGTTGTTCCGTACAACGTCACCATATCGTCAGAGGTTACATCCTGGGTCACCAGGTTTACCTGCGCGTTATCGGTGGTAATTTTGCGCAGTTGAGAGTCGGGGCTCAACGCGTCGACCTCAACATGGCCGTAAAGATACAGCATACGGTCGTTGGTTAACTTGGCTTTATCCGCTCTGATTGACCAGGTCGGAACCTTATTGGTATCAAAGGTGGTCATCACCGGGTTGGTGAACCACGATACTTCTTGTTCGGAAAAGTATTCGACATGCTCGGCTATCAGACGATAGCTCAGCGCGCCTTCCGGGCTATACACCACGGTATCGGTATGCTCGCTTTTATACGTCGGATCGTTAGGATTGACCGCGACGGTCGCGGTGTCGTCCGTACTCGCCAGGTTCAGGCCGATCAGGATCAACGCGACCAGCGATAGTAAGATGATAACCCAACGTCTGGTTTTACTCATATTGATTGCCCTTTGGCCTCATCAAGCTTGCCCTGCGCCAATAGTAACAAATCGCAGACTTCGCGTACCGCGCCGCGTCCGCCGTTAATTCGCGTGACGTAATTCGCCCGCGGGAGCAGCAGCGGATGCGCATCGGCGACGGCGACGCTTAAACCGACTTCCGCCATTACCGGCCAGTCGATCAGATCGTCGCCAATATAAGCGACTTCATCCGGGCGAACCGCCAGTTTGCTTAATAATTCACGAAACGCCAACAGCTTATCGGACTGACCTTGATACAGATGCGTAATGCCCAGCGTCTGGCAGCGGTCTTCTACCAGTTTAGCTTTTCGCCCGGTAATAATCGCGACTTCAATACCGGAAGTCAGCGCGCAGCGGATCCCGTAGCCATCGCGGACGTTAAACGCTTTCAGCTCTTCGCCGTTGTTGCCCATATAGATAAGACCATCGGAAAGTACGCCGTCGACGTCGAGGATCAGTAAACGGATCTTCGCCGCCCGGTCGATAAATTCCTGGCTTACCGGCCCGTAGCAGGTGTCGACCTGGGCATCAGCATTATTCATTATTTTATCCTTACTTACACTACGCCAGCGCGCAGCAGATCGTGCATATGTACCACACCTAGCAGCTGGTCGCCATCGGCAACCAGCACGCAGGTGATATGGCGGGACTGCATCAGGTTGAGCGCATCTACCGCCAGCATGCCTGGACGAATGCGGATCCCGCCTGGGGTCATGACTTCAGCGATGCTGGCGTTGCGCATATCGACGCCGGTATCGAAGACGCGGCGCAGGTCGCCATCGGTGAAGATGCCGACGATATTCATCTCCTCGTCGCAGATGGCCGTCATGCCCAGATTTTTGCGGGTGATTTCCAGCAGCGCGTCGCGCAGGGTAGCCTGCAGGCCGACGTGGGGGATCTCGTCGCCAGTATGCATAATATCATTGACCCGCAGCAGCAGCTTACGACCGAGTGCGCCGCCGGGGTGCGACAGGGCGAAATCTTCGGCGGTAAAGCCGCGCGCTTCGAGCAGCGCCACGGCGAGGGCGTCACCCATCACCAGCGCGGCGGTGGTGCTGGAGGTCGGCGCCAGCCCTAGCGGACAGGCCTCTTTCGGCACTTTCACACACAGATGAATATCGGCGGCGCGCGCCATGCTGCTATCCGGACGGCTGGTGACGCAGATAAGCGGCACCTGCTGGCGTTTAAGCACCGGAATCAACGCCAGGATTTCATTAGATTCACCGGAATTAGATAACGCGATGACCACATCCTGCGGCGTCACCATCCCCAAATCGCCGTGAGCGGCTTCACCGGGATGGACAAAAAAAGCCGAGGTGCCGGTACTGGCGAAGGTCGCCGCCATTTTGCGCCCGATATGCCCGGATTTGCCCATACCCATCACTACGACCTTACCGCCGCAGCGGAAAATCGTCTCACAGGCGCGGGTGAAATCTTCATTAATATACTGATCGAGCTGGGCCAGACCTTCACGTTCAATTTCCAGAACCTGACGTCCTGCCTGTTGAAAGTCAAAATCTGTTGGCAAATCTATTTGCGACATGATGTTACCCCAATTCATTCAACGAAGTACGGCGCTGAACAGAACAGCACCGCCAACCAAACCAGAAAGCCGCCGACCAGCAAGGCGCCCGCTACGCGCCCCGGCTGCCGTTTACGCCGCCAGCACAGCAGCGCGAAGATCGCGCTGACCAGCAGCATCACGCTGTAGTCGCGCGTAAAAGCTTCAGCAGGGAAGGCGCCAGGGGCGATTAACGCCGGCAGCCCGAGCACCAGCACGAGATTAAGGATATTGGCGCCAATGATATTCCCGATGGCGATATCGTCTTCCCCTTTTCGTGCGCCGGCGATAGCGGTGGCCAGTTCCGGCAGGCTGGTGCCGATAGCAATGACCGTTAAGCCCACCGTCAGTTCGCTAATGGCGAAATAGTTCGCCAACACCGTGGCGTTATCTACCACCATACGGGTGGCCATCGGCATGACGATCATCGCCACCCCAAGCCACAGCAGGGCGACGGGCAGCGAACCACCGCGCGGTAGCTCCGCCAGCTGTTCCCGGGTCAGGCTATCGCTGCCCTGGCGTTCCGCCAGGCGCGCTATTTTTAGGGTAAACACCAGCCACAGTATGGCCAGCGCCAGTAAAAACAGCCCGTCCAGACGCGAGAGCTGGCCATCGTAGAGCACAAATCCCGCCAGTAAACTGACCAGCAACATTAGCGGCAATTCGCGGCGCAGGATATCAGAATGCACGGTAAATGGATGGAGCAGGGCGGCAAGACCGAGAATTAATAGAATATTCGTAATATTGGATCCCAACGCCGTACCGATCGCCAGATCGGTTTGCCCGTGAAGGGAGGCGGCGGTGGAAACGATGATCTCCGGCAGGCTGGTACCGATGCTCACGACCGTCATGCCGATGATGAGCGGCGGGATCCCCATCATGCGACACAGTATTGAAGCGGCGTATACCAGACGATCGGCGCTGTAAACTACCAGCAGTAAACCAATTATTAACAGAGCCGTTGCTAAGAGCATCTAAAGTCCTTTCTTCAGGTATAATCGTCGCCTCGCTGGCCGTCCGTACGCAGCGTAACGAATTCTTAATTTTGACTTTATGTGTGGCAAAAGTAAAACAAATGCCAGCTTTCGCTAACCCGGGCAGGTAAGATTCTGTAAAAATGTTGGGTTTGTGGTGAAAGAAAGCGCCATGCTTAGCCCGAAGGTTTAGTAAGGATGATTTTATGAGCCAAACTCTGGCGAATTTAGTCGAGGTTCGCGGTATTCGTTTCTCTCGGGGCGACCGCGTCATCTTCGATGATATCTCGCTATCGGTGCCTCGCGGCAAGATTACCGCCATTATGGGGCCATCGGGGATCGGCAAGACGACCCTGCTGCGTTTGATCGGCGGCCAGATCCCGCCGGACAGCGGCGAGATCCTGTTTGACGGCGAAAACGTGCCGCAAATGACGCGCTCGCGGCTGTATACCGTGCGTAAACGCATGAGCATGCTGTTTCAGTCCGGCGCGCTATTCACCGATATGAACGTGTTTGATAACGTAGCTTACCCGCTGCGCGAACATACTCAGTTGCCGGATGCGCTACTGCACACCACCGTCATGATGAAGCTGGAGGCGGTTGGGCTACGCGGCGCGGCGAAACTGATGCCTTCGGAACTTTCCGGCGGGATGGCGCGGCGCGCGGCGTTGGCGCGGGCGATTGCCCTTGAGCCGGATCTGATCATGTTTGATGAACCTTTCGTCGGACAGGATCCCATCACCATGGGCGTATTGGTTAAACTTATCTCAGAGCTGAATAGTACCCTGGGAGTGACCTGCATTGTGGTATCGCACGACGTACCGGAAGTGCTGAGCATTGCGGATTACGCCTACATCGTGGCGGATAAGAAAATCGTTGCCCACGGCAGCGCGCAATCGCTGCGTGAAAATAGCGATCCGCGCGTGCGCCAGTTCATTGATGGCATCGCTGACGGCCCGGTGCCGTTCCGCTATCCTGCGGGCGATTACCACCATGATTTATTAGGCAAAGGGAGCTAAACGACTCATGCTATTCAATGCGTTGGCAGCGCTCGGACACCGCGGCATCAAAACCACCGCGACCTTCGGGCGCGCCGGATTAATGCTGTTTAATGCCGTGGTGGGCAAGCCGGAATTTCGCAAACATGCTCCGCTGCTGGTGCGCCAGCTGTATAACGTCGGCGTGTTATCGATGCTGATTATTATCGTCTCGGGGCTGTTCATCGGTATGGTACTGGGGCTGCAGGGCTATCTGGTATTAACGACCTATAGCGCAGAGACCAGCCTGGGTATGCTGGTGGCGCTGTCGCTGCTGCGCGAGCTGGGGCCGGTGGTAGCCGCACTGCTTTTCGCCGGGCGAGCCGGTTCGGCGTTAACCGCCGAGATTGGCCTGATGCGGGCGACCGAGCAGCTCTCCAGCATGGAAATGATGGCGGTGGATCCGCTGCGCCGGGTGATTTCGCCGCGCTTCTGGGCCGGGGTTATCTCGCTTCCGCTGTTGACGATCATATTCGTCGCCGTAGGCGTCTGGGGCGGTTCGCTGGTTGGCGTCAGCTGGAAAGGCATCGACGCGGGGTTCTTCTGGACCGCGATGCAAAATGCCGTCGACTGGCGAATGGATCTGGTTAACTGCCTGATTAAAAGTCTGGTTTTTGCCGTTACGGTAACCTGGATTGCGTTATTCAATGGTTATGACGCTATCCCCACTTCCGCTGGAATTAGCCGGGCAACGACGCGCACCGTGGTGCATTCGTCGCTGGCGGTTCTGGGGCTGGATTTTGTGCTGACTGCGCTGATGTTTGGGAATTAAGTTCATGCAAACGAAAAAAAATGAGATCTGGGTAGGTGTGTTCTTACTGGCGGCGCTGCTGGCGGCGCTGTTTGTCTGTCTGAAGGCGGCGAACGTCACCTCGTTGCGTACCGAACCGACTTATCGTCTTTATGCGACCTTCGATAACATCGGCGGCCTGAAAGCGCGTTCACCGGTGCGCATCGGCGGTGTGGTGGTCGGTCGCGTCGCGGATATCACCCTCGATCCAAAAACCTATCTGCCGCGCGTTGCCATCGATATCGACGAAAGCTACAACCACATTCCGGATACCAGCTCGCTGGCGATTCGTACTTCTGGTTTGCTCGGGGAGCAGTACCTGGCGCTGAACGTCGGTTTTGAAGACCCGGAACTGGGCACCGCGATTCTTAAAGACGGCGGTACGATTCAGGACACCAAGTCCGCCATGGTGTTGGAAGATCTGATTGGCCAGTTCCTCTATAACAGCAAGGGCAGCGATAATCAGAATTCTGACAATGATAAGGCGGCGGCTGAGGGTCATACTGACGCTACGCCGCAGGCCGGCATGACGCATTAATTTCAGGAGAGACAAGATATGTTTAAACGCTTACTCATGGTCGCCATGCTGGTGATTGCTCCACTAACAGCCGCGCATGCCGCGGATCAAACTAACCCGTATAAGTTGATGGACGAAGCGGCGCAGAAGACCTTCGATCGTCTGAAGAACGAACAGCCGAAGATCAAAGCCAACCCGAACTATCTGCGTGATATCGTCGATCAGGAGCTGCTGCCTTACGTGCAGGTGAAATATGCCGGCGCGCTGGTGCTGGGCCGTTACTACAAAGAGGCGACGCCTGCACAACGTGAAGCCTATTTCGCCGCCTTCCGCGAGTATCTGAAACAGGCTTACGGTCAGGCGCTGGCGATGTATCACGGCCAGACTTACCAAATTGCGCCTGAGCAGCCGCTGGGCAGCGCAACCATCGTGCCGATTCGCGTCACCATCCTCGACCCGAATGGCCGTCCTCCGGTACGTCTGGACTTCCAATGGCGTAAAAATACCCAGACCGGCAACTGGCAGGCTTATGACATGATCGCCGAAGGCGTCAGCATGATCACCACCAAACAAAACGAGTGGAGCGACCTGCTGCGCACGAAAGGTGTTGATGGTCTGACCGCGCAGCTGAAAGCTATTTCTGCCCAGCCTATCACTCTGGATCAGAAGAAATAATGAGCGAACAACTGAGCTGGAACCGCGACGGTGAACGCCTGGCGTTGCGCGGCGAACTGGATCAGGAATTTATACTGCCGCTGTGGAATGCACGCGCGCAGGCGACCGACGGCGTATCCACTATCGACCTCAGCGACGTTTCACGGGTCGATAGCGCCGGGGTAGCGTTGCTGGTTCATTTTGTCGCGCTGGTACGTCGGCAGGGCAAAACGGCGCAAGTGGTAGGGAAAAGCGAAAACCTGCAAACGCTGGTGAGTCTTTACAACCTTCCGGCGGACATGATCCCGTAAATTTTTCAGTAGGTTAATGCTGAAGCTATTCTGAAAGCCCCATCAATCTGTTCGATGGGGCTTTTTGCTTGTTTAAGACAGCGCCACTTTCCTCTAAGATGTTGGGCTGTTTTCACACTCAGAAAAATGTGATCCCATGGAAAATCATGAAATTCAGACCGTGCTGATGAACGCACTCTCCCTTCAGGAAGTCCACGTCTCTGGCGATGGCAGCCACTTTCAGGTTATCGCTGTGGGTGAGATGTTTGACGGCATGAGCCGGGTAAAAAAACAGCAGGCTATCTACGCGCCGCTGATGGAATATATTGCCGACAATCGCATTCATGCGCTGTCGATCAAAGCGTTTACCCCGCAAGAATGGGCACGCGATCGCAAACTTAATGGCTTTTAAGCTGTAGGGATGTTCCCTACAGCGTTGATGAATTTTTAACCGAGAACAGAATCAATGGATAAATTCCGTGTTCAGGGGCCGACTCGCCTGCAGGGCGAGGTCACCATTTCCGGCGCTAAAAACGCTGCCCTGCCAATCCTCTTTGCCGCGCTGTTAGCCGAAGAGCCGATTGAAATCCAGAACGTACCGAAGCTGAAAGATATCGATACCACCATGAAGCTGCTGAGCCAGCTGGGCGCGAAGGTCGAGCGCAATGGTTCCGTATGGATCGATGCCGGCCCGGTAAATGTTTTCTGTGCTCCGTACGATTTAGTGAAAACCATGCGCGCTTCCATCTGGGCGCTGGGGCCGCTGGTGGCGCGTTTCGGCCAGGGCCAGGTTTCTCTACCGGGCGGCTGCGCTATCGGCGCGCGTCCGGTCGACCTGCACATTACCGGCCTGGAACAGCTGGGCGCGGAAATCAAACTGGAAGAAGGCTATGTGAAGGCGTCGGTTAACGGGCGTCTGAAAGGCGCGCATATCGTGATGGATAAGGTCAGCGTAGGCGCGACCGTGACTATCATGAGCGCGGCGACGCTGGCTGAAGGCACGACCGTGATTGAAAACGCCGCGCGCGAGCCGGAAATCGTCGATACCGCCAACTTCCTTAACGCGCTGGGCGCGAAGATTACGGGTCAGGGTTCCGACCGTATCACCATTGAGGGCGTTGCGCGTCTGGGCGGCGGCGTTTATCGCGTGCTGCCGGACCGTATCGAAACCGGTACCTTCCTGGTCGCTGCGGCGATCTCCGGCGGTAAAATTATGTGCCGTCATGCGCAGCCTGATACCCTGGATGCGGTACTGGCTAAGCTGCGTGAAGCTGGCGCGGACATTGAAGTCGGTGAAGACTGGATTAGCCTCGATATGCACGGCAACCGTCCGAAAGCGGTCAACGTGCGTACCGCGCCGCACCCGGGTTTCCCAACCGACATGCAGGCGCAGTTCACCTTGCTGAACCTGGTGGCTGAAGGAACGGGTGTTATCACCGAAACCATCTTCGAGAACCGCTTCATGCACATTCCGGAACTGATCCGTATGGGCGCGCACGCGGAAATCGAAAGCAATACCGCGATTTGCCACGGTGTCGCGAAGCTGTCCGGCGCACAGGTCATGGCGACCGACCTGCGTGCATCTGCAAGCCTGGTGCTGGCGGGTTGTATTGCGGAAGGGACGACCATAGTCGACCGTATCTATCATATCGATCGCGGCTATGAGCGCATCGAAGATAAACTGCAGGCTCTGGGCGCGAATATCGAACGCGTCAAAGGCGAGTAATTCTGCTGCGGTAGCAGCCCTCTGACGTCCGTCCGGGGGCTGCTATCGATCTCTCCCTCACGTTAGGTCTTATGTCTCTTCTGACGCATCATCTGCGTTCTGTCGATGAACTGATGGGTAATGGGGTCGTGGTAACGCGATGGCCAGATAACCCACGGATCGGTTCCCAGCGCGTTCGCAATAATCAATTCGCCTTTAGGCCACGGACGGGTTAGCGCGTTGGCAAGCGTAGAAGAGCTTAATCCGTGACGTCGCGACTCAGCTGCGAGGGACGTCCCCTTTTTGCGAAGGCCGGCAATAATATCCGCTGAATGCCAGTCGATGAACTTATCCATAAATTCTCCCAGTGATAACTGTCTGCGCGTCAATACGGACGGCCGAAATACTATACCCTGGTTCTTATATGGTTTTAACAAGTTCCCGTATCGTTCTTGTATATTCAGAATATATTAAGGTTTCTGGCATTATTTGAAGAATATTGGATTTTATTGGAACTCTCCCGCGCGGTGAGTACGGGAGAGAAGGAGGGGGTTAGTGGTCGCGCTGAACGGCGATATGCGCAAGGCCGATGAGGGCATCGCGCCATGGCGTATCCGGCAGAACCTGCAGTGCGGCGATAGCTTTATCGGCTTCTTCTTCCGCACGTTTCTGCGTCCACTCCAGCGAACCGCAGGCCGCCATGGTTTCAAGTACCGCGTCAAGCAGATGACGCCCGTTACCCTGCTCGATAGCGCCGCGAATCATTGCCGCCTGATCCGGGGTACCGTGATGCATAGCGTGTAGCAGAGGCAGCGTTGGTTTGCCTTCGTTCAGGTCATCACCGACGTTTTTGCCAAGGCGTTCGCCATCGGAACTGTAATCCAGCAGATCGTCAATCAGCTGAAACGCGGTGCCGAGGTAACGGCCATAATCCTGCAGCGCCTGTTCTTCTTCCGCGCTGCAACCAGCCAGGATACCGGAACACTGCGAAGCGGCTTCAAACAGACGGGCGGTCTTACTGTAGATGACCCGCATATAGTTCTCTTCCGTGATATCCGGGTCGTTGACGTTCATCAACTGCAGGACTTCGCCTTCGGCAATGACGTTTACGGCTTCCGACATCACCTCCAGCACCTTCAGCGAACCGAGACGAGTCATCATCTGGAAGGCGCGGGTGTAGATAAAGTCGCCCACCAGTACGCTGGCGGCGTTACCGAACGCGGCATTGGCCGTCGCCTTGCCGCGGCGCATATCGGACTCGTCGACGACGTCGTCATGCAGTAGGGTCGCGGTATGAATAAATTCGATCAGTGCGGCGATGTTGACGTGCGCATTCCCCTGATAGCCGACCGCGCGAGCTGCAAGCACGGCGATCATCGGACGAATACGTTTTCCGCCTCCGCTGACGATGTAGTAGCCTAACTGATTGATAAGCTGAACATCTGAGTTGAGCTGCTCAAGGATTGCCGCATTGACACCCGCCATATCCTGCGCGGTTAACTCATTGATTTTTTCTAAATTCATCGCAAAAGCCGGGCCAAATGTCCTGTTACCGCGAATCCAGGTGGGATCACAGAAGGATTAAGATAGAATTAAAAGAAGATATGATTGTACTGAAAAATCAGCGCAGATAAACGTTAGCGTGAAAGTTGTGTTTTTTTTCTGCGTTGATCGATGATCGCTCTTGTCAAAGGGTCGCGTTTTGCGTAATATTCGCGCCCTATTGTGAATATTTATAGCGCACTCTGAATCACACGAAGAGGTGCGCGGAAGCGGAGTTTTATATGTACGCGGTTTTCCAAAGTGGTGGTAAACAACACCGAGTAAGCGAAGGTCAGACCGTTCGCCTGGAAAAGCTGGACATCGCAACTGGCGAAGCTGTTGAGTTCGCTGAAGTTCTGATGATCGCAAACGGTGAAGAAATCAAGATCGGCGTTCCTTTCGTTGAGGGCGGCGTAATCAAAGCTGAAGTTGTTGCTCACGGTCGTGGCGAGAAAGTTAAAATCGTTAAGTTTCGTCGTCGTAAACACTATCGTAAGCAAGCAGGCCACCGTCAGTGGTTCACTGATGTGAAAATCACTGGCATCAGCGCCTAAGACTTGAGGGAGTAGATTTAAATGGCACATAAAAAGGCTGGCGGCTCGACTCGTAACGGTCGCGATTCAGAAGCTAAACGTCTGGGCGTAAAACGTTTCGGCGGTGAAGCAGTTCTGGCAGGTAGCATCATCGTTCGTCAACGTGGTACTAAATTCCACGCTGGCACCAACGTTGGTTGCGGCCGTGACCACACTCTGTTCGCTTTGACTGACGGTAAAGTCAAGTTCGAAGTTAAAGGCCCGAAAAACCGTAAATTCATCAGCATCGTTGCTGAATAAGTTTTTCGCGTCCTGGTGACGGATGAAAGCCCCGCAACACGTTGCGGGGCTTTTTACATTAGAATCCCGGAAAAATTTCTGCAGGGAAAACGGGCATCATGAAGCAGCAGGCCGGCATTGGCATTCTTTTGGCGCTAACCACCGCGATGTGTTGGGGAGCACTGCCAATTGCAATGAAGCAGGTTCTTGAAGTGATGGAGCCGCCAACGGTGGTCTTTTATCGCTTTTTGATGGCCAGTATTGGTCTTGGCGCGATCCTCGCCATCAAAGGCAAACTGCCGCCGCTGCGAATTTTTCGCAAGCCGCGCTGGTTGGTTTTATTAGCGATTGCTACCGGCGGCCTATTCGGTAACTTCATTCTGTTCAGCTCTTCCCTGCAATATCTCAGTCCAACGGCCTCTCAGGTCATCGGCCAGCTATCGCCGGTCGGCATGATGGTGGCAAGCGTTGTGATTCTGAAAGAGCGCATGCGCGGTACCCAGGTTGTGGGGGCGCTGATGTTGCTCAGCGGGCTGGTGATGTTTTTCAACACCAGCCTGATTGAAATCTTTACCCGTCTCACGGATTACACGTGGGGGGTAATTTTTGGTGTCGCAGCGGCAACGGTGTGGGTAAGCTACGGGGTCGCGCAAAAGGTGTTATTGCGGCGCCTGGCATCACAGCAGATACTATTTTTGCTGTACACTTTATGTACTATTGCATTACTGCCACTCGCTAAACCGGGGGTGATATCCCAACTGAGCGACTGGCAACTGGCTTGCCTGATTTTTTGCGGGCTGAATACCCTGGTCGGCTACGGGGCGCTGGCGGAAGCCATGGCGCGCTGGCAGGCGGCGCAGGTCAGCGCGTTAATTACCTTAACGCCACTGTTTACGCTACTGTTTTCTGATTTATTATCAATGGCCTGGCCCGATGTTTTCGCCAGACCGATGTTAAACCTGATTGGTTATCTCGGTGCGTTTGTCGTGGTTGCGGGCGCGATGTATTCCGCCATTGGCCATCGTCTTTGGGGACGCTGGCGCAAGCGAGAAGCGGTTGTACCGCTGCCCCGCTCAGGCGAATGATTTACGGAGAGTAAAATGAAGTTTGTAGATGAAGCAACGATCCTGGTCGTAGCAGGTGACGGCGGCAATGGTTGCGTTAGCTTCCGCCGCGAAAAATATATTCCGCGAGGCGGCCCGGACGGCGGCGATGGCGGTGACGGCGGCGACGTTTGGCTGGAAGCTGACGAGAACCTCAACACCCTGATCGACTATCGATTCGAAAAATCTTTCCGCGCAGAACGCGGACAGAACGGTCAGAGCCGCGACTGCACCGGTAAACGCGGTAAAGATGTCACGGTGAAAGTGCCTGTAGGGACCCGTGTCATCGACCAGGGAACCGGCGAGACCATGGGCGATATGACCAAGCACGGTCAGCGTTTAATGGTCGCGAAAGGCGGCTGGCACGGTCTTGGCAACACACGCTTCAAATCATCCGTTAACCGTACCCCGCGTCAGAAAACCATGGGTACGCCGGGCGATAAGCGCGATCTGCAGCTCGAACTGATGCTGCTGGCAGACGTGGGGATGCTGGGGATGCCGAATGCCGGTAAATCCACCTTCATTCGCGCGGTCTCCGCGGCGAAGCCGAAAGTGGCCGACTATCCATTTACCACCCTGGTGCCGAGCCTGGGCGTGGTGCGTATGGATAACGAGAAGAGCTTTGTGGTCGCCGATATTCCGGGGCTGATTGAAGGCGCGGCGGAAGGCGCTGGCCTTGGTATTCGCTTCCTTAAGCACCTCGAGCGCTGCCGCGTGCTGCTGCACCTTATCGACATCGAGCCTATCGACGGTTCCGATCCGGTTGAGAATGCGCGCATTATCATCGGCGAACTGGAGAAATACAGCGAGAAGCTGGCCTCTAAACCGCGCTGGTTGGTCTTCAACAAGATTGACCTGATGGACAAAGCGGAAGCTGAAGCCAAAGCGAAGGCCATCGCCGAAGCGCTGGGTTGGGAAGACAAGTTCTACCTGATCTCCGCGGCCAGCCAGCAGGGCGTTAAAGAGCTGTGCTGGGACGTGATGACCTTTATCATCGAAAACCCAATCGTGCAGGCGGAAGAAGAGCAGAAGCCGGAGAAAGTCGAGTTCATGTGGGACGACTATCACCGTCAGCAGCTTGAAGAAGCCGAACTGGAAGAAGATGACGAAGACTGGGATGACGACTGGGACGAAGACGACGAAGAAGGCGTCGAATTCATCTACAAACGTTAATCCTGAGTAAAAAGGGCCGCATCATCCAATGCGGCCCTTTTGTTTTAGTTGTTCTGGTACAAATCTTTATACAGTCGACTTTCGAAGCGTACCAATGGTATGCGACGGTTGCGCTGGTCGCCCGGCGGCACCGCATAGCCGGAGAGGTACTGTACGAAGGCCATCTTTTGGCCGCTGGCGGTGGTAATGAAACCTGCCAGGTTATATACCCCCTGCAGCGAACCGGTCTTCGCCGAAACCTTACCGTCAACGCCCGCCTGATGAAGACCGGCACGATACTGCAGCGAACCATCGTGCCCGGCAAGCGGCAACATCGAGATAAAGTTGAGTTCATTGTCGTGCTGAGCGATGTACTGCAATACCTGCATCATGGTTGCCGGCGCGATCAGGTTGTGCCGGGACAGGCCTGAGCCATCGGCGATAATCGTGTTACCGAGGTCAATACCCGCCTGCTGGCGTAGGATTTGCCGTACCGCGTCGGAGCCGGCGCGCCAGGTTCCCGGTACGCCCATTCGCGCGTGGCCGATAGTACGGAACACCGTATCAGCAATCATGTTGTCGGATTTCTTCAACATAATGCGCAGAAGATCGTGCAACGGCGCCGATTGAGTCGTCGCCAGCACGGTACCCGGATCGTTGACCAGCGTCTGGCGCAGAAGAGTACCGCTGTAAGTGATCCCCGCATCGGCGAGCTCGGCTTTCAGGATCGCGCCTGCATAGCCTGCGCCATCCTGAATAGCGAACGCCAGCGGCAGCGGCTCGCTGCGCTGCGGCAGGCAGCCGGTAAGGGTATAGCGGTTGAGATCGCCCGGCACAACGTCCAGCTCGCAGTACTGCGCTTCTGCGGAGCCGCGCGCCAGCGTCCGCACCTGGCTGAACATGGTGACCGGATAGTAAGACGCCACGCGGATGAAGGCCAAATCGCCCGCTTTCTGTGCGCTATAGAGCGAGACGGAGAAACAGTTGCGATCAACGATCGCCGCCGCTGGCGGGGCGCTGAAGCACTGCGTCATATCGTTCCATGGCCAGCCGGGAGCCTTATCGTGGCTGGCGAAAACCGAGGTATCGATAAGCACATTGCCTTCAATACGCTGCACGCCGGCTTTTTTCAGCGACGCCACCATGTTGCGGATATCCTGACGCTTTAGCGTCGGATCGCCGCCGAAGCGGGCAATCAGGTCGCCTTTCAGCACACCGCCGTCAAGGGAGCCTTTGGTTTCCAGCGTCGTGGTGAAGCGGAAATCCGGCCCCAACTGCAGCAACGCGGCCAGCGCGGTGATCACCTTCTGGGTACTGGCAGGCAGCGCCATCTGCTGGCTGTGAAAGTCTATCTCCGGCGTCGGGGAGCCAACCTTCTGCGCCATAAAGGCAAGGTTCGCGCCGGCAGGAAGCTGGCTGATGTACTCGTCAATATTCGCGGCCTGAGCGCTAAGCGCTATACCGGCAGTCAATCCGATGATAAATCTGGGAAATCGCATAATCTCGCGCTAACAACCTGAAACCAAGCCGTCATACTACGGTGCATCACCCTGTAAAGTAAACGATGACCCATAGTGAACTTCAGGGTAAAATGCGTATCAAATTGAAAATTGCTGCTGACCTGGGGAGTGTTTCCCGGGTCGGTTTTCTTTTTGCTTCGGCCATGGCTAAGACGTGACCGATGGCGGAACGACTCCGTCCGTTCCATGAAGGAATGATAAAGAGGTATAACAAATGCAAGCTATTCCGATGACCTTACGTGGCGCAGAAAAACTGCGCGAAGAACTGGATTTCCTGAAGTCCGTACGTCGTCCAGAAATTATTGCTGCTATCGCTGAAGCGCGTGAGCACGGCGATCTGAAAGAGAACGCGGAATACCACGCGGCCCGCGAACAGCAGGGCTTCTGCGAAGGTCGTATCAAGGATATCGAAGCAAAACTGTCGAACGCGCAGGTTATCGATATCACTAAGATGCCGAATAATGGCCGCGTGATTTTTGGCGCCACGGTCAGCGTGCTGAACCTGGATAACGACGAAGAGCAGACTTACCGCATCGTGGGCGATGATGAAGCTGATTTTAAACAGAATCTCATCTCTGTGAATTCACCGATCGCCCGCGGCCTGATCGGCAAAGAGCAGGATGACGTCGTCACTATCCGTACCCCGGGTGGTGAAGTGGAATACGAAATTATCAAGGTTGAATACCTGTAAGGCGTATTTCCCGCTACGATGTTTATAGATTGTAAAGAAAGGAAAAAGGCCGCATAGCGGCCTTTTATCAACGTCAGGAGCATGGCATTTTGCTCGCCTGGCCACAGAAATCCCTCGTTTTACACAATGTTGTGTCGGGATTCAGGATATTCTTAGCGTGGCAGCGAGATTTTACGCTCTGGCGTTGGGCGGTACAGAACCAGCGTTTTACCGATGACCTGTACGTTACAGGCGCCGGTTTCACGCACGATGGCTTCCACGATCAAGGCTTTAGTTTCGCGATCTTCTGAGGCGATCTTCACCTTGATGAGCTCATGGTGCCCTAACGCTTGTTCGATCTCGGCCAGTACCCCTTCGGTCAAACCATTATTGCCAAGCATAACTACCGGCTTGAGCGGATGTGCCAGACCTTTCAGGTGCTGTTTTTGTTTAGTACTCAGATTCATCGTATTTTTTTGCTTACGTTGGGATTGAAAACGGGTCATTCTACCGCCATCTCCCATATATCGCCAAACTACCGCGTCGATTTTTACGCAGTAAAGTACGATGAACCCGAATGGGAATGTTAAATGACAGGTAAAAAGCGTTCTGCCAGCTCAAGCCGCTGGCTTCAGGAACACTTTAGCGATAAATATGTTCAACAGGCACAGAAAAAGGGGTTACGTTCCCGTGCCTGGTTTAAACTTGATGAAATACAGCAAAGTGACAAGATTTTTAAGCCGGGAATGACGATAGTCGATCTCGGCGCTGCTCCCGGTGGCTGGTCGCAGTACGCGGTTACGCAGATCGGAAACAGCGGCCGCATCATCGCTTGCGATCTTTTACCAATGGATCCAATCGTCGGTGTGGACTTCCTTCAGGGCGATTTTCGTGATGAATTAGTCCTGAAAGCGTTACTTGAGCGAGTAGGCGACAGTAAAGTACAAGTTGTCATGTCCGATATGGCGCCGAATATGTGCGGAACACCGGCGGTGGATATTCCCCGGGCCATGTATCTGGTAGAACTGGCGCTTGAAATGTCTCGTGATGTATTAGCGCCAGGTGGTAGTTTTGTAGTGAAGGTGTTCCAGGGCGAAGGCTTCGATGAGTATCTTAGAGAAATTCGCTCCCTGTTTACGAAGGTCAAAGTTCGTAAGCCGGACTCTTCCCGCGCTCGTTCGCGTGAAGTGTATATTGTAGCGACCGGGCGTAAACCATAACCGGTAGATTTCAAACGAAAGTTTGAAAGACGCTGGATATAGAGTATCCTGACGCTGTTTTTAACACAGTTGTAATAAGAGGTTAATCCCTTGAGTGACATGGCGAAAAACCTAATACTCTGGCTGGTCATTGCCGTTGTGCTGATGTCAGTATTCCAGAGCTTTGGGCCCAGCGAGTCGAATGGCCGCAAGGTGGATTATTCTACCTTCCTGCAAGAGGTCAATCAGGACCAGGTTCGCGAAGCGCGTATCAACGGACGTGAGATCAACGTTACCAAGAAAGATAGTAACCGTTACACGACTTACATTCCGGTTAACGATCCGAAGCTGCTCGACAACCTGTTGACTAAAAACGTCAAAGTGGTTGGCGAACCGCCGGAAGAACCGAGCCTGCTGGCTTCCATCTTCATTTCCTGGTTCCCGATGCTTCTACTGATCGGCGTCTGGATATTCTTTATGCGTCAGATGCAGGGCGGCGGCGGAAAGGGCGCGATGTCCTTCGGCAAGAGCAAGGCCCGAATGCTGACCGAAGACCAGATCAAAACCACCTTTGCTGACGTTGCCGGTTGCGACGAAGCGAAAGAGGAAGTGGGCGAGCTGGTTGAATATCTGCGCGAACCGAGCCGTTTCCAGAAGCTGGGCGGTAAAATCCCGAAAGGCGTCCTGATGGTCGGCCCTCCGGGTACCGGTAAAACGCTGCTGGCGAAAGCTATCGCCGGCGAAGCAAAAGTGCCGTTCTTTACTATTTCCGGTTCTGACTTCGTAGAAATGTTCGTCGGTGTCGGCGCGTCTCGTGTACGCGACATGTTCGAACAAGCTAAGAAAGCAGCGCCTTGCATCATCTTCATCGATGAAATCGACGCCGTCGGTCGTCAGCGTGGTGCCGGTCTTGGCGGTGGTCACGATGAGCGTGAGCAGACCCTGAACCAGATGCTGGTTGAGATGGATGGTTTCGAAGGTAACGAAGGTATCATCGTTATCGCCGCGACTAACCGTCCGGACGTTCTGGACCCGGCA
The DNA here is from genome assembly GCF_040064515.1 of Klebsiella sp. CN_Kp104. Classification (NCBI taxonomy): domain Bacteria; kingdom Pseudomonadati; phylum Pseudomonadota; class Gammaproteobacteria; order Enterobacterales; family Enterobacteriaceae; genus Klebsiella; species Klebsiella sp. CN_Kp104. The sequence continues at coordinate 94,614 of NZ_JBEAII010000036.1, read as the reverse complement.
TTGCTGCGTCCAGGCCGCTTCGACCGTCAGGTTGTCGTTGGTCTGCCGGATGTTCGTGGTCGTGAGCAGATCCTGAAAGTTCATATGCGTCGCGTACCGCTGGCGCCGGATATTGATGCGGCAATCATTGCCCGTGGTACTCCTGGCTTCTCCGGTGCTGACCTCGCGAACCTGGTGAACGAAGCTGCCCTGTTTGCTGCCCGTGGTAACAAACGCGTCGTCTCGATGGTTGAGTTCGAAAAAGCGAAAGACAAAATCATGATGGGTGCGGAACGCCGCTCCATGGTGATGACGGAAGCGCAGAAAGAATCGACCGCGTACCACGAAGCGGGCCACGCGATTATTGGTCGTCTGGTTCCGGAACACGATCCGGTACACAAAGTGACGATTATCCCGCGCGGCCGTGCGCTGGGTGTGACCTTCTTCCTGCCGGAAGGCGATGCTATCAGCGCCAGCCGTCAGAAACTGGAAAGTCAGATCTCCACTCTGTACGGCGGTCGTCTGGCGGAAGAGATTATCTACGGTGCTGAACATGTTTCTACCGGCGCGTCCAACGATATTAAAGTTGCGACTAACCTGGCGCGTAACATGGTCACCCAGTGGGGCTTCTCCGACAAACTCGGCCCGCTGCTGTATGCCGAAGAAGAGGGCGAAGTGTTCCTCGGCCGTAGCGTCGCGAAAGCGAAGCATATGTCTGATGAAACCGCGCGTATTATCGACCAGGAAGTGAAATCACTGATTGAGCGTAACTACGGTCGTGCTCGCCAACTGCTGAACGACAACATGGATATTCTGCACGCGATGAAAGATGCGCTCATGAAATATGAGACCATCGATGCGCCGCAGATTGACGACCTGATGGCTCGTCGTGATGTTCGTCCGCCGGCGGGTTGGGAAGAACCAGGTTCTTCTAACAACTCAGGCAACAATGGCACCCCGACGGCGCCGCGTCCGGTTGATGAGCCGCGTACGCCTAACCCGGGCAATACCATGTCGGAACAGCTGGGCGACAAATAAGTCTCCACGCTTTGCTAAAGCGCTCTGACTAATAAGGGCCGCAGCCTAATCCGCTGCGGCCCTTTTGTTTTTATTCGCCCGTCTTTACCGGCTGGCTGTGAGATTCTTTTTGGGAACCTAACTATGGCGATGGCGTGCTATCGTCCAACGCATAAAATGTTTTCGGGATGGTGGCGGCTTCAACACGCGCGGATGCGCCGTCTGTCTGATAATATTCATTTTTTGAATATTTAAACGCCGGGGCTTCATTATCCTGTTGAGGAATTGAATGATGTCACCGCCAGAATCTCTAAGATGGTGCGGGCCGAGCCCTGTCCGTACTACAACTGTACAAAACCATAGCGGAAAGAAAACATGCAATTACACGCCCAGGGGTCAACGCTCGATCTCTCCCATCCGCATGTGATGGGGATCCTTAACGTCACGCCAGATTCCTTCTCCGATGGCGGCAGTCATAATTCGTTGATAGAGGCGGTTAAGCACGCCAATCTGATGATTAACGCTGGGGCGACTATTATTGATATCGGCGGTGAATCAACCCGTCCTGGGGCGGCGGATGTCAGCGTCGAGGAAGAGCTGGCGCGGGTGATCCCGGTGGTAGAAGCGATTGCACAGCGTTTTGAAGTCTGGATCTCGGTTGATACCTCGAAAGCCGAGGTAATCCGCGAATCCGCGCGCGCTGGTGCGCATATCATTAACGATATCCGTTCATTAACCGAGCCTGGCGCCCTGCAGGCCGCCGCGCAAACCGGGCTACCGGTGTGCCTGATGCATATGCAGGGGCAGCCGAAAACAATGCAGGAAGCGCCGAAGTACGACGATGTTTTTGCCGATGTTGACCGTTTTTTTGCTGAACACATTGTGCGCTGCGAACAGGCGGGGATCGCAAAAGAAAAATTGTTGCTCGACCCGGGATTCGGATTCGGTAAAAATCTTTCCCATAACTATGAACTGCTTGCCCGACTTGGGGAGTTCCATCATTTTGGCCTCCCGCTGCTGGTGGGGATGTCGCGTAAGTCGATGGTGGGTCAGCTGTTGAACGTGGGGCCGTCGGAACGGCTGAGCGGCAGCTTGTCCTGCGCAGTCATTGCTGCAATGCAGGGCGCGCAGATAATTCGCGTCCATGATGTCAAAGAAACGGTAGAAGCGCTGCGCGTGGTGGAAGCCACCCTGGCCGCTAAGGAAAATAAACGTTATGAGTAACCGCAAATATTTTGGCACCGATGGTATTCGTGGCCGCGTTGGCGACGCGCCTATTACGCCTGAGTTCGTGCTGAAGCTGGGTTGGGCGGCAGGTAAAGTGCTGGCGCGCCATGGTTCACGTAAAATCATTATCGGCAAAGACACGCGAATTTCTGGCTATATGCTGGAGTCCGCGCTGGAAGCTGGCCTGGCGGCTGCGGGCTTGTCCGCCTCGTTTACCGGCCCTATGCCGACGCCGGCAATCGCCTATCTGACCCGCGCCTTCCGCGCTGAAGCGGGAATCGTCATCTCTGCCTCTCATAACCCTTTCTATGACAACGGTATTAAATTCTTCTCCATCGAAGGCACTAAGCTTCCGGATGACGTCGAAGAAGCGATTGAAGCGGAGATGGAAAAAGAGCTGACCTGCGTTGATTCCGCTGAGCTTGGGAAAGCCAGCCGTATCGTCGACGCCGCTGGCCGCTATATTGAGTTTTGCAAAGGCACCTTCCCGAATGAGCTGAGCCTCGGTTCGCTGAAGGTGGTGGTGGATTGCGCCCACGGCGCGACTTACCACATTGCGCCAAATGTATTCCGCGAATTGGGCGCGCAGGTTATCGCGATGGGCTGTGAGCCTGATGGGCTGAACATTAACGAAGAGGTCGGCGCAACCGACGTACGCGCGCTGCAGGCTCGCGTGCTGGCGGAAAAAGCCGATCTGGGTATTGCCTATGACGGTGATGGCGATCGCGTCATCATGGTTGACCATGAAGGCAACAAAGTCGATGGCGATCAGATCCTCTATATTATCGCCCGTGAAGGCCTGCGCCAGGGCCAGCTGCGCGGCGGCGCAGTCGGCACGCTGATGAGCAACATGGGGCTTGAACTGGCGCTGAAGCAGCTTGGCATTCCGTTTACCCGCGCGAAAGTGGGTGACCGTTACGTGCTGGAAAAACTTCAGGAAAAAGGCTGGCGTATCGGCGCGGAAAACTCCGGTCACGTGATTCTGCTCGACAAAACCACCACCGGCGATGGCATTGTCGCCAGCCTGCAGGTGGTGGCGGCGATGGTGCGTAATCATATGAGCCTGCACGATCTGTGCAGCGGTATGAAAATGTTCCCGCAGATTCTGGTCAACGTACGCTTTACCGAAGGCAGCGGCAACCCGCTGGAACATGACAGCGTAAAAGCGGTCACTGCCGAAGTAGAAGCTGCGCTGGGGAACCGTGGACGCGTGCTGCTGCGTAAATCCGGTACTGAACCGCTGATCCGCGTGATGGTTGAAGGCGAGCATGAAGCGCAGGTGAAGGAATTTGCCCACCGTATCGCCGATGCGGTTAAAAGCGTATAACTATCGCAGCTAAGTGATTAAAAAGGCGGCTCTTGCTGCCTTTTTAAGCATATAAAAACGCTTTTTGCTGTTTTTTTCCGCAGTTGATACAATACGCCAAAATTGCCCTTGCGAAGGTTATTCGCTTTGGTTAGTATTCACACCCGCTTCAGTGGGAAATATTAAAACGTCCCGCTTTATTGGTGAAGCACTTGGTATGCGGCGAATCCGCAAGGAACAGGTTGATTATGTACGAAGCTCTTTTAGTAATTTTCCTTATTGTAGCGATTGCCCTTGTTGGCCTGATCATGCTGCAGCAAGGTAAAGGCGCTGACATGGGAGCCTCCTTCGGAGCAGGCGCTTCCGGCACGTTGTTTGGTTCTAGCGGTTCTGGTAACTTCATGACCCGTATGACCGGCATTCTGGCCGCGCTGTTCTTCATCATCAGTCTGGCGCTGGGTAATATCAACAGCAACAAGACCAATAAAGGAAGCGAGTGGGATAATCTGAGTGCGCCGAAGTCTGAGCAGACTCAGCCAACCGCACCGGCTCAGCCGGCCAGCGATATCCCGCACTAAGTATTCTGTACCGAGGTGGTGGAATTGGTAGACACGCTACCTTGAGGTGGTAGTGCCCTAACGGGCTTGTGGGTTCGAGTCCCATCCTCGGTACCAATATTCCAGAGAAAAGACGCTGAAAAGCGTCTTTTTTTGTTTTTGTTCCCTCTATGCGTTGTTTATTTATAAACAACACTCCGCTGGTTTTGATCCCCGAGAAATCGCTAAAGTCGCCCTCATCAATTTTGACGAGGTTCAGTGACGCCATGCGTACTTTAAAAGTAGTTATCATTGCCGGTGTATTGGGCCTGGCCGGATGCAGCAGTCATTCGTCGCCAGAAACAGTAGACACGTTGAATACCCTGCAGGTGCCGGTTATAAATAATTCCGCGGCCGCGCCGGAATCATCAACGGTCGTTAACTATTTTCAGGATAACAGCCTGCTTATCAGCCAGTTAAGTCAGTCGCTCAAAAGCAACTATTTACAGGATGTAGATAAACGGGATGTCTTTGATAAAGATAGCGAGGCGTATCAGGTTTACGGGGCGTTAACCAAACTTGAGCAAATGGCTTCGATGAACGACGTCTACCGTAAAGAGAACAATATTGCGGGCTTGCAGGAAATTAATAAACTGCTGAAAACCATACCATCTCTTGCATAAAAAGAGGGATTGCCGGCAGGCAATCCCGTTTGCCGCGCTTAGAAACGGAAATTGAAACCCGCATAGGCGCCATCCGCCAGGACGTTATCGCGGTGGTCATGTTTCCCCGCCATATCGATATAGCGATAGCCCGCTTCGATGCTCATGGATTTGATGATATTGACGCGTAAGCCGGCATTGGCTTCGAGATATTCATCAACGCCGCTGGACATGGAATCCGGGGAATAATAAGCCTCACCGAACAAGGTAAAGAAATCGCCAAGTGGTAGTTGAGCGCCGCCGCCGAGGGCAATCGCATAGCCTTCATCGCCATCGTTCGGATTCAGATATACCGCTTTACCGCCGGCCGTCAGCAGGAACGGGCCGAGATCAAAGTTATAGCCAATGCCCAAACCCACCGTATCGCCATCGTTATCGCTATGCGCCCAGTTACCGTTAAAGGTCATTCCGGGAGCCTGCGGGTTAAAGCTGGCTGATAAGTTGGTGAATTCTGAACCGGCCTCACCGTGAAGGCTAACGGAAGCGAAGGTGGCGCTGCTGGCGCTCAGGGCGGCGATAAGCAGGATGGATTTCAATCTGAACATGCTCATTATTCATATTCCTTCGGGTAAAAAAATGCCCGATACGAGCGCTCGGGCAAAATTAACGGGTTTCTGGTTTAATAGTTATGTGCAGAATAGAAGCATTTATCGCCCGCCGTTACCGTTTATATGTTTAATTTTAAACAATGGCCGAGGGCGATAAGTTGCTGGTCAAGCGGGGACTAAAACTTCTCAGGCAGGGAGGTGATACTCTGTAAATAACCACCGCGGGCAAACTCGATATAGCCGCCCTTTTTCAACGCTGATAACACATTCAGAATACTGCTGCGCGACAAATGTGTGCGGTCCTGAATATATTCCAGCATGGATACCCGCGAGCGGGTCTCTTCAGGAAGCAGTAACATTTCCATTAAATGATTACGAATGACCGAATAAGTCCGCTGTTGTAATACTAAATCGTCGCGATACACCAAATAAGAGGTGTGGTAAGCCAGCAGCCGGGTGACCTCTTCCCACATGTTATGCTCACTGAAGAGTTGCATGGCTTTATCGCTGTCAATCCGCAGGATCTCCGTATCGACTTCCGCACGAAGGCCATGGCTACGGCTGGGCTGCAGCATTTCGGCTACGCCAAACAGGTGCGGCTCATAGACGGTGACCATAAGTAATCTGTCCGATGAGCGAAAAATGGATAGCTCACCTTTCTTAAACAGATAAAGCTGGATTTTGCCTTTATATTCCCAGCTAAGCCTTTTCCTTGCGACCATATTTATTGGCGTGGCATGCGGTTCCAGCAACGACATCAGACGATTGATCGCGTCTTGCGGCCGAACGGGAGGTTTAATATTCATTGCGATCCTCTCGGTATAAGAGTACAGGTATTCGATAAATTATAGATGGTGATTATTAAAAATAGTGATGTCATAAACTATAACGATAAAGCAGAGTTGTTATTTAGGATTTATTGCGGAAATAAAAAAGCCGGCGGGTTAGCGCCGGCTGGAGAGTTTGGCTTCGCGGTTATTTATCGCGATTTTCCAGGTTTTCAACCTGTGGCAGACCGGTGGCGGAAGACGCGCTGAGTAGCCCGGATTGGGCATAGCCGAATAGCTTCTCACGGGTATCGGTAATGTCCAGGTTGCGCATGGTCAGCTGGCCGATACGATCTTCAGCGGTAAACATGGAATCGCCTTTTTCCATGGTCAGACGCTCTGCTTTATAGGTCAGGTTGTCTGAAACGGTATTCAGGATTGAGTAGTCGTTGCCGCGACGCAGTTCCAGAGTCACTTCGCCGGTGATCTGACTGGCAACCCAACGCTGCAGCGAATCGCGCAGCATCAGCGCCTGGGAATCGAACCAGCGACCCTGATAGAGCAGGCGGCCCAACTGGCGGCCATGAGCATGATATTGCTCAATGGTATCTTCGTTGTGAATACCGGTCAGCAGGCGCTCGTAGGCGATATGCAGCAGTGCCATCCCCGGTGCTTCATAGATGCCGCGGCTTTTCGCTTCGATGATGCGGTTTTCAATCTGATCGCTCATGCCCAGACCGTGGCGACCGCCGATGCGGTTAGCTTCCAGCATCAGTTCGACGTCATCGCTGAACGTTTTACCATTCAGCGCAACCGGATGACCCTGTTCAAAACGCACGGTCACTTCTTCAGCGGCGATTTTTACGCTTTCATCCCAGAACTTCACACCCATAATCGGGTTGACGATTTTCACGCTGGAATTAAGGAATTCGAGATCTTTTGCTTCGTGCGTCGCGCCCAGCATGTTGGAATCGGTGGAATAGGCTTTCTCGACAGACATTTTGTAGTCGAATCCGCAGGCTATCATAAACTCGGACATTTCATGACGGCCGCCCAGTTCATCAATGAAGTCACTATCCAGCCACGGTTTGTAGATCTGCAGTTCCGCATTGGTCAGCAGACCGTAGCGATAAAAGCGCTCGATATCGTTGCCTTTATAGGTGCTACCGTCGCCCCAGATGTTGACGCCATCTTCTTTCATTGCGGCAACCAGCATGGTGCCGGTCACGGCTCGGCCCAGCGGCGTGGTGTTGAAATAGGTTAAGCCGCCGGTGGTGTTATGGAATGCGCCGCACTGAATCGCCGCGATGCCTTCCGCCACCAGTTGTTTGCGGCAATCAATCAGACGAGCGCCTTCAGCGCCATACTCTTTCGCACGACGCGGAATGGCCTCGTAGTCGTCTTCGTCAGGCTGGCCCAGGTTCGCGGTATATGCATAAGGAACCGCGCCTTTTTTACGCATCCACAGCAGGGCGGCGCTGGTATCCAGCCCACCGGAGAAAGCAATACCAATACGTTGACCAACCGGGAGATGCTTAAGAATCGTCGTCATAAAATAAAACCCTGCTAGATAGACTGTGGTGAGTTCGACTTAACAACAAATTTGCATTTTTATGCACTAATTGTGAGTTTTCATTTAATCATCTTTTGCTGGCGACAGGAAGAGCCTGATGGTGATTTTGCTAAAAAAGCCTGAAATGCCAGCATAAACGGCAAGCGGGTGGTGTAAAATGGATGTTGACAAAATATATGATTTATCGATACAATTCACCACGATTTTATGTCCCGTCCTCGGTACCAAATCCCAGCAGTATTTGCGTCTTTTGCTCAGAAAGAGTAAAATATGCCACGTTTCAGGCGCGGGGTGGAGCAGCCTGGTAGCTCGTCGGGCTCATAACCCGAAGGTCGTCGGTTCAAATCCGGCCCCCGCAACCACTTTCCCATTAAGTACTTTTTCAAATATACTGTGAGGACTAGGTCCTTCGTAGCCGGATTTGAAAGAATTCTTCTGGAAGGTGTTCCAGATCGCAATTGCGGTCTCAGGGTTCAGTTATCTAAAGCCCCGATTTATCGGGGTTTTTTGTTATCTGACTTCAGAATAACTGGGCTATACGCCCTTTTTTTATGTCTTGGGGGTGGGTTTGTCCACATTAGAGCAAAAATTAACAGAGATGCTCACTGCGCCAGTTGAAGCGCTTGGCTTTGAGCTGGTCGGCATCGAATTTATTCGCGGTCGCACATCCACACTGCGCATCTATATTGATAGTGAAGATGGCATCAATGTTGATGATTGTGCTGATGTGAGCCACCAGGTCAGTGCTGTCATGGATGTCGAAGATCCAATCACCGTCGCTTACAACCTGGAAGTCTCTTCGCCTGGTCTCGACCGTCCGATGTTTACTGCTGAACACTATCAACGTTTCACCGGTGAAGAAGTTTCGCTGGTGCTACGTATGGCGGTACAGAACCGTCGTAAATGGCAGGGCATTATCAAAGCGGTAGACGGTGAGATGATCACGGTAACCGTCGAAGGCAAAGATGAAGTGTTCGCGCTGAGTAACATCCAGAAGGCGAACCTGGTTCCCCACTTTTAACAGTCTGGATTGAGGTGAAAGGCCCCGATGAACAAAGAAATTTTGGCTGTTGTTGAAGCCGTTTCCAACGAAAAAGCGCTGCCGCGCGAGAAGATTTTCGAAGCGTTGGAAAGCGCTCTGGCAACGGCGACCAAGAAAAAATACGAACAAGAGATCGACGTTCGCGTAGAAATCGACCGTAAAAGCGGTGATTTCGACACCTTCCGTCGCTGGCTGGTGGTTGAAGAGGTGACTCAACCGACTCGCGAGATCACGCTGGAAGCGGCGCGTTACGAAGATGAAAGCATGAACGTCGGCGACTACGTTGAAGATCAGATTGAATCTGTCACCTTCGACCGTATCACCACGCAGACCGCTAAACAGGTTATCGTACAGAAAGTACGTGAAGCTGAGCGAGCGATGGTTGTCGATCAGTTCCGCGAGCACGAAGGTGAGATCATCACCGGCGTGGTGAAAAAAGTAAACCGCGACAACATCACTCTGGATCTGGGCAGCAACGCTGAAGCCGTGATCCTGCGTGAAGATATGCTGCCGCGTGAAAACTTCCGTCCGGGCGACCGTATTCGCGGTGTGCTGTACGCCGTTCGTCCGGAAGCGCGCGGCGCGCAGCTGTTCGTGACTCGCTCCAAACCGGAGATGCTGGTCGAACTGTTCCGCATTGAAGTGCCGGAAATTGGCGAAGAAGTGCTGGAAATCAAAGCCGCAGCCCGCGATCCGGGTTCTCGTGCGAAAATCGCCGTGAAAACCAATGACAAGCGTATCGACCCGGTTGGCGCTTGCGTAGGTATGCGCGGCGCGCGCGTTCAGGCGGTTTCTACCGAGCTTGGCGGCGAGCGCATCGATATCGTCCTGTGGGATGATAACCCGGCGCAGTTCGTGATTAACGCCATGGCGCCGGCTGACGTCGCGTCCATCGTGGTGGATGAAGATAAACACACCATGGACATCGCGGTAGAAGCGGGCAACCTGGCGCAGGCGATCGGCCGTAACGGTCAGAACGTCCGCCTGGCATCGCAGCTCAGCGGCTGGGAACTCAACGTCATGACCGTTGATGACCTGCAGGCTAAGCACCAGGCTGAAGCCCATGCCGCTATCGATACCTTCACCAAATATCTCGATATTGATGAAGATTTCGCAACCGTACTGGTTGAAGAGGGCTTCTCCTCGCTGGAAGAACTGGCCTATGTGCCGATGAAAGAACTGCTGGAAATCGACGGCCTTGACGAAGCGACCGTTGAAGCACTTCGTGAGCGTGCGAAAAACGCACTGACTACACTGGCGCTGGCTCAGGAAGAAAGCCTGGGAGACAACAAACCTGCCGACGATTTACTGAATCTGGAAGGTTTGGACCGTGCTCTGGCGTTTAAGCTGGCTGCCCGTGGTGTTTGTACGCTGGAAGATCTCGCCGAACAGGGCGTTGATGACCTGGCTGATATCGAAGGTATGACCGACGAGAAAGCTGGTGAACTCATCATGGCTGCTCGCAACATTTGTTGGTTCGGCGACGAAGCGTAATAAACTGTAGCAGGAAGGAACAGCATGACAGATGTGACTATTAAAGCGCTGGCCTCAGAAATTCAGACCTCTGTGGATCGCCTGATACAGCAATTTGCTGATGCAGGTATTCGCAAATCGGCTGATGATTCTGTGACCGCGCAAGAGAAGCAAACCTTGTTAACGCACCTGAACCGTGAACACGGCTCGGCGCCTGACAAGCTGACGTTGCAGCGTAAAACGCGCAGCACGTTGAATATTCCAGGTACCGGTGGAAAGAGTAAATCGGTACAAATCGAAGTCCGCAAGAAACGCACCTTTGTGAAACGCGATCCGCAAGAGGCTGAACGCCTGGCCGCGGAAGAGCAGGCGCAGCGTGAAGCGGAAGAGCAAGCCCGTCGTGAAGCTGAAGAAGCAGCTAAGCGCGAGGCGCAATTAAAAGCTGAACGTGAGGCCGCAGAACAAGCTAAACGTGAAGTCGCTGAAAAAGCGAAACGTGAAGCCGCGGAAAAAGACAAAGTGAGCAATCAACATACCGACGAAATGACCAAGACCGCCCAGGCTGAAAAGACCCGCCGTGAGAACGAAGCAGCGGAGCTGAAGCGCAAATCGGAAGAAGAAGCACGCCGCAAACTTGAAGAAGAAGCGCGCCGTGTAGCGGAAGAAGCACGCCGTATGGCTGAAGAAAATGAAAAAAACTGGAGTGAAACTCCGGAAACCCCAGAAGAAACGACCGACTATCACGTAACCACGTCTCAGCATGCGCGTCAGGCTGAAGATGATAACGATCGTGAAGTTGAAGGCGGTCGCGGCCGTGGCCGTAACAGCAAAGCTGCTCGCCCGGCGAAGAAAGGCAACAAACACGCTGAATCGAAAGCTGACCGTGAAGAAGCCCGTGCGGCCGTTCGCGGCGGTAAAGGCGGCAAACATCGCAAAGGTTCTTCTCTGCAGCAGGGCTTCCAGAAGCCGGCTCAGGCCGTTAACCGCGATGTTGTGATCGGCGAAACCATCACCGTTGGCGAGCTGGCCAACAAAATGGCGGTCAAAGGTTCTCAGGTCATCAAAGCGATGATGAAACTGGGCGCGATGGCGACCATCAACCAGGTCATCGACCAGGAAACCGCTCAGCTGGTTGCCGAAGAGATGGGCCACAAAGTTATCCTGCGTCGTGAAAACGAGCTGGAAGAAGCAGTAATGAGCGACCGTGACACCGGCGCTGCGGCTGAACCGCGCGCACCGGTAGTGACCATCATGGGTCACGTTGACCACGGTAAAACCTCTCTGCTGGACTACATTCGTTCTACTAAGGTTGCCTCCGGCGAAGCGGGTGGTATTACCCAGCACATCGGTGCGTACCACGTAGAAACCGACAACGGCATGATCACCTTCCTGGACACCCCGGGCCACGCCGCGTTTACCTCCATGCGTGCTCGTGGTGCGCAGGCGACGGATATCGTGGTTCTGGTAGTGGCGGCAGACGACGGCGTGATGCCGCAGACTGTGGAAGCTATCCAGCACGCCAAAGCGGCGCAGGTGCCGGTAGTGGTTGCAGTGAACAAGATCGATAAGCCGGAAGCGGATATGGATCGCGTGAAGAACGAACTCTCCCAGTACGGCGTGATGCCGGAAGAGTGGGGCGGCGAAGCGCAGTTCATCCCAGTATCGGCGAAAGTTGGTACCGGTATCGACGACCTGCTGAACGCTATCCTGCTGCAGGCTGAAGTTCTCGAACTGAAAGCGGTACGTAACGGTATGGCGAGCGGTGCGGTTATCGAATCCTTCCTGGATAAAGGTCGTGGTCCGGTAGCTACCGTTCTGGTTCGCGAAGGTACTCTGCACAAGGGCGATATCGTACTGTGTGGCTTTGAATATGGCCGCGTACGTGCGATGCGTGACGAACTGGGTCGCGAAGTGCTGGAAGCGGGTCCGTCCATTCCGGTGGAAATCCTCGGTCTGTCCGGCGTTCCGGCTGCGGGTGATGAAGTTACCGTCGTTCGTGACGAGAAAAAAGCGCGTGAAGTTGCGCTGTATCGTCAGGGCAAATTCCGTGAAGTTAAACTGGCTCGCCAGCAGAAATCTAAACTGGAAAACATGTTCGCTAACATGACCGAAGGCGAAGTTCACGAAGTGAACATCGTGCTGAAAGCGGACGTGCAGGGTTCTGTCGAAGCGATTTCCGATTCCTTGCTGAAACTGTCTACCGACGAAGTGAAAGTGAAGATCATCGGTTCCGGCGTAGGTGGTATCACCGAAACCGACGCGACCCTGGCTGCAGCTTCCAACGCGATTCTGGTTGGCTTCAACGTTCGTGCCGATGCTTCCGCACGTAAAGTTATCGAGTCAGAAAGCCTGGATCTGCGTTACTACTCCGTCATCTATAACCTGATCGACGAAGTGAAAGCGGCGATGAGCGGCATGCTGTCTCCGGAACTGAAACAGCAGATCATTGGTCTGGCTGAAGTGCGTGATGTCTTCAAATCGCCGAAATTCGGCGCCATCGCGGGCTGTATGGTTACCGAAGGTACGATTAAACGTCACAACCCAATCCGCGTACTGCGCGACAACGTGGTTATCTATGAAGGCGAGCTGGAATCCCTGCGCCGCTTTAAAGATGACGTTAACGAAGTTCGTAACGGCATGGAATGTGGTATCGGCGTGAAGAACTACAACGACGTTCGCGTTGGCGATATGATCGAAGTGTTCGAAATCATCGAAATCCAGCGTAGCATCGATTAATCGTCAGATAGCTAAGCGTAGGCCGGGTAAGCGAAGCGCCACCCGGCAATAATTTTAAAAAGGGGCTTTTGGCCCCTTTTTTGTCTTTATTCTGGAGAATTTATTATGGCGAAAGAATTCGGTCGCCCGCAGCGCGTGGCCCAGGAGATGCAAAAAGAAATTGCCATCATCCTGCAGCGTGAAATCAAAGACCCGCGTCTGGGCATGATGACCACCGTTTCCGGCGTAGAAATGTCCCGTGACCTGGCCTATGCCAAAGTGTATGTCACTTTCCTCAACGACAAAGATGAAGCCGCGGTGAAAGCGGGCATCAAAGCGCTGCAGGAAGCGTCTGGTTTTATCCGCTCTCTGCTGGGCAAAGCGATGCGCCTGCGCATCGTGCCGGAACTGACTTTCTTCTACGACAACTCGCTGGTCGAAGGGATGCGCATGTCCAATCTGGTTACCAGCGTGGTGAAACACGACGATGAGCGTCGTGTGAACCCGGACGACAGCAAGGAGGACTAATGAGTCGTCCTCGTCGTCGCGGCCGCGACGTGCACGGCGTATTGCTGCTGGATAAGCCTCAGGGCGCCTCCAGCAACGATGTGCTGCAGAAAGTAAAACGTATTTATAATGCCAACCGCGCTGGCCATACCGGCGCGCTGGATCCGCTGGCTACCGGTATGCTGCCGGTCTGCCTTGGCGAAGCGACTAAGTTTTCCCAGTATCTGCTGGATTCTGATAAGCGTTATCGCGTGATCGCCAAACTTGGTCAGCGTACGGATACCTCCGACGCCGATGGCCAGGTGGTGGAGGAACGCCCGCTAACCTTTAACGAAGAACAGCTGGCGGCGGCGCTGGATAGCTTCCGCGGCGAGACTCAGCAGGTGCCGTCGATGTACTCGGCGCTGAAATATCAGGGTAAAAAGCTGTACGAATACGCTCGTCAGGGCATTGAGGTTCCGCGTGAAGCCCGGCCGATTACGGTCTATGAGCTGCTGTTTATTCGCCATGAAGGCGATGAACTGGAGCTTGAGATCCACTGTTCGAAAGGTACCTACATCCGTACGATTATCGATGATTTGGGCGAGAAGCTTGGCTGCGGCGCGCACGTGATTTTCCTGCGTCGCCTGGCGGTGAGCAAATACCCGGTCGAGCGGATGGTGACCCTGGAGCAACTGCAGGCGCTGGTCGAACAGGCGGCGGCAGAGGATATTCCCGCCGCTCAACTGCTTGACCCGCTGCTGATGCCGATGGATAGCCCGGCGTCGGATTACCCGCTGGTTCATATTCCGGAAACTTCCGCGGTCTACTTTAAAAACGGTAACCCGGTTCGTCAGTCAGGCGCGCCGCTGAACGGGCTGGTGCGAGTGATGGAAAGCGAGTCCGGCAAGTTCCTCGGTATGGGCGAAATCGACGATGAAGGCCGCGTCGCGCCTCGTCGTCTGGTGGTGGAATACCCACAGTAAGCGCTTTTGTTGCGATAAAAGCCTGCTACGAGTAGAATATCGCCGCTTAACGTCCGCTAAAGTGTTTTAACATTTTCGGGCGTTGCATCAGGGGTTGCTGAATTAGAGATCGGCACCCTTTCTTTACTTATAATTTTGGAGTTTGAAAATGTCTCTAAGCGTTGAAGCTAAAGCACAAATCGTTTCTGAGTTCGGTCGTGGCGCAAACGACAGCGGTTCTACTGAAGTTCAGGTTGCACTGCTGACTGCACAGATCAACCACCTGCAGGGTCACTTTGCAGAGCACAAAAAAGATCACCACAGCCGTCGTGGTCTGCTGCGCATGGTTTCTCAGCGTCGTAAACTGCTCGACTACCTGAAACGTAAAGATGTTGCACGTTACTCTTCGCTGATCGAGCGTCTGGGTCTGCGTCGCTAATTCTGCGAGTTTCAGAAAAAGGGGCCTCACGGCCCCTTTTTTCGACCAGGCGGCAGCAATTCATTAAAAACTCATGTATTGTTGCTATTAATGATCTTCATGCAGAGGTTCGCGCGGCTAATGAGAGGCTTCATCCGCAGGGGCGGGTAAAGGTTGTCATTAGTCGCGAGGATGCAGAGGATCGGGTCATCAGGCGCGATATCGTAGATATGGCGTCATTTTTAGATAAAAGGATAGAATTTTGCTTAATCCGATCGTTCGTAAATTCCAGTACGGCCAGCACACCGTAACCCTGGAAACCGGCATGATGGCGCGCCAGGCAACGGCCGCTGTGATGGTTAGCATGGATGACACCGCGGTCTTCGTTACCGTTGTGGGTCAGAAAAAAGCGAAGCCGGGCCAGGACTTCTTCCCGCTGACTGTTAACTACCAGGAGCGTACCTACGCTGCCGGTAAAATCCCAGGTGGCTTCTTCCGTCGTGAAGGCCGTCCAAGCGAAGGCGAAACCCTGATCGCGCGTCTGATTGACCGCCCGGTTCGTCCGCTGTTCCCGGAAGGCTTCGTTAACGAAGTCCAGGTTATCGCTACCGTTGTTTCCGTTAACCCGCAGGTTAACCCGGATATCGTCGCGATGATCGGCGCTTCCGCAGCGCTGTCGCTGTCCGGTATTCCGTTCAATGGCCCAATCGGCGCCGCTCGCGTGGGTTACATCAACGACCAGTACGTACTGAACCCAACCCAGGAAGAGCTGAAGTCCAGCAAACTGGATCTGGTGGTTGCCGGTACCGAAGCGGCCGTACTGATGGTTGAATCCGAAGCTGAACTGCTGAGTGAAGACCAGATGCTGGGCGCGGTGGTCTTTGGCCACGAGCAGCAGCAGGTTGTTATTCAGAACATCAACGATCTGGTGAAAGAAGCCGGTAAACCGCGTTGGGACTGGCAGCCGGAAGCCGTCAACGAAGCGCTGAACGCGCGCGTTGCTGCGCTGGCTGAATCCCGCCTGAGCGATGCTTACCGTATCACCGACAAACAAGAGCGTTACGCTCAGGTTGACGTCATCAAATCTGAAACCATCGCGACGCTGGTTGCTGAAGATGAAACCCTGGACGCCAACGAACTGGGTGAAATCCTGCACGCTATCGAGAAAAACGTCGTCCGTAGCCGCGTACTGGCAGGCGAGCCGCGTATCGATGGCCGCGAAAAAGACATGATCCGTGGTCTGGACGTTCGTACCGGCGTATTGCCGCGTACTCACGGTTCCGCACTGTTTACCCGTGGCGAAACTCAGGCGCTGGTTACCGCGACTCTGGGTACCGCACGCGACGCGCAGAACATCGACGAACTGATGGGCGAGCGCACGGACTCCTTCCTGTTCCACTACAACTTCCCTCCGTACTCCGTAGGTGAAACTGGCATGGTTGGTTCTCCGAAGCGTCGTGAAATCGGTCACGGTCGTCTGGCTAAGCGCGGCGTTCTGGCCGTAATGCCGACAATCGACGAATTCCCGTACACCGTTCGCGTGGTATCTGAAATCACCGAATCCAACGGTTCTTCTTCCATGGCTTCCGTCTGTGGCGCATCTCTGGCGCTGATGGACGCTGGCGTGCCGGTGAAAGCCGCCGTTGCGGGTATCGCAATGGGTCTGGTGAAAGAAGGCGATAACTTCGTCGTACTGTCCGACATTCTGGGTGACGAAGACCACCTTGGCGATATGGACTTCAAAGTTGCGGGTTCTCGCGACGGTATCTCTGCGCTGCAGATGGATATTAAAATTGAAGGTATCACCAAAGAAATCATGCAGGTTGCTCTGAACCAGGCTAAAGGTGCGCGTCTGCACATCCTGGGCGTGATGGAACAGGCGATTAACGCGCCGCGCGGCGATATCTCCGAATTCGCACCGCGTATCCACACCATCAAGATCAACCCGGACAAGATCAAAGACGTTATCGGTAAAGGCGGTTCTGTTATCCGTGCCCTGACCGAAGAAACCGGCACCACCATCGAAATCGAAGATGACGGTACCGTGAAGATCGCAGCGACCGACGGTGACAAAGCTCAGCACGCTATCCGCCGTATCGAAGAGATCACCGCTGAGATCGAAGTTGGCCGTATCTACAATGGTAAAGTGACCCGTATCGTTGACTTTGGCGCATTCGTTGCCATCGGCGGCGGTAAAGAAGGTCTGGTTCACATCTCTCAGATCGCTGACAAGCGCGTTGAGAAAGTGACTGATTACCTGCAGATGGGTCAGGAAGTACCGGTTAAGGTTCTGGAAGTTGACCGTCAGGGCCGCGTACGTCTGAGCATTAAAGAAGCAACTGAGCAGGCTCAGCCAGCTAACGCGCCGGAAGCTCCGGCCGCAGAGCAGGGCGAGTAAGGTTGCCGATTGCCCTCCGCTTCGGCGGAGGGTCTATTCCGGGCAGGATGCCTTTTTGCAGCCGGGGAACTGGACGTTCATCCAATCGTTGTCTTCGGGAGTGGGAAATGAAGCCTTTTCTGCGCTGGTGTTTCGTGGCGACAGCTCTCACGCTGGCAGGATGCAGCAACTCTGCCTGGCGTAAGGACGCCGTCCTCGCGGTACCATTGCAACCGACTTTGCAGCAAGAAGTGATTCTGGCGCGCATGGAACAAATTCTTGCCAGTCGGGCTTTAACCGATGACGAACGCGCACAGCTTTTATATGAGCGCGGAGTGTTGTATGATAGTCTCGGTCTGAGGGCATTAGCGCGAAATGATTTTTCACAAGCGCTGGCAATCCGACCCGATATGCCTGAAGTATTCAATTACTTAGGCATTTATTTAACGCAGGCAGGCAATTTTGATGCTGCCTATGAAGCGTTTGATTCTGTACTTGAGCTTGATCCAACTTACAACTACGCGCACTTAAACCGCGGCATCGCTCTGTATTACGGTGGCCGTGCTAAGTTAGCGCAAGATGATCTGCTGGCGTTTTATCAAGACGATCCCAATGATCCTTTCCGCAGTCTGTGGTTATACCTCGCCGAGCGTAAGCTTGATGAGAAGCAGGCGCTTGAAGCACTGAAACAGCGCTTCAACAAGTCGGACAAAGAGCAATGGGGATGGAACATTGTCGAGTTCTACCTTGGCGACATTAGCGAAAAAGAGCTGATGACCCGTCTGAAGGCAGACGCAACGGATAACACCTCGCTCGCTGAGCATCTCAGTGAAACCAACTTCTATTTAGGTAAGTACTACCTAAGTCTGGGGGACAAGGACAGCGCTACGGCACTGTTCAAACTGGCGGTCGCTAACAACGTTCATAACTACGTTGAGCACCGATACGCATTGTTGGAATTATCGCTCTTGGGCCAGGAGCAAGATGACCTGGCAGAATCGGACCAGCAATAGCTGACGAACACACATCAGCCCTTTTTTTGATTGCCATCACCTTCGCGGGTGAGGGCGTTGTTGTTCGTTAATACACCTACTTTGAGCCGGTTCACACTTTTCAATGAAAATTACTCTAAATTTTCACGATGAGTTATGTAGACTGGCCGCCATTAATTTTGAGGCACACGTACTACATGGCTGAATTCGAAACCACTTTTGCAGATCTGGGCCTGAAGGCTCCTATCCTTGAAGCGCTTAACGATCTGGGTTACGAAAAACCATCTCCGATCCAGGCTGAGTGCATTCCGCATCTGCTGGACGGCCGCGACGTTCTGGGTATGGCCCAGACCGGTAGCGGTAAGACCGCAGCGTTCTCTTTACCGCTGCTGAATAACATCGATCCTGAGCTGAGAGCACCACAGATTCTGGTGCTGGCGCCGACCCGCGAACTGGCGGTACAGGTTGCTGAAGCAATGACGGAATTCTCTAAACATATGCGCGGCGTAAACGTGGTTGCCCTGTACGGCGGCCAGCGTTATGACGTGCAGCTGCGCGCCCTACGTCAGGGGCCGCAGATCGTTGTCGGTACCCCGGGTCGTCTGCTGGACCACCTGAAGCGCGGTACGCTGGATCTCTCTAAACTGAGCGGTCTGGTACTGGACGAAGCAGATGAAATGCTGCGCATGGGCTTTATCGAAGACGTAGAAACTATCATGGCGCAGATCCCGGAAGGTCATCAGACCGCTCTGTTCTCCGCTACGATGCCGGAAGCGATTCGTCGCATTACCCGCCGCTTCATGAAAGAGCCGCAGGAAGTGCGCATTCAGTCCAGCGTCACCACGCGCCCGGACATCAGCCAGAGCTACTGGACTGCTTACGGCATGCGTAAAAACGAAGCGCTGGTGCGTTTCCTGGAAGCGGAAGACTTTGATGCGGCGATTATCTTCGTGCGTACCAAAAACGCGACCCTGGAAGTGGCAGAAGCGCTGGAGCGTAGCGGCTATAACAGCGCCGCGCTGAACGGCGATATGAACCAGGCGCTGCGTGAGCAGACTCTGGAGCGCCTGAAAGACGGTCGTCTGGATATCCTGATCGCCACCGACGTTGCGGCCCGTGGCCTGGACGTTGAGCGTATCAGCCTGGTTGTGAACTATGACATCCCGATGGATTCCGAATCTTACGTTCACCGTATCGGCCGTACCGGTCGTGCGGGTCGTGCGGGTCGCGCGCTGCTGTTCGTTGAGAACCGTGAGCGTCGACTGCTGCGTAACATCGAACGTACGATGAAGCTGACGATCCCTGAAGTAGAACTGCCGAACGCAGAACTGCTGGGCAAACGTCGTCTGGAGAAATTCGCCGCTAAAGTTCAGCAGCAGCTGGAAAGCAGCGATCTGGACCAGTACCGTGCGCTGCTGGCGAAAATCCAGCCGACCGCGGAAGGCGAAGAGCTGGACGTGGAAACGCTGGCCGCTGCGCTGCTGAAAATGGCCCAGGGTGAACGTTCTCTGATCGTTCCGCCGGATGCGCCGATGCGTCCGCGTCGTGAATTCCGCGATCGTGATGACCGTTTCGAACGTCGTGGCGACCGTAATGACCGCGGCCCGCGTGGCGATCGTGAAGATCGTCCGAAGCGTGAGCGTCGTGACGTGGGTGAAATGGAACTGTACCGCATTGAAGTGGGCCGTGATGACGGCGTTGAAGTTCGTCATATCGTTGGCGCGATCGCTAACGAAGGCGACATCAGCAGCCGCTACATCGGCAACATCAAGCTGTTCGGTTCTCACTCCACCATCGAACTGCCGAAAGGTATGCCGGGCGAAGTGCTGCAGCACTTTACTCGTACCCGCATCCTGAACAAGCCGATGAACATGCAGCTGCTGGGCGATGCGCAGCCGCGCACCGAACGTCGTGGCGGCGGCGAGCGTCGTGAAGGCGGTCGTGGCTTCGGCGGCGAGCGTCGTGAAGGCGGTCGTAGCTTCGGTGGCGAACGTCGTGAAGGCGGTCGTGGTGAAGGTCGTCGTTTCAGCGGCGAACGTCGTGAAGGCGGCCGCGCGCCGCGTCGTGACGATGCTTCCGCGCCGCGCCGTGATGATTCCGCGGGTCGTCGTCGTTTCGGTGGCGATGCGTAATAAGCGCAATCCGTTAGCGTAAAGTAAATAATACAGCCCCGATCGTCATGATTGGGGCTTTTTTTATTTCTTTTGTACTCGTGTACTGGTACAGTGCGTCATGCTCAACGTGAGCGAAGTATTTTCGACTGGAGATTTCGGCAAATGGCGACACTAACCACTACGGCCACCCGACCGTCTTTATTTGGCGGCGTGGTGATTATCGGCGGCACAATTATTGGCGCGGGCATGTTCTCGCTGCCGGTGGTCATGTCCGGCGCGTGGTTTTTCTGGTCGCTGGCGGCGCTGGTTTTTACCTGGTTCTGCATGCTGCACTCCGGTTTGATGATTCTGGAAGCCAACCTTAATTACCGGATTGGCTCCAGTTTCGACACCATTACCAAAGACCTGCTCGGCAAAGGCTGGAACCTGGTGAACGGCGTGTCGATCGCCTTTGTGCTGTATATCCTGACCTACGCCTATATTTCGGCGAGCGGTTCGATCCTGCACCATACCTTCAGTGAAATGTCGCTGAACGTACCGGCGCGCGCGGCGGGCTTCGGCTTTGCACTGCTGGTGGCCTTTATCGTCTGGATGAGCACGAAAGCGGTGAGCCGCATGACGGCTATCGTACTGGGCGCTAAGGTGATTACCTTCTTCCTGACCTTCGGCAGCCTGCTGGGGCACGTTGAGCCGACGACGCTGTTTAACGTCGTGGAGAAGAATGCCTCCTATGCGCCATACCTGCTGATGACGCTGCCGTTCTGCCTGGCCTCGTTTGGCTATCACGGTAACGTGCCGAGCCTGATGAAATATTATGGTAAGGATCCGCGCACCATTACCCGCTGTCTGATTTACGGTACGCTGCTGGCGCTGGGTCTGTATGTGGTCTGGCTGCTGGTGACGATGGGTAATATCCCTCGTCCGCAGTTTATCGGTATCGCCCAGAAGGGCGGCAACATTGATGTGCTGGTGCAGGCGCTTAGCGGCGTGCTGAATAGCCGCGGTCTGGATCTACTGCTGGTGGTGTTCTCCAACTTTGCCGTCGCCAGTTCCTTCCTCGGCGTGACGCTGGGGCTGTTCGATTATCTCGCGGATCTGTTTGGCTTTGACGATAGCGCGATGGGACGCTTTAAAACCGCGCTGTTGACCTTTATCCCGCCGATGATCGGTGGGCTGGTGAAACCAGATGGTTTCCTTTACGCCATCGGCTATGCCGGCCTGGCGGCGACGGTTTGGGCGGCGATTGTGCCGGCGCTGCTGGCTCGCGCTTCGCGTAAACGCTTCGGCAGCCCACAGTTCCGCGTTTGGGGCGGAAAACCGATGATTGCGCTGATCCTGCTGTTCGGGCTCGGCAACGCGGTGGTGCATTTCCTGTCGAGCTTTAATCTGTTGCCGGTTTATCAATAACCGCATTGCCCGGTGGCGTGACGCGCACCGGGCTTACCACGTCGCTAACCTAACAATTCCTCTTTCACCTGCATCGCTAAATCAAACGAATGCAGGCGCGCCTGGTGGTCGAAGATCTGGCCGTTGACCATGATTTCGTCTGCTTCCGTTTCGCGAAGAATCGACGCTAACCCATGGCGAACTTTAGTCTTATCGCCAACCAGCGACATGCTCAATGCCTGCTGTACACCATACTGCTCGGACGCTGACCACAGTTGATGCATATTTTCCACCGGCGGCGGCAACTGCCCGGTTTCACCGCGGCGCAGCTTAACGAAGGCCTGCTGCATCGAGGTAAAGAGGAACTCCGCATCGCGATTACTATCGGCGGCGATAATATTGATACATACCATCGCGTACGGTTTTTCCAGCCGCGCCGAAGGTTTGAAGTTGCTGCGGTACAGATGCAGCGCCTGGAATAGCATGTCCGGCGCGAAGTGAGAGGCGAAGGCAAACGGCAGACCAAGCTGCGCCGCCAGCTGCGCGCTGTACAGGCTTGAGCCCAGCAGCCACACCGGAATTCGTTCGCCATAGCCGGGAACCGGGCGCACCTGCGGATTAGCCTCGCGGGCGTCAAACCAGTCCACCAACTCCGCCACATCGCGCGGGAAGTTATCGACATCACCGCTCATATGGCGACGCAGCGCGCGCATGGTCGGCTGATCGCTGCCCGGTGCGCGGCCAAGGCCGAGATCGATACGTCCGGGATACAGCGTATTCAGGGTGCCGAACTGTTCGGCGATCACCAGCGGCGAGTGGTTTGGCAACATTACGCCTCCGGATCCCAGATGCAGGGTGGTGGTATTGGCGGCAAGATAGCCAATCAACACCGAGGTCGCCGCGCTGGCAATACCCACCATATTATGGTGCTCAGCCAGCCAATAACGGTGGTAGCCGCGGGATTCCGCCAGTTGGGCGAGAGCAAGAGAATGGGAAAAGGCTTCTTTAGCAGAAGATCCCTGCGGGATCGGCGCCAGATCGAGCACCGAGAACGGAATGGTTTTATCAGTCATAACAGCTCACTTTGTCGACGGTGAATCTTTTAATAGTGCATTAAAAATTAATAACCGTTGTTAACAAAGTGAGCTTTTACACTTCACCTTACGCCTGCAGCTCCAGCCCGGCCAGCCGTTTCCAGTAGCCGTTGCAATCGCTGTTAGCGGTGAGATCCAGCGGCGCAGCGCCATTTTCGTTGGCGCGGAAGGCGTCGAGCATGGCGAAGGTCTCGCTGCCCATCGGCGACAGGCGCACCATATCCACCAGACCGTGCATCGAGGTTAACTCGTTGCCAAGGTTATAGACGTAGCCGCTCATCGTCTGAATGCCGTTAAGCACAAACACCTGCTGGTTCTCCTGCGACAGCATGCTGCGCCCGGTTGGGTACTTGATGCAGCAGGTTTCGCATTCGTCTTTTGGCCGGTCTTCCGAGCGGGCGGTAAAGCAGCGCGCGGAATAGGCCAGCGGCAGATGGCCGTAGCTCAGCACTTCGACTTCAAACTGGTTGCGAATACCCAGCTCTTCGCACTGGGTCAGTAAATTAGCCAGCCAGTCGCGGGAAAGCTCCACCGGCATGCACCAGCGCGTCATACCCTGCTTCAGCAGCAGGCGCAGGGTGACGGCGTTGTAGCAGTTCAGCGCATGACCGGCGACGAAGGGCAGCTTGCGTTCGGCACAGAGATTGACCACGCCGAGGTCGCTGGCTTCAATCAGGAATTCGCCGTTCTCGACATAGCGCTTCAGCTCGCCCAATTCGGATGAGGCCTGCACCAGCGCGAGGGTGGAGAGCACCACCTGCTTGCCGCTACCGGCCAGCGCTTTCGCCATTTCGATCCAATCGCCGACTTTGGTCGCGCGGCGCTTGCTGCATACCGCTTCGCCCAGATAAATGGTGTCAGCGCTACAGTTTGCCGCCTGCTGGTAAAAATCTGCCAGCGTCTCTTTTGGCCAGTAGTACAGCACCGGCCCTAATGAATATTTCATGTTTCTCACTGCCATTTACGGTGATAGGCGCCAAGGGTGGTTTGCGTTCCTTCGGACATCGAACCAAGGGTTTCCATCCATGCAGATTGCGGCACGAAGTTCTGCGGATCGGCTTTACAGCGATCGATCGCCTGACGCCAGACTTTCGCTACCTGGGTGACGTATGCCGGGCTGCGCTGGCGGCCTTCAATTTTTACCGAAGCGATATTGGCGGCCATCAGTTCTGGCAACAGTTCCAGGGTGTTGAGGCTGGTGGGTTCTTCCAGCGCGTGGTAGCGCTCGCCGTCGACCAGGTAGCGGCCTTTGCACAGCGTCGGATAACCGGCATTCTCGCCATCCTGATAGCGATCGATCAGCACTTCGTTAAGGCGTGACTCCAGCCCCTGCGGCGTTTGCTGCCAACGGACGAAGCGCGCAGGCGAACAGGCGCCGACGGTATTTGGCGATTCGCCGGTGAGATACGACGAGAGATAGCAGCGGCCTTCCGCCATGATGCATAAGCTACCGAAGGCGAAGACTTCCAGTGGAACCGGCGTGGCGCGCGCTAACTGTTTCACCTGGTGAATGGATAACACCCGCGGTAGTACGACGCGGGCGACGTCAAAGTTGCGGTGATAAAAACGTATCGCCTCTTCGTTAGTGGCGGACGCCTGCACTGAAACGTGACGTTCAATGTGCGGATAGCGTTCCGCAGCGTACTCCAGCATGGCGATATCGGCGAGGATGAGCGCGTCGGCGCCCAATTGCGCGGCCATATCCACAGCACGCTGCCAACGGGCATAACCGTCGGGATGGGCGAAGGTGTTAATCGCGATATGTAGCTTGCGGCGATGCTGGTGCACAAAGCTGACGGCTTCCTGTAATTTCTTTTCGGTGAAATTAAGGCCGGCAAAGTGGCGGGCATTGGTGTCATCTTTCAGCCCGATATAGACGGCATCGGCGCCGTTTTCGATGGCCGCCTTAAGTGCCGGGAGGTTACCGGCGGGGCAGAGCAGCTCCATAATTTTTCCTGAAAAACGCGGCCGGTCAGGGACGCAAAATGGTTAACGAGCTGGGATTTTAGTTAACCTTCTGGTGACAATTTTTGATTTGAGGCAGTTAAAAGCGTATTGGTGGGCTCAATAGCTGGCGGCCATCATCGCGATTTTGTTGATTTACGCCGCTATGTCGTTTATTTGATATGGCACAATAGCGAAACTATTGCATGCATGGAGTGAAGCTTGTGTTGGATGAACTGCGTTCCCGGCTGGTCCGTTTTGGCCCGTCTTTAATGAGCGTGCCGGTTAAGCTGGCGCCTTTTGCCCTCAAGCGCCAGGTGCTGGAACAAGTATTGAGCTGGCAATTTCGCCAGGCGCTGGCGGATGGAGAACTGGAGTTTCTCGAAGGTCGCTGGTTAAGTATTAATGTGCGCGATATTGGCCTGCTGTGGTATACCTCGGTAGTCGACGGTCGCCTGGTGGTCAGCCAGCAGGCTGACGCCGACGTCAGCTTTAGCGCCGATGCCAGCGATCTGTTGATGATTGCCGCGCGTAAACAGGATCCGGATACGCTATTCTTCCAGCGTCGTCTGGTGATTGAAGGTGATACCGAGCTGGGTCTATACGTGAAGAACCTGATGGATGCCATCGAGCTGGAGCAGATGCCGAAAGCACTGCGCGTCATGCTGCTGCAGATGGCGGATTTTGTCGAAGCAGGCCTGAAGAGCCCGCAGAA
Organism: Klebsiella sp. CN_Kp104; assembly: GCF_040064515.1. Taxonomy (NCBI): domain Bacteria; kingdom Pseudomonadati; phylum Pseudomonadota; class Gammaproteobacteria; order Enterobacterales; family Enterobacteriaceae; genus Klebsiella; species Klebsiella sp. CN_Kp104. The sequence goes on along the minus strand of NZ_JBEAII010000036.1, from coordinate 69,218 downwards.
ACCTGAACAGACATCGGTAGGTGAGGCATGCTGATTCGAGTGGAAATTGGGATTGATGCGCCGGGTATCGACGCGCTGCTGCGCCGTACGTTCGGCAGCGACGCGGAAGCGAAGCTGGTGCACGATCTGCGTGAAGATGGTTTGATCACGCTGGGCTTAGTCGCCACTGACGATGAAGGCCAGGTAGTTGGCTACGTCGCCTTCAGCCCGGTCACCGTCGAAGGCGAAGAGCTGCAGTGGGTCGGTCTGGCGCCATTGGCGGTAGATGAAAGCTATCGCGGCCAGGGTATTGGCCGACAGCTGGTCTACGAAGGGCTGGATTCATTAAATGAGTTTGGCTACGCCGCGGTGGTCACGCTGGGTGAACCGGCGCTGTATGGCCGTTTGGGCTTTGAACCCGCCGCCGCGTTCGATTTACGCTGCCGTTGGCCGGACACCGCTGAAGCCTTCCAGGTGCACCGTCTGGCGGATGACGCGCTGCAGGGCGTACACGGTCTGGTTGAGTACAGCGATCATTTCAATCGCTTCTGAGCCCCTCCAGCAGGGTCTCGAACGAACCATCCCCGGCAACGAGGCGCTCTTTCTGGCGCTTCGTTAGCTGCTTGATGCGATACTCCAGCCGCAGAGCGAGTGAGTGGTCACCAACTTTCTGACTAAACGCCAGCGCCAGTTCGCCTTTGCCGCGCAGCGCTTTCGCTCCTTTGCCTTCCTGATGCTGAAGAAAGCGGCGCGGAACATCGGTGGTGATGCCGGTATACAGGCGGTTATCAGCGGTTCGAATAAGATAGAGAAACCAGCACACGGTAATAACGTCAGTCTGTTAGGGTGTGTGCACCATAGCATAATGGAGAATAAAGATGGATACGCTTGCCGCGATTAGCCGCTGGCTGGGTAAACAGCACGTCATCACCTGGTGCGTCGCGCGTGATGACGAGCTGTGGTGCGCCAATGCGTTTTATGTTTACGACCCGGATAACGTCGCTTTTTATCTGCTGAGCGACGAAAAAACCCGCCACGGCCAGATGACCGGCGAACACGCGAAGGTTGCCGGGACGGTTAACGGCCAGCCAAAGACCGTTGCCTTGATCCGCGGCGTGCAGTTTAAGGGTGAGATCCGCCGCCTTCACGGTGACGAAGAGGCTGAGATGCGCAAGCGCTACGTCAAGCGCTTCCCGGTCGCCCGCATGCTGTCGGCGCCGGTGTGGGAGATCCGTCCCGACGAGCTTAAATTTACCGACAACACGCTGGGTTTTGGCAAAAAGCTATATTGGCTGCGCGACTCAAGCCCCGAGCAGGCGTAGCGCCTCGCGATTGAACGCCGGCAGATCGTCTGGGGTTCGGCTGGTGACTAACTGATCGTTATCAAGCACCACTTCCTGATCGTAAAACTCACCGCCGGCGTTTTTTACGTCGACCACGATAGGTTTAACCGCCGTGAGTTTACGCCCGCGAATGACATCTGCGCTGATGAGTAGCTGCGGGCCGTGGCAGATGGCAAAGACCGGCTTACCGCTATTCACGAAGTCGCGAGTAAAAGTGACGAAGCGCTCATCACCCCGCAACTGGTCCGGTGAATAGCCGCCAGGCAGCAACAGGGCGTCAAACTGCGCCGGCGTCACGTCATCAATCGCTTTATCGATCGCCACTTCAGCCTCGCCTTGTTTCCCTCTTACCGTTTTTCCGGCCTGCTTCTCAATCGTCACGACCTGATGCCCGGCAAGTTTAAAGGCCTCGGCAGGAGAGGTGAATTCGGCGTCCTCAAAGTCGTCGGTGATTAGTACGGCAATCTTTTTACTCATTCTTCCTCCGATCTTTTGGCAGTGAATGAGGCATTTCCATGATGATGGTGGATACTTACCTCGTAAGCTATTAAGCCTGGAATATGTGGGGCAAAGTGCAAGGCAGACAATTCCGTAAGGAGATTCGATGAGTCAGGTATTATTAACCGGCGCGACTGGTTTAGTTGGTGGGCACTTACTTCGTCTTCTACAGAGTGAGCCGGGCATTAGCGCGATTACCGCGCCAACGCGCCGTCCCCTTGCTGTGGCGGAGGGGGTATTCAATCCACACGATCCGCAGTTGACCGATGCACTGGCGCAGGTGGTTGATCCTGTCGATATCGTATTCTGCTGCCTGGGCACCACGCGCCGGGAAGCGGGGAGTAAAGAAGCGTTTGTGCATGCTGACTATACGCTGGTGGTGGATACGGCGCTGGTCGGGAAGCGTCTCGGAGCGCAACATATGCTGGTGGTCAGCGCGATGGGCGCCAATGCGCATTCGCCCTTCTTCTATAACCGCGTGAAAGGAGAAATGGAAGAGGCGCTGATTGCGCAGGACTGGCCGCGGCTGACCATTGCCCGTCCTTCGATGTTGCTGGGGGATCGGGAGCATAAACGCGCCAATGAAACGTTCTTTGCACCGCTATTTCGTTTTCTGCCTGGAGACTGGAAAGCCATTCAGGCCCGCGATGTAGCGACTGCCCTGCTCGCGGAGGCGCTGGCGCCGAGCCATGAAGGCGTCCAGATCCTGACCTCGTCTCAGCTACGGGAACGCGCTGCCCGGCAGGCGGATTAACCATTTTCAAATTTGGGCTGCAGGCGTAGTATTCACCTCCTTATTTGTTATCACTTCTCCCTGGGGAATGCTATGGCTGGTCAGTCTTCATCTCAGGCGGCATCACCATTTCAATGGTGGAAACCCGCGCTGTTCTTTCTCGTCGTTATCGTTGGTCTGTGGTACGTCAAATGGCAGCCGTATTACGGTAAAGCCTTTACGGCCGCGGAAACCCACAGTATCGGTAAATCTATTCTCGCGCAGGCTGATGTAAACCCGTTGCAGGCGGCATGGGATTACGCGATGGTTTATTTCCTCGCGGTCTGGAAAGCGGCGGTGCTCGGCGTGCTGCTTGGTTCGCTTATTCAGGTGTTGATCCCACGCGACTGGCTGCAGAGGACGCTTGGGCAATCTCGTTTTCAGGGCACGTTGCTGGGAGCGATTTTTTCGCTGCCGGGGATGATGTGTACCTGCTGCGCCGCGCCGGTCGCCGCTGGTATGCGTAAACAGCAGGTGTCGATGGGCGCAGCGCTGGCGTTCTGGATGGGCAACCCGCTGCTGAACCCGGCAACGCTGGTCTTTATGGGTTTCGTGCTCGGCTGGCAGTTTGCTCTGATCCGGCTGGTGGCCGGGCTGGCGACGGTGCTGGTGGTGGCGACGCTGGTGCAAAAATGGGTAAAAGAGGCGGCGACGCAGCCGGTAGCGGCAGAAGACGTTAGCCAACTGCAGCGCGATGAGGGCACTTTTATCAGCCGCTGGCTGCGCGCGCTGTGGTCGCTGTTCTGGAGTACGATCCCGGTTTACATCCTCGCGGTGCTGGTACTGGGCGCGGCGCGGGTCTGGCTGTTCCCGCACGCCGAGGGCGCGGTCGATAACACGCTGTTCTGGGTGATCGCAATGGCGATAGCCGGTTGCCTGTTCGTTATCCCGACGGCGGCGGAAATCCCGATTGTGCAGACGATGCTGCTGGCTGGAATGGGCACCGCGCCGGCGCTGGCGCTGCTGATTACGTTGCCGGCGGTGAGCGTGCCGTCGCTGGTTATGTTGCGTAAGGCGTTTCCGGCTAAAGCGCTGTGGCTAACCGGTGGGCTGGTGGCGTTATGCGGGACGATCGTCGGCGCGCTGGCGCTGGTGTAATTTATCCGGAGCGGGGCTGTGGCCCCGGCGCCGGATTTTGCGCCGGGTGGCGGCTAACGCCTTACCCGGCCTACGGTTCGTGCGGCCTGCCGTTAATTTATACTGCCGGTGCTGGTGGCCTCAAAATCGCTGAGACGTTCCCGGAAGGCCGGGGCAGCCCGCATGGATGCGGGCTGAGGGCCGTGATTTGCACGGACGCTGCCTCGGCCCGACCCGAAGCCTGCAGGGATAAGTCGAAGGTACCACGAAGTGGCGATTTTGGCGGCCAGAGCCCGGGAGTACAGAGGGCGGCGGCGACTGGCCGCCCTCTGTGCGCTCCCTGCGCCACGGAAAACATATTGCATATAACTCAACCAGGAGCGCAATGTTCTCTGAAGCGACACGCGATAAACGCTTTTCTCAAGCTAAAAGGTTGCCAACCGATAACAGTATCTACAACGGATACAGGGCGTTTATTTAATATAGGTAAACGCGGTGGTGACGCGGCTCACGCCGCTAACCCGGCTGGCGATATCCGCCGCCGCGCGGCCTTCGCGGTCGGTGACCAGGCCCATCAGGAACACTTCGCTATTTTCGGTCGTCACTTTCACATTGGAAGACTTCACCTGATCGCTGCCCAGCAGTTGGGAACGAACTTTGGTGGTGATCCAGGTATCCGACGACGCGGTGCCTAAGCCAATCGGCTGGCCTTGACGCACTTCATTGAAGACTTCGGTAGTCCCTTCAACCCCCATCGCGATTTGTTTGGCGCGTGAGGAGAGATCGGCGGTCGGCGACTGGCCGGTCAGCAGGACTTTGCCCTGATAAGCGGTGACGTTAATACGCGCTTCTTTCTTAATCTGTTCATCTTTCCCTAAGGCACTGTTAACGCGTAGCTCCAGGGTGCTGTCATCAACCTGCGTACCGACCGTACGTGGGTCCGTTGCCGCTTTGGTGCCGACGGCTGCCGTACCGACTACCGCTGCGGCGACGCAGCCCTGTAGCAGTAGCGCAGAAAGCAGGATGGCGAGGGGCGAGAGAGCCTTCATGTGTTCTCCTTATTCGTCCTGGTGTGGAAAAAGCGTGTTATCAATCAAATCGCACAGACAATTGACGGTGAGCATGTGCATTTCCTGGATCCGCGCGCTGCGGTGTGAAGGAATGCGGATTTCAACGTCCTGCTGACCTAACAGGCCAGCCAGCTCGCCGCCGTCGTAACCGGTTAACGCCACGATAGTCATATCGCGGGTGACCGCCGCTTCCACGGCTTTCACGATATCCCGGCTATTGCCGCGCGTAGAAATCGCCAGCAGTACGTCGCCGGCGTGTCCCAGCGCGCGCACCTGTTTAGCATAGATTTCATCATGCAGGCGATCGTTGGCGATTGCGGTTAAGACCACATTATCGGTATTTAGTGCAATGGCGGGTAAACCAGGGCGCTCTGTTTCGAAACGATTGATCATGCTGGCAGCAAAATGCTGTGCGTTGGCGGCGGAGGTGCCATTACCACAACAGAGGATTTTGTTGCCGTTAAGCAGCGACTGAACGAGCGTCATAGCCGCGCGCGAGATGGCGTCCGGGAGCGCTTCCGCGGCGGCGATTTGGGTTTGAATGCTTTCGGTAAAGCAGGCTTTAATTCTGTCGAGCACGGGATCCCTTAAATCTGATAATACGCTATTCGCCAAAGGCGTTTTTCAGCCATTGGATGTCGTTGCCGGTGAAGGCTACCACATCGAAACGGCAATCCACAGTATCAAAACTCCCATTCTGCCGGGAGAGCCACAGACGAGCGGCCTTGAGAAGGCGTTGTTGCTTTTGCGGCGTGACGCTGGCGGCGGCATCGCCGTAGCTGGCGCTGCGCCGGTAGCGCACTTCGACGAACACGATAACCGCGCCGTCGCGCATAATAAGGTCGATCTCGCCGCCGCGCTCGCGGGCGTTGGCGGCGATAAAACGCAGTCCATGCCGTTCTAACCACCGACGCGCCTGGCTTTCCCAGGCGTCGCCGGTCTGTTTACTTAGTTGGCTGCGACGATTTGCCCCTGTTGGTACTTGAGCCATGATAACTTCCTGTTAATCACGCAGTCCGGCGTAGCCGTCAGATCGCCCGTATTGCCGTTCAGCTCGTAGCCTGGGCTCTGGCGCATTTGCGCGAAATGATTCGCCAGCGACCAGGCATCGGCGCCCATTGCGTACAGCCGCGCCAGCGAGTAGTCGTTACGCACGGCAGAGAGCGCCTGCTGCATCAGCGCCGGGTTACTGCCCGCCAGCATCGGGATTTCGCTATATTGCAGGCCTTCCATCTCCAGACGGAAATCCGGGCCGGAGGTGCCCTGGGCGCTACGGGAGCTGGCGTACAGGGTGACGTTGCTCTGGCTGCCGTTGCGCATCGCGATCAGCGGCTTGATATAACCAATTTGTTCCGGGGTGGCGACGATATAGGCGGCATCGATGCTGCCGCCGCTGCTGACCGGAACGTCGCCTGGGCTGCCGAGCGAGCTATCTACAGATGAGGGCAACGTCGATACCGGGCTGCCGGTCAGCGAGATGCCGCCGCCGTTGACGCCGGATTTCAGCTCCGCCGTCGATCCCAGACGCTGCTGCAGCACCGTACCGCCGCCCAGCTTCAGCCACTCGTCGGCGAAAGCGCTGACCACGCGGTCGCCAAGCGCGCCGCGCGGCACCAGCAGTAACGGCGTTTGTTTGCCCTGATCATGAATATGACGCGCTGCGTCGCGGGCTTCATCTTCCGGGGAGAGCGCGAAGTAGCACAGGTTCGGGCGGTTCTCGACTTTACCCGGCTGGTTAAGGGCCAGCACGTTCAGCGAGGTGTTGCTTTTCATCACCTCTTCGACGTTTTCTTTCAACAGCGGGCCAACCACGATGGTGGCGCCGTCCTGTTGTACCTGCGCCAGAAGCTGGCTCATCGGCTGGCTGGTGGTATCGTAAATTTTCAGCTCAGCAGCAGGATTGGTGGTCGCTACCGCGGGCTGCGGCTGCGCGGCTGGCGCGTTCACCGGTTGTGCTGCCGGTTGTGCTGCCGGCGTTGCGGCAACCGGGGCGGGTAGCGGAGCGGCTGCTGGTTTTGCGGCAGGCGCGGCCTGCGTTTCCGCTGGCGCCTGCACTGGATCGGCCTGGCTGCCGGTGGCGGTGAGATCGCCGACTTCCGCCTGCGAAGGGCTCACCACATCATTATTGCCGGCAACATTCGCCGCCTGGGCGACCTGCGCCGGCACTGCGCTGCCCTGGACCGCTGGGGCGCCATTCTTCGCCGCTTCAAAACCCTGTTGGATAGTGCGGCCGAAAATCGCCGCCTGGCCGTTCAGAGGCAGCAGCAGGGCGATTTTATTGGTCGAGGCCGGTTTATAGTTTTGCATGTTCACCAGCGCGGTGGGCAGCATCTGCGCCCCCGGGTTCTGCGGATAACGGATTTGCCAGTCTTTAACGCCCGCTTTCAGCATCGCCGGATCGTTACGGTTGTCGAACCACATCCGCTGCAGATCCAACCAGCCCTGCAGCACGTTTTCGTCGGCATTAATCACCAGCGCGTTGGCCTGCTGCGGAGTCATCGCCGTCAGCGCTTTCCACGTGGCGTCGATGTTTTGTTGTTTTTGCTTCGCCTGGCTTAGCAGGGGCTGCTGGGCAATCAGCGCGCGCAGCAGGGACAGAGAGGGCTGCCCCTGGCTGGCGTCAATTTGCGCCTGCCAGTAGCGCGGCTGCTGATTTTTCTCAAAACTGAGAGGATCGAGTTTGCTCAGCAATGCCTTCGCGCCCTGGTAATCGCCTTGCGCCAGTTTGACTTCCACCGCCAGCAGCGACTGTTCGCGGGCCTGCGTGCTGTTCAGGTTCGACGGCAGTTGGTTGTACAGGTCGATAGCCTGCTGCTTCTTACCTTCCTGCAGCAGTGCACGAATGGCGAGTAATTGCCAGTTGGTCTTGCTATCATTCGTGCTTTGCTGCATCTGCTGTAGGTAGAAACTGGAGTTGGCCTGCGACGTACCCTGCATAAACGCCGTGCTTTGATCCTGCGTGTGGGTGCCGCAGCCAGCAAAAAGAAGAGTCGCCAGCAATACGGGCAGACAGCGCGCGGGCTTAGAACGAAGAAATGTTGACGGTACCATATGTATCCAGTGATATTTTTTTGGCTCAATGCTCAATATTAAATCGGCAATACGGACGAGACAATGAAACAACACGAATCAGCGGATAATTCTCAGGGGCAACTGTACATTGTGCCCACTCCGATAGGGAATCTGTCTGATATCACGCAGCGCGCACTGGAAGTGTTGCAAGCTGTTGATTTAATTGCTGCGGAGGATACCCGCCATACCGGTTTGCTGCTGCAGCATTTTGCGATTAACGCCCGTTTATTTGCCCTTCACGACCATAACGAGCAGCAAAAGGCCGAAACACTTTTAGCGAAATTAAAAGAGGGGCAGAACATCGCGCTGGTGTCCGATGCCGGCACGCCGCTGATTAACGATCCCGGTTACCATCTGGTGCGCACCTGCCGTGAAGCCAATATCCGCGTCGTGCCGCTACCGGGCCCATGTGCCGCGATTGCCGCTCTGAGCGCCGCCGGTTTGCCGTCCGATCGTTTCTGCTACGAAGGTTTCCTGCCGGCGAAATCGAAGGGCCGCCGCGATACCCTGAAGGCGCTGGAAGAAGAACCGCGCACTCTCATCTTCTATGAGTCAACGCACCGCCTGGTGGAGAGCCTGGAAGATATCTGCGCGGTTTTGGGCGAATCCCGCTACGTGGTGTTGGCGCGCGAGCTGACCAAAACCTGGGAGTCTATCCACGGCGCGCCGATTGGCGAGCTGGTGGCATGGGTGAAGGAAGACGAACATCGCCGCAAAGGCGAGATGGTGCTGATCGTCGAAGGTTTTAAGGCCCAGGAAGAGGCGCTGCCGGCAGCCGCGCTGCGGACTCTGGCGCTGCTGCAGGCGGAACTGCCGCTGAAGAAAGCCGCCGCGCTGGCCGCGGAAATCCACGGCGTGAAAAAGAACGCGCTGTATAAATACGCGCTGGAGCAGCAGGGGGAGTAAGCAATGAGCCGTTACCAACCGCCATTTAGCATTACACCCACGGTTCTCAACCTTGTCGTTGAGATAGGGGAATTGCTTGGGCATTGGTCGGCGAAACGTGGACAAACATCGCCGTTGCTGCGTAAAGAAAACCGCATTCGCACCATTCAGGCGTCACTCGCGATTGAACATAATAGCCTGAGCATGGAGCAGGTAACGGCACTGCTGGAAGGCAAACGGGTTCTGGCGCCGGCGAAGGATATTCAGGAAGTGAGAAATGCCATTCGTGCTTATGAATTAATGCCCGGATGGCATAAGGCAAATATTAGCGACCTTCTGGCGGCGCACAAAACGCTGATGATAGGGTTGGTGGATAGTCCAGGTGTTTTACGTAGCGGGAACGTGGGCATTTACCGTGGTACGCAGGTGGTACATATGGCTCCGCCTGCTACACAGGTCCCGAGGCTTATCGCGGATTTGCTCAGTTGGCTGGAACAGACCGATCTTCATCCCTTAATTGCCAGTTCGGTTTTCCACTATGAGTTTGAGTTTATTCATCCTTTTGCTGATGGCAACGGTAGAATGGGGCGTTTATGGCAGACGTTGATTCTAAGCCAGTGGCGTCAGGAATTAGCCTGGCTGCCGGTTGAAACGCTTATCCATCATCAGCAAGAGCGCTATTACGAAATTTTGGGTTTATGCGACAAAACCAGTGATTGCACTCTATTCGTGACCTGGATGTTGCAAAATGTCGTGGCGGCGCTGAAAGAAGGTCTGGAGACATCATTCGTCGTGTCGGAAGAAATGTCGGAAGAAATGTCGGAAGAAATCGACGCGAAATTAACGGAACAGGAAGTCTCAATTCTACGTTTGCTTACCGCAACCCCGGATTTGACGGCGAGAGCGCTCGCTGAAATCCTGGGGATTTCAGCTCGAACGGTTGAGCGCTATCTGCAGGGGTTACAGGCGAAAGGGAAATTGATTCGCACGGGCGCCAAAAAAGGCGGAAGGTGGCTGGTCAAGTAGAACCAGCCGCCATGGCCTGAATTTACGCTCTGCTTAGTGCGTGACTAAACGATCTTTAATTCCACCTTCTTGCGGCTTATTGCCGCACGGTCGGTATCACTGATGCCGTCGTCGGTAATCACGCAGTCAATTTTGTCCATCGGCAGCACCTGGTTAAAGCCGCGGCGATTGAATTTGCTGGCGTCGAGCACGGCGATCACTTGATGCGCGGCGGCGGCCATCACGCTGCTGATTGAATAACCTTCATTAAAGGTGGTGATGCCGTTGGTCGCATCGATACCATCGGCGCCAACGAACATCAGGTCGGCGCAAATCCCCTGCAGCGAACGTTCAGCGATGGTTCCGTGCATTGAATGCGTTTTATGCCGAACCGTACCGCCGCATACCACCAGAGTAATATCTTTATTTTCCGACAGCGTAAACGCGGCGGGCAGGCTGTTGGTGATGACGGTGATATTGGTCATTCGTACCAGCGCCTCGGCGATCAGCAGGGTGGTGCTGCCGCTATCGAGGATTACCGTCATACCCTCATGGATCATCGCCGCGGCGGCCTGGGCGATGCGCTTTTTCGGATCGCTGGCAAGCTGGTAACGATCTTCCAGCACCACTTCCAGATTATCACTCTCGGTCAGATCGCTACCCGGGCGGGCGGCGCCGCCGTGAAAACGGGTCAGCAGCCCTTTCTCTTCCAGCATACGGAGATCGGCGCGAATGGTGACCTCAGAAATGCCAAAGAGATTCGAAAGCTCTAAAACCAATACGCTGCCCTGCGTATTCACCATATCGACGATTTTGTTCCTTCGTTCAAATGAGTTCATCTTGATTTGCCTGATAATTAACTCAACTTAGTTTAATCGAAGGGTAACGAAAGTTGAACGATAATTTTCGAAAGGTAATGTGAGCCAGCGCAGATTGCTGGCTCAAGCGATCAGGAAAGTTTCAGGAGGATTTTACCCTGCATTGGCGCGCCGTTTAGCGCCTGAACTTCGTGCGCAAAACTCTCGGCATTGCCGCGATGGGCTATCAACGGCGCCAACTGCAGGCGTTTATCCGTCAGCAGGCGGGTCGCCGTTTGCCACTCTTCGCCCGGCCACGGGCCTGAGTAGTTCATCCAACTGCCGACGATATTCAGCTCCTTACGCAGGATCTGCCCGAAGGTGGCGGCAGGCAGCGTTAAATCATGATGCAGAGTGCCGACCAGCGCCAGCTGCGCCCGCGGCCCGGCAGCCTCAATCGCCAGCGCGACGGTCTGCGGCGTGCCGGCGGTCTCGAGGACGAGCTGGTCGAACTGGATTTCCTCCAGCGCCTGCTGAATCGCCTGGCCGCTCATCTCGCGGCTATTAAACACGCGGGTCGCGCCAAGGGTTTTAGCCAACTCCAGCTTCTGTGGATTAATGTCGATGGCCGTGACGCTTCTGGCTCCCAGCTCGCGGGCGCACTGCAGCGCCAGCAGGCCGATGGTGCCAGCGCCGATAATAATGACGTTTTTACCTTCGCAGCCCTGCGCCAGATGAAAAGCGTGCAGGCCAACGGTTATCGGCTCAATGAACGCTCCGTCATCAATGGGCATTTGATCCGGCAGGCGGAACAGGTTGGCGCGCTTCACCACCACGTATTCAGCGTTGCCGCCCTCGCTGCGGGAACCGACGAACTGATACTGCTTACATAAAGAGAAATATTCGCGCTGGCACTGCGGGCACTGGAAGCAGGGCAGCAGCGGCACGCAGGCGACGGCGTCGCCGGGCTGCAGGTCGGTCACCGCCGCGCCATAGGACTCCACATAGCCGCTGAATTCATGCCCCAGCGTAATAGGGTAGTAATGCGCGCCTTTAGCGAAGATGCGCGGAATATCGGAGCCGCACAGCCCGGAGCTGACCACTTTGACCAGGACATCGTCTTCCGTTTGCAGCGTGGGGATGGGGCGTTCTTCAACGCAGACGTTCCCCTCAGCATGGATTACCACTGATTTCATACCATTCTCCAGAAATGTTTAGGGGAGCGGCGCTCCCCTAATGCTTAAGATGCGGTTGAATGTTGTTGCGCGGCGGCGCTTTTCTCTGCTTTCTCTACCGCCATGAAGCGGCGGGCGCGACGCCAGGTTAGCAGGACGCCAGCCAGATAGATGATGCCGATAATCGCGAAGCCGACCACGTTCTGCCAGGTAAAGAGCTGGATCAGCAGCCAGGTAATCGGCGAACCACCCTGGTCCATTGACGCCACCATACCGCCTGCTTTCAATGCCCCGGCGTTTGCCGCCAGTTGAGTGTGCAGGCCGATGGTCTGGGTCGCGATCCACAGGGTGATACCCATAATGATGACCCCGGAAATCAGGGTGCGGAACAGATTGCCCTGATGCACCGCCACCGCCATCGCCACGAAGAAGCCGATGGTCGCCAGGTCGCCGAACGGCAGAACCTGGTTGCCTGGAACTACGACGGCGATCAGAATGCTCAGCGGGATGAAAATCAGGCTGGCGGATACCACCGAGGTATGGCCGAGCAGCAGCGCCGGGTCGAGACCAATCAGGAACTCCTGGCCGCCGAATTTAGCCTGCAGACGTTTACGCGCCTGTTTGGCTATCGGATTGAGGCCATCCATAATAGGTTTGATTACCCGTGGCATCAGCAGCATCACCGCCGCGGTTTTCACCGCCAGTTGCAGAATGCCTTTCAGGTCATAGCCCGCCAGCATGCCAATCACCAGCCCCATCACGAAGCCGACGGTAACCGGTTCACCGAAGGGGCCGAAGCGTTTCTGGATATCATCGGCGCTAAAGTGAATGCGATTAAGGCCGGGGATTTTGTCGATGATGGTATCGACGAGCACCGCAATCGGCCCTAAGTACGCCGAACTGCCGTGCGGTATCGCGATGCCATCCAGGCCGAAGAAATCGCGGGTATCCCTGGCAAACCAGTCGCCCAGCTTGTAAACAAAGGCGGCATGGACCACGACGCCGAGAATCCCTATCCAGTACGAACCGGTTGCGATATGCAGCATCGCCCCGGTAAAGGTCATATGCCAGATGTTCCAGATATCGACGTTCACCACGCGGGTCATGCGGGTGACCAGCATGACGATATTGACCACGATCGCCACCGGAATGGCCACCAGCGCAATTTGCGACGCCCAGGTCATCGGCGATGACCCCGGCCAGCCGATATCGATCACGTGAAGGTTAATCTGGAAATGCTCCGCCATCGCCTTTGCCGCCGGGCCGATGGAGTCGAGCATCAGGCCTATGACCAGACCGATGCCGACAAAACCAATCCCGATATGCAGACCGGATTTGAAACAGTCCCCGAGCTTCATCCCCAACAGTTTGGAGAAGATAATGATCACGATCGGCAGCATCACCGTCGGACCAAGATCGAGGATATAACGCATGATTTCGCTAAACATGGCGTTTACTCCGCGAGGATGCCGAGGATTTTCTGCTGTAAGGCTTCAATGCCGACACCGGAGACGAACGGCATGCCGTGAACCACCGGAATATCGCCGAAGGCGCGGTCCACGCGGGCGGTGGTGCAGATAAGGTCCGCGCCGTCCATGTAGGTCTCGATTTCATTGACCCGGCACTGCACCAGATCCAGCTCAATGTTGTGGTCTGCGCACAGTTCTTTAATCTCTTCAGCGGCCATCGTGGAGGTGGCAACGGCGCCGCCGCAGGCAACAATAACTTTACGTTTCATAGGGTACCCCTTTTATTATCAGTATGTTATGAAGCCTGGGCGCTAAGCTCGGGCTCAAGGATAAATTGCTGGAACAGCACCGGCAACTGCTCGTCGGAAGCGGCGAGCAGAGCCTCCAGCGTGTTTGGATTTTGTAGCTCACTAAATAGCCGGCGCAGCAGCTTCAACTGTGCCGCCGGGTTTTCAACAATCAGCGCGATGATCAGCGAAACGTCGATATCGCCATCGTCATCAGCACGCTGAAAAGGGACCGGCGCGTCCGGGCGAATCAGATAAATCGCCGGTGATTTCGCGTGTACGGCTTCGCAGTGGGGAATCGCCACTGCGTGCTGCTCCAGCGCGATACCGGTCGGAAAAGTCGCTTCGCGTTCGAGCAGGGCCGCCGGATAGCTATCATGCACAACACCTCGCGCCAGCATCTCCGCGCCAATATGTTCCAGCGCCTGCTGGCTGGAGCTGAAATGAATGCCGGTACGAACAAACAATTGACTCATAGATCCTCTTTATTTCACGCGGTTTCAGGAGAACAGCCGTAGCGGTAGGCGCGCAGAACATCCTGGATTTTGTCGAGGATGAGCTCGTGCGGCACGGCGTTCAGTTCATTCAGCGACAGTCGTTCAAACTGCACCGGCATATATTGGCTGATAAGCCCCAGCGGCAGCTTAGCGTCGGTCAGGTTCGCGATAAGTTTCTCAACGCTCTGACGAATACGCGGGTGCGGCCAGTAGTAACGGATACGGTCGGAAAGGCTAAAGTGGATATCGACCATCGCCTGACTCCAGGTCGGGCGATAGTATTTTTTCCAGTAGCCCGGTTCGTTGAGCATCACCTCGTCGATGACCTCCATCACCCGGCTGCGGGACTCCGGCGCGATCAGCTCATTTTCCATCTGTGCGAGGGCGAAAATGGCTTCACGCAGGGCAAAGGTGAGCGCCGGGCCGACTTTCAGAATGGCGAAGTGGTCGCGGACCAACGCGCGGTAAGCCTGGCGGGATTGGTAGTCGGTGGAGTGGGCTTCGTACACCATCGTGGTGTTTTCGATCCACGCGGATAGCGCTTTCGCTTCTTGTGGCTGGTAATGGATGATTTGCGTGTGGTCGAACTCCACGCCCGGCTGCACGACGATGGCGATGACTCGCCCCAGCGCTGCGTCGAGACCCAATTTGCGGAACGCCGCTTCATGAGTTTCAAGGGTGGCGGCGGCATCCTGCGCTCGGGTGACGTGTACGCTGCCGATGGTGCTGGCTTCGCCGCCGGGAACCGGTACTTCGGTACCGATAACGTAGGTCAGCTGGCGCTTTTGCTCATCGCTGGCTGTCTCTTCGGCGGCCTGACACAGGCGGGCGGCACGCTCGGCCACCACGCTTGGGTTCAACGGCACCGGGTCGTCGGCACAGGACATCGATGCATCCAGGTGGATCTTACTGAAGCCTGCGGCAACATAGGCTTTGATAAGGTCGACGGATTTTTCCATCGCGTCGGCAGCCGGTTCGTCTTGCCAGCAGTTCGGGCCCAGATGGTCGCCGCCAAGAATAATGCGTTCGGCCGGGAAACCGACGGTGTGGGCAATGCTGTAGACGAAGTCGCGGAAATCGGCTGGCTGCATGCCGGTATAGCCGCCAAACTGGTTGACCTGGTTCGATGTTGCTTCAATCAGCACTTTGTTGTTGGTTGGCAGATCGAAACGTAACGCCGCTTCGATAACCAGTGGATGAGCGGAACAAACTGAACAGATGCCGATGTGTTCGCCGGATTTATGGCGAGAGATAATATCTTTCATTTACAACCTCCGTTTTCTTTCGAATATATTCGTAATGTTTTGTTTTGGTCGCAAACGTCTTTGTTTTGAATTGTGATCTGTATCGAAAAATAGCTGCGCATGCGCTGATCCGCTTGTCTTGCTGGCAAAAAAAACGCTCTGGCCATCACGGTAGAGCGTTTTTAATTAATTGAAAATTAACTAAATAATCGGGATAGCCAGCTGCGTTTGCTTTTTTCGACCGCCTGAGAAACCTGCTGTGGTTGGGCGGCGATCTCGCCGAGCCCGGCGTTAAAGGCGTCGCCAATCGCTTTCAGCGCCTGATGCGCATCGCTGCCGCTGGCCATAAAGTGCAGGCGATGACCCTGTTTGGCGCCCAGCGATACGACGCGCATCAGATTTTTTGCATCGACAATCGACGAGCGTGTATCCAGGTTTTCGACCTGGATTTGCGACTGCCACTGCTTGACGGCTTTCACCAGTACAGCGCTGGGTCGGGCATGCAGGCCGTGCGGATTGCGCAGCGTAAAGGTCGCCTCTTCATCAAAGCGCGGCGGCGGTTCCGGTTCTTCGCCTTGCGCCGGCGCGATATCGCCAGCAAGTATCTCCAGCACCGCCTGCGGAGTATTGGCCTGCGACAGCGCGACGGGCACCCGATCGTCGCCTAGCGCATGGGTGAGCTGGCGTAAGATATCGAGATGTTCGTTGTCCTGAGCGGCGATACCGACAATCAAATAGGCGGTTTGCCCTTCGCCCCAGTCCACCCCTTGCGGGCAGGCTAGCACCTTCACGCCGGTTCTTAGCACCACATCGCGGCTTTGCGGCGTGCCGTGAGGAATGGCGATGCCGTTGCCCAGATAGGTACTGATTTGTCTCTCGCGTTCGCGCATTCCCTCGAGATAGGCCATCTGTGTATGCCCGGCTGTGGTTAGGGAACCGACGACGCGCTGTAGCGCTTCATCTTTCGTTTTGACCTGATGGTCGAAATGAATATCTGCGGAAGTCAGCTGCATAGTTCGCTCCTTATTTGATGGCGCCGGCAAGCGCCGTCGCTTCCTGAGTGCGTTTCTGCCACAATCGCCAGCATCCCAACATGAGCGCGCCGCAGGCGGAACCGGCGAGAATGCACAATACCCATGCCAGTGGTTTGCTGACCAGCGGTAGGATTAAGAAGCCGCCGTGCGGAGCCGGAACCTGAATATGCAGGCTGTAGCTGAGAACGGCCGAGATTGAAGAGGCGATCATCATCATCGGGATCACCCGCAGCGGGTCCTTGGCGGCAAAGGGAATTGCGCCTTCGGTAATGTGCGTGCAGCCGAGGATATAGTTCACCATCCCGGCGGCGCGCTCTTCTTCGCTAAAGCCTTTCGGGAAGAACGTGGTTGCCAGCGCAATCACCAGCGGCGGGGTAATGCAGGCAGCGGAGACGCCGGCCATAAAGAAATAGTTGCCCTGTCCTAGCAAGAGCGTACCGGTGACGTAGGCCGCTTTATTGACCGGGCCGCCGAAGTCGAATGAACACATTGCCCCGACCACAATCCCCAGCAGAATGGGATTGGCTTCTTGCAGAGAGCTAAGCCAGTTCATCATGCCGTTGTTGATCGCCGCCACCGGTTGGCCAAGTAGCACCATCATCACGCCAATCACCAGTACGCCAATCAGCGGCATAATAAAGATCGACTTTAGTCCTTCGTACTGACGCGGCAGGCCGTCGAGCAGGCGGCGGATAAGCAGCATAAAGTAACCGGCAGCGAAACCGGCGATGATCCCGCCGAGGAACCCGGCGCCGGTGGCGTTTGCCAGCAGGCCGCCGACAAACCCGGCGACCATCCCCGGACGGCCGGAAATGGACCAGGCAATGTAGGCCGTGAATACCGGTACCATGATCGAGAACGCCTGCTGGCCGACTTTCATCAGGGTGGCGGCAATCACGTTGTACTGCGCTGAATTTGGATCGGCGGAGTAGATACCCCACAGGAAAGAAATGGCGATTAAGATCCCGCCGGCCACCACGAAGGGCAGCATATTGGAAACACCGCTCATCAGATGTTTATAAATCTGCCGGCCGAATGATTCCTGCTCATATTTCTCCGCAGGATCCGCTGCGGCGGAGATCCCCTGACGGCGTTGCGCCTGACCGCTGACGACTTTATTAATTAATTCTGCCGGATGATGAATGGCCTCTTTAACCGGCACTTCAATAACCGGCAAACCATTAAAACGTTCGGCATTAACATCTTTATCGGCAGCGATAATAACACCATAAATATCTTTCAGATCTTCCGGTGTAATGACATTTTCTACCCCGGAAGCACCGTTGGTTTCAACTTTGATCTCAACGTTTAATTTTTTTGCTGCGGTCTTTAAGGCTTCTTCAGCCATAAATGTATGGGCAATACCTGTAGGGCAGCCGGTAACGGCAATAATCTTTTTCATAATCGGACCTTTATAATTGGACGATCTGAAGTTGTTGTAATAATTCTTGTGTACGGTTTAATTTGCCAAGCCCGGCGGAGGCGGCAACATCGGCGCCGGTGGCGCTGGCCAGCGCCAGGGCGTGGGCGACATCATCTTCGTTAAGCCATTTACTCAGGAAGGCGCCCAGCGCGGCATCACCGGCGCAGGCTGAGCTAACCAGCTCGATTTTCGGCGCCGAGCAGAACCACAACTGCTCGCCGTTTGAAAAGTAGAGCCCCTGCGCGCCCAGGGTGAGCAGCACGTTTCGGGCCCCGAGCTGGTGGAGCGTGCGCATTGCGTCATGTACCTGCTGCGGGCTGCCGACGTCGAGATCGAAGATCTCTTTGAGTTCGTCGTCATTGGGTTTAATCAATAGCGGACGTAGCTCCAGCAGCTGGCGCAGCGCCGGGTGGCTGATATCTAAAATGACTTCACAGCCTTTTTTTTGGCACAATTCCATTATTTCGCTATAGAATCGGCTTTCAATTCCCGGCGGCAGACTGCCGCTGATAACTAAATAATCGCCGGGCTCGACGCACTGTAAATGATGAATAATTTGCTCTTTGCCTTCATCGTTAATACGCGAACCGGGATTCACTAACTTATATTCTTCGTGTCCGTCATTAATAAAAACATTAATACGGGTAGGATCGGCGACCCATGCCGGTGTCACTTTAATATGTTGTCTGCGCAGCTCTTCAACAATATAGCGGCCGGTAAAGCCGCCAAATATGCCCATGACGTGGGTGGGCTGCCGATAATGATCTAATACCAGCGAAACGTTCACCCCTTTACCATTCGGGCAATATTCCGTCTGCCGGGTGCGGTTGACGGCCGCAGGCCGGAGCGGGTCGCAAAAGATATTCATATCGATAGCGGTATTCAGTGTCAGGGTATGGATCACGACATTGCTCCTTCGAACCGCGGATTACAGTTGCCCTTCGCAGCCGCAAACGTGAATCACTTTGCGGACAACCTCTTTCATCGCCGCTTTCGCCGGCGTCATATAGTGACGCGGATCGTTGGCGCCCGGGTTTTCCAGGAAGTAGGTTTTCAGCGCATCAGAGAAGGCGATTTTCAGTTCGGTGGCGACGTTGACTTTGCACACGCCCAGAGAAATGGCGCGGCGAATATCGCTATCCGGCAGGCCGGAGGCGCCGTGCAGCACCAGCGGAACGTCAACGCAGCCGCGGATGGCGGCCAGGCGGTCAAAATCAAGTTTCGGTTCGGCGGTATAGAGCCCGTGAGCGGTGCCGATGGCGACGGCCAGTGAATCAATTCCTGTACGGGCGACGAATTCGCGGGCCTGTTCCGGGTTGGTATAGAGCGCATCTTTGGCGTCTACCACCAGATCGTCTTCCACGCCTCCCAGTCGGCCCAGTTCGGCTTCCACGCTGGCATCGTAACGATGACTTAACGCCACCACGCTTTTCACCAGCGCCACGTTTTCTTCGAACGGCGAATGAGAGCCGTCGATCATGACCGAGCGAATGCCTGCCTGTACTTTGTGCGTGATGTCGGCCAGATCCTCGTGATGATCGAGGTGCAGCGCGAGCGGGAGATCCCATATTTTCGCCAGATCGCGGGCGATCGCCACCACATTACCGGTGCCGGCATAGCTGTAGGTGCCCGGCGTGCCGGCAAGGATCAGCGGCGAGCGCAGCTCTGCTGCTGTTTCCACCACTACCTGCATGGTTTCAAGATTATGGATATTGAAAGCGGGGACCGCGTAACCATGACGCTGGGCCTTTAATAGCATGTTTTTACTGGAAATGATGTACATTCTAAATCCTCTATTTTCAACTTGTAAGTTATGAGTTTTGTTTTACCTTCAATTTGAAAGTAATGTAACGATCGTTTCCGCGTTTAGATGTGATCCATCGCACACAATGGTGAATTGATTTTTAAAATGAAAGTAAATACTATTTTTTATGTTTCGTTTTTAAATTCCAATGAAACGCTGGCATGTTGTTATCTATTTGAATTTTATTTGTTTTATTGATTTTCATTCACGGGGATCACTGGCGTGGTTTGACATTACGATGGGGAAATTTAAAAATGAAAGTTATTCCAGGAGAAAATAAAAAGGCATAACCCGTGGCAAAACCGTCAACCAGCCTGCTGAAAAGGCGCTTGGACATCGCGGAGATCGTTCGTAAGAACGGCGAGATTAAAGTCGACGATCTGGCTGAAATGCTGGCCGTTTCCGGAGTGACAATCCGTAACGATCTTAACTACCTCGAGCAGCAGGGATATCTGAAGCGTTCATTCGGTGGGGCGATTTACACGGCTCAGGCCGGCACGCCGGTCGCAACGGTTCGCGACGCCCCACAGGTGACGGACAAAGCGCTGGAAACGGAAATGGCGCGTCAGGTGGCGGTGCAAATTGAAGATAGCGAAACGCTATTTTTAGGCCAGGGTTCCATTTTGCGTAAAGTGATCCCGTTTCTGGCTAACAGTGAGGAACTTTGCCTGCTGCTTAACGATCTGGCCCACGTCGCGCTGGCGCAGGAGTTTCTGAATGGAGAAACGGTGCTGCTCGGCGGCGTACTTAGCGGCAACGGGCGTATTGTCGAAGGCGATCTGGCGCTGAAAGCGTTAGGTCATTACCGACCATCGCGCGCGCTGATTGCGGTTGATCACGTCGCAGAGGACGGCACCCTGAGCGTACGTAACGAAACTAGCGCTCGCCTGCTGGGCGAAGCCGTGGCGCAGAGTGAGCGGGTTATTGCGGTTGTTGCTTCCCGTCCGGTTTATGGCGAAAAACGTTATGCCATCGGCGAACTTCAGCAAATGAGTAGCGTGGTGACGCCGCAGGTTGTCGCCGCGGAATATCATGCCCGTTTCCTAGCCGCGGGTCTGACCAATAGCTATACCAACAATGAATGCCTGACATGGCTCAACACGGCTTTGCAGAAGACAAACCAGGAGCGGTGATGAACGTAACCATTTGCACCATCGGCGAGCTGCTGGTGGAATTTCTCGCCAAGGAAGAAAACCAGGGATTTTCCCGCCCCGGTGAATTTTGGGGCCCCTATCCCAGCGGCGCGCCAGCGATTTTCGCCGATCAGGTGGCGAAGCTGGGTTTTGGTTCCGTGCTGTTTAGCTGCGTCGGCAGCGACACATTTGGTGAAATGAATATTGCGCGGTTGGAGAAAGACGGCGTTAACGTTAACGGCATCGCCATGCTGCAGAAAGCGACCACCGGCAGCGCGTTCGTCAGCTATCGCAGCCAGGCGCAGCGCGACTTTATTTTTAATATGCCTAACAGCGCCTGCGGACTACTGACCGCGGACCATATCGACGAGGCGCTGCTTAACCAGTGCCAGCATTTCCACATTATGGGATCGTCGTTATTCTCGTTTCGCATTATTGATGCGATGCGTAAAGCGATTGAAAACATTAAAGCGCGCAACGGCACGGTGTCGTTCGATCCTAATATTCGCAAAGAGATGCTCAATATTCCCGAGATGTCGCAGGCGTTTGAATACATCCTCGATTACACCGATATCTTCCTGCCGAGCGACGGCGAACTGGACTACTTCGGTCTGAATCCGGGGCGGAATGAGCAGGTACTGGTTGATAAGCTGCTGAAACGCGGTGTTAAACACGTGGTGATTAAACGCGGCCCGCGCGGCGCGAGCTACTTTAGCGCCACTGAAACGCATCATGCCGCCGGTTTTAACGTGCCGGTGGTCGATCCGACCGGCGCAGGCGACTGCTTCGGCGCGACTTTCGTCAGCCTGTTCCTCAGCGGCGCCACGCCGCAGGAAGCGCTGAAGTGGGCCAACGCCAGTGGTTCCCTGGCGATTAGCCAACGCGGACCTATGGAAGGCACTTCAACGCAGGCGCAAATCAAAACCTTTTTGGCAGCGCAACACCAATAATAATCAGCCCGGATAATTCCGGGCTGATTATTATGGTTGGCCAGGGGGATTTATCACGTCACCGGCGCCGGGTTAAACACCGCCAGCTGGTTATGCAGACCCCATTGATCGGAGAAGGTTTTCTTACGTCCGCTGGCGACGTCGAGAATGAACTCGAACAGTTTCTGCCCAACCTCCTCAATCGTCTCTTCGCCGGTCGCGATAGTACCGGCATTGATATCCATTAAGTCGTACCAGCGGTTGGCAAGCTCGGTACGGGTCGCCATTTTAATCACCGGTACCGCCATCAGCCCGTAAGGGGTGCCGCGCCCGGTGGTGAACACCTGAACGGTAATGCCGGAAGCCACCTGTTGAGTACCGCAGACAAAATCGCTGGCCGGTGTCGCCGCATAGATAAGCCCGCGTTTCGTCGGGCGCTGACCCGGCGAAAGGACTTCGACGATGGCGCTTTTACCTGATTTGGCAATTGAACCCAGCGCTTTTTCCACTACGTTGGCCAGACCGCCTTTCTTATTGCCCGGTGACGGGTTGGCGCTGCGGTCGGTTTTCCCCAGCTCCAGATAGTTATCGTACCAGGCCATCTCTTCCAGCAGGCGCTTGCCAACTTCTTCGTTGATGGCGCGCGGGGTTAACAGATGGATAGCATCGCGCACTTCGGTCACTTCCGAGAACATCACCGTCGCGCCGCAGCGTACCAGCAGATCTGAGGCATAGCCCACCGCCGGGTTGGCGGTCACGCCGGAGAAGGCGTCGCTGCCGCCGCACTGCATACCGACCACTAATTCGGAAGCCGGGCAGGTCTCTCGCTGACGGGCGTTCAGCTTCGTAAGGTGGCGCTCGGCAACCTGCAGAATATCATCGACCATCGATTTAAAGCCGACATGCTGTTCGTCCTGCAAACGCACTACGCTTGCGCTATCGACGGCGATCGGCTGCACGTCTTCGGTTCCCTGCAGCAGACGTTCCGGCTGCAGCTTTTCACAGCCCAGACCAATCACCATCACCTCACCGCCAAAATTGGGGTTCAGCGCGATATTGTGGATGGTGCGAATCGGCACGATCGCCGCCGGGGCGTTAATCGCCACGCCGCAGCCGTACAGATGGTTTAGACCGACCACGCCGTCGACGTTGGGGTATTTTGGGAGCAGATCGCGTTCGATGATCTTGACCACATAATCCACCACGCCGGCGACGCAGTGCACGCTGGTGCTGATCCCCAGCAAATTCTTAGTTCCCACGCTGCCATCGGCATTGCGATAGCCTTCAAAAGTGTATCCTTCCAGCGGCGGCAGCGGTTCCGGGACTTTGGTCGCCAGCGGTAAGGTGTTGAGCGGCGGCGCGGTCGGCAGCTCAACCAACGACTCATCAATCCAGCTTCCCTTTGGTATATCGCGAACGGCGAAGCCAATCACTTCGCCGTAGCGGATGATTTCACCATGGGCAGGAATATCGACAAGGGCGACTTTATGACCTTGCGGGATATGTTCAACGAGGGTCAGGCCATCCGGAAAACGCGTTCCGGCGGATAAACCGCGATCGTTAACAATAATCGCTACATTATCGGTAGGGTGCACTTTTATATAAAACGCCGTCGGCGACTGTTGTCGAATCTCAATCTCAGCCATTGTCCAGTGTTCTCCAGAACGGTGCTAATAATAAAAATAAAACGTTAATTCAGCTTGTGCCTATCAGAATGATGAAATACAGAATGTCAGGAGTTATAGCAGCAAAATGTGATCTTGGTCACTGCTTGCGGTGACGGTTGCCAGCATTGAACGGCAATCCTAAGAACTGTGGATTAGCGCCCATAACCTATGGCATTTGCATAACTAAAATGATTATTAAAGCGCTTATATTGTGATTATGCATAGTGCCTGGTCACGGTGGGATGATTATACTGAGTCATGTTTTGCGGTGTTCGATATGAGAATAAATAGCCCGCTTAAAAAAATAATAAAAGTATTCTTTTTCAGAAAAATATCTAAATGTTCAAGGGTAAAAGAAAATAGGCATCGGTTCGCTATTTAATTCTGCAAATTATATTTGTGGTTGGCGAGATTAAACGTATAGAACAGCAGAAGTAAGCAACGATTAACCCAAGGTAAAATCATGGATAACGCAATTTTCCCGAACAAATTTAAGGCCGCGCTGGCGGCCTACCAGGTACAAATCGGCTGCTGGTGCGCTCTGGCGAATCCGATTAGCACCGAGGTATTAGGGCTTGCTGGTTTCGACTGGCTGGTGCTTGACGCGGAGCATGCGCCGAATGATGTGACCACACTTATCCCGCAACTGATGGCGTTGAAGGGCAGCCACAGCGCGCCGGTGGTCCGCGTGCCGACCAACGAACCGATTATCATCAAGCGCATGCTGGACATCGGTTTCTACAACTTCCTCGTACCGTTTGTCGAAACCGCTGAACAGGCGGCGCAGGCGGTAGCATCGACCCGCTATCCGCCGGAAGGCATCCGCGGAGTCTCCGTTTCTCATCGCGGCAATATGTTCGGCACCGTGCCGGACTACTTCGCTCAGTCTAATAACAACATCGCCATTCTGGTGCAAATTGAGAGCCAGACCGGGGTGGACAACGTCGAAGCGATCGCCGCGACCGAGGGCGTCGATGGCCTGTTCGTGGGGCCGAGCGACCTGGCCGCGGCTTTAGGCCATCTGGGCAATGCCGCACATCCTGACGTCCAGCGCGCCATCCAGCATATCTTCGCCAGCGCGAAGAAACATGGTAAGCCGAGCGGCATTCTTGCACCGGTGGAAGCCGATGCGCGCCGCTATCTGGAGTGGGGCGCCACCTTCGTCGCCGTCGGTAGCGATTTAGGCGTCTTCCGTTCAGCAACCCAGAAACTTGCTGATTCTTTTAAAAAATAATCACCAGGATGAAGAGAGAGAACATTATGACAATCAAAGTGGGTTTTATTGGTCTTGGCATCATGGGCAAGCCGATGAGCAAAAATTTGCTGAAGGCGGGTTATTCGCTGGTGGTATCCGACCGTAACCCTGAAGCCATTGCTGACGTGATTGCCGCGGGCGCAGAGACTGCGAGCACGGCGAAGGCCATTGCTGAGCAGTGCGATGTAATTATCACCATGCTGCCAAACTCTCCGCACGTGAAAGACGTTGCGTTGGGTGAAAACGGCATTATCGAAGGCGCGAAACCGGGCACCGTCGTGATTGATATGAGCTCTATTGCTCCACTGGCAAGTCGCGAAATCAGCGAAGCGCTGAAGGCCAAAGGCATCGATATGCTGGATGCGCCGGTGAGCGGCGGCGAACCCAAAGCGATCGACGGCACCCTGTCGGTGATGGTTGGCGGCGACAAGGCGATTTTCGATAAATACTACGACCTGATGAAAGCGATGGCGGGATCCGTGGTGCATACCGGCGAGATTGGCGCAGGCAACGTCACCAAGTTGGCCAACCAGGTGATTGTGGCGCTGAACATCGCGGCAATGTCGGAGGCGTTAACCCTGGCCACCAAAGCCGGCGTTAACCCCGAGCTGGTTTATCAGGCGATTCGTGGCGGCCTGGCAGGTAGCACCGTGCTCGATGCTAAAGCGCCGATGGTGATGGATCGCAACTTCAAGCCGGGCTTCCGTATCGATCTGCATATTAAAGATCTGGCCAATGCGCTGGATACGTCTCACGGCGTCGGCGCCCAGCTACCGCTGACGGCGGCGGTGATGGAGATGATGCAGGCGCTGCGCGCGGATGGCCTGGGCACCGCTGACCATAGCGCTCTGGCGTGTTACTACGAAAAACTGGCGAAAGTGGAAGTGACTCGCTAACAAGAAGGGCGTGTTCCCGCGCCCTGTCATTCTTGCCTTGCGCGGTACAGTCAGGCGACATAACTATGAAAATCGTAATTGCCCCAGACTCTTATAAAGAAAGCCTTTCTGCCAGCGAGGTAGCTCAGGCGATAGAAAAAGGATTTCGGGAAATTTTCCCCGATGCGCAATATGTTTCTGTTCCGCTTGCCGATGGCGGCGAGGGAACGGTTGAAGCCATGATTGCCGCCACGCAGGGTACGGCGCATACGGCGCTGGTCACCGGGCCGCTGGGGGAAAAAGTGAATGCCCGCTGGGGCATGTCCGGGGACGGCACAACCGCATTTATTGAGATGGCCGCGGCCAGCGGGCTGGCACTGGTACCGCCTGAAAAACGTAATCCTCTGATCACCACTTCACGCGGAACCGGCGAGCTAATTTTACAGGCGCTGGAGCACGGCGCGACCAGCATTATTATCGGTATTGGCGGCAGCGCGACCAACGACGGCGGCGCCGGAATGATGCAGGCGCTGGGCGCAAAGCTCTGTGATGCCAACGGCAGCGACATCGGTAATGGCGGTGGTTCCCTTAACTGCCTGAATTCAATTGATGTTTCGTCCATGGACCCACGTCTTAAACACTGTGCTATTCGCGTGGCTTGCGACGTGACAAATCCGTTGATTGGCGAACAGGGGGCATCGCGCATTTTTGGCCCGCAAAAAGGGGCGACCGAAGCGCTCATTGACGAGCTTGATAATAATCTTGCCCACTACGCCTCGGTTATCAAAAAATCGCTGCGCGTGGAGGTGAAAGATGTTCCCGGCGCCGGAGCGGCGGGGGGAATGGGGGCCGCGCTAATGGCTTTTCTGGGGGCTGAACTGCGCAGCGGGATTGAGATTGTGACGACGGCGCTTAACCTAGAAGAACATATTCACGACTGCACGCTGGTGGTAACCGGCGAAGGGCGACTCGATAGCCAGAGCATCAACGGCAAAGTACCGGTAGGCGTAGCCAATGTGGCGAAGAAATACCATAAACCGGTGATTGCTATTGCCGGCAGCCTCACCCGCGATGTCGGCGTGGTACATCAATATGGCATCGATGCGGTGTTCAGCGTACTGACCAGCATCGGCTCGCTGGAAGAGGCATTCCGCGGCGCATTCGACAATATTTATCGCGCTTCGCGAAATATTGCCGCGACGCTGGCGATCGGAATGCGTTGTGTGGGGTGACAAAGGCGCGCGAACCCTCTATACTTCGCGCCGAAGCTGACCAGACAGTCGCCGCTTCGTCGTCGTCCTCTTAGGGGGAGACGGGCGGAGGGGAGGAAAGTCCGGGCTCCATAGGGCAAGGTGCCAGGTAACGCCTGGGGGGTGTCACAGCCCACGACCAGTGCAACAGAGAGCAAACCGCCGATGGCCCGCGCAAGCGGGATCAGGTAAGGGTGAAAGGGTGCGGTAAGAGCGCACCGCGCGGCTGGTAACAGTCCGCGGCACGGTAAACTCCACCCGGAGCAAGGCCAAATAGGGGTTCATAAGGTACGGCCCGTACTGAACCCGGGTAGGCTGCTTGAGCCAGTGAGCGATTGCTGGCCTAGATGAATGACTGTCCACGACAGAACCCGGCTTATCGGTCAGTTTCACCTCTTCAATGTAAAAACCCCGCCTCGGCGGGGTTTTTGCTATCTGGAGGTTGGAACAAAGATGAATGACTGTCCACGACGCTATACCAGAAAGAAAGCGGCTTATCGGTCAGTTTCACCTCTTTAATGTAAAAACCCCGCTCCGGCGGGGTTTTTGCTATCTGGAACTCAATCTCATTCTTTTTTTGTTTTTCTATTTCAGCCCATTGCAAGTCTGTATTGCCGGATATCCACTTTTAAACAGCTTTCTGGCTGCATTGCAGGCCGCGTTCGTTGATACTGTCACGCTTTGAAAATGTATCTTCTATCCATTAATCTCAATCCCTCATTTGCAGCGGTCATCATTCAGCTTAATGGATAGCAGGTTTTACGTGTTATCCAGACAGGGGCGGTGGACGTGAAAAATGTAGTGTTATTTCCTCAACTCAAAACGGCAATAGCATGGCTGGTTGGTCATGGCGAGACGATTATGCAGTTTGCCTGGAATATCGTGGCGGCGCTGATTATTCTTTTTATCGGGAGAATGCTTGCAAAAGTCCTCGCCAAAACCTTCGAGAAAATTCTGCTGCGACGCAACGTAGATGCGACAATCGTCCACTTCTTCGCCGCGCTGGTGCGCTATATCACCATGGCTTTTGCGATTATCGCCGCGCTGGGCAGGATAGGGATTGAAACCTCATCCATTATCGCCGTCCTTGGCGCGGCGGGACTGGCCATTGGCCTGGCGCTGCAGGGCTCGCTGTCAAATTTTGCCGCTGGCGTACTGCTGGTGACTCTGCGTCCATTCAGGGCGGGTAATTTCGTGCAGGTTGGTTCGGTATCAGGGATGGTGCAATCGGTACATGTTTTTTCTACGACGCTGCTTACTGTAGATAATAAAGAAGTCATTATCCCGAACGGTAAAATTATTGCCGATAGCATCGTTAACTACTCCCGCCATCCCTATCGCCGCATCGATCTTACGCTCGGCGTAGCGTGTCATAGCCAAATATCGCACGTTAAACAGGTTATCCAGACGCTCATCGATAATGAAAAGCGCATCGATCATTCTCGCGGTACCACCGTTCGCCTGATTGAGCTGGCGCCCGGTTCGCTTAACTTTACCATTCGCGTATGGGTGAAAAATGCTGAGTATTGGGATACCTATTTCGATTTTCTGGAGAATATCAAAAATACGCTTGATGAAAATAATATCTTGCTGGCCGCGCCACGCATGGATATTAATTTAACATCACCGAATTTAGCACGGGTTCAATAAGTAAGAAGAATTTTATATTTTATACAATTCATTTGGTGAATATATTATCTGAATATTTACACTGGTGAACATGATTTTTTACACATCGTCATTATTGTTCAGGGAATAATAGGTCGTCTTATCACTACGTACTTATTCAGGATAACAAGATGAACAAACTTTCTCGGATGGTATTAATGACGGCTGTAGCCGCAGGGTTCTCCATGGCGGCACAGGCCGCTGACGTTGCCGCCGCGCCGGCGCCGGCTCAGGATCCCATCGTTCAGCATTTAAAATTGAGCCAGGATCAGGTCGCAAAAATTAAGAGCCTGCATCAGGAAATGGAAAAAAACGTCCAGCAGATTTCACAGAAAGATATTAAAGATGGCGTGTTATTTGACGTGATCGATTCCGGTAAGTGGAATGAGAAAGCGGTGAAAGATCAACTGGCGGCCTTCAGCAAAGTTGAGCAGCAGGTACGCTATTATCGCGTGAAGTACTATTTCGGCGTAAATCAGGTACTGACGCCGGAACAGCGTACTCAGGTGAAAAAAGATCTCTCTCAGGCATTGAGCGAGTAATGAAAATCGGCCCCGCTATGGGGCCGATTTCTTTCAGGCGGCGTTATCTTCATCCTGCAGCCGCGTTTGCGCATCTTCCACGATGGCTTCCAGCTCACTCAGCATCTCTTCATAGCCAAAGCCGATTGGGCTCATGGTTTCCACAGCGACTGGCTGGTCTATCGGTTTCGCCTTTTTGCTCTTTTTCTTGCTCACTCACAAACTCCCGGGCTTCCTTGTTACACCGGTAAATCTATCAGCAAAGCGCGCAGCGGCGTATCGGCGACGAGGGTAATGTTAGCTTCGTCACGAATAAACGCGCCATCGCCGCAGGTTAATGCCTGTTTCTCTTCCTTTTTTGCCACGGCATGTACCGTCCCGTGAATCGACTGCAGATAGGCGCGCGGGCCGTGCAGTTGAACGTTGATCTCTTCGCCCTTCGCCAGCTGCAGATGATGGATCCACACCTGCTGACGCAGCTGTAAACTGTCGCCGCTGCCGTCCGGTGAGGCTAATAGCTGAATCGGCGAATCGCCAACCGTCATTTTCTGTACCAGCGGGTTTTCGCGCTCCGGACAGGCGTCGAGCCACAGCTGCATGCGCGTCAACGACTGCTCTTTACTGAGATTATGCTCGCTGTAGCTGACTCCCGGTTGGGTGGAGAGCAGCAGGGCTTCGCCAGCTTTTGCCTGTACATGGTTGCCGTCGCTATCGCGGTATTCCGCTTCACCTTCCAGAATCAGATTCAGGATATCGACCTTTGGGTAGGTACGTGGCTGAAATGACGCGCCCGGCGCCAGCACTTCTTGATTGAGTACGCGCAATGAGGCGTAACCCAGCAATTTAGGGTCGAAGTAGTGGCCAAAGGAAAAGGTGTAGCGGGCCTGCAGCCAGCCGAAGTCTGCTTGACCGCATTGTTTGGCTGTTCGGGTTGTAATCATTTTCTTGACCTCTCTTTACACTAAATCAATGGTAAAGGTATGGACGCTGTATTGTTAGCCAGATATTCTGCCCGGTATGTTCAAAATTCCTGAATGAGAGCGAAATGGCGAAAGAGAGAGCATTAACGCTGGAAGCGTTACGCGTAATGGATGCAATAGACCGACGCGGGAGCTTTGCCGCTGCGGCTGACGAGCTGGGGCGCGTGCCTTCAGCCCTAAGCTACACCATGCAAAAACTGGAAGAAGAACTGGATGTGGTGCTGTTTGACCGTTCCGGCCATCGCACAAAATTTACGAACGTTGGCCGCATGCTGCTGGAACGCGGCCGCGTGCTGCTGGAAGCGGCGGACAAGCTGACTACCGATGCCGAAGCGCTGTCGCGCGGCTGGGAAACTCACCTGACCATCGTGACCGAAGCCTTGGTTCCTACCACCGATCTGTTTCCGCTGATTGAGAAACTGGCGACTAAATCCAATACCCAGCTGTCGATTATTACCGAAGTGCTGGCCGGTGCCTGGGAACGGCTGGAGCAGGGGCGTGCTGATATTGTCGTCGCGCCAGATATGCATTTTCGTTCATCGTCAGAAATTAACTCGCGTAAGCTCTATTCGGTTTTAAGTGTTTATGTTGCCGCGCCGGATCACCCGATTCATCAGGAGCCAGAACCGCTTTCTGAGGTGACGCGGGTGAAATATCGCGGCGTCGCGGTGGCGGATACCGCGCGCGAGCGTCCGGTTCTGACGGTGCAGCTGCTGGATAAGCAGCCGCGTTTAACCGTCAGCACTATTGAAGATAAACGCCAGGCGCTGCTGGCGGGGCTTGGCGTGGCAACCATGCCGTATCCGTTGGTTGAGAAGGATATTGCCGAAGGGCGCTTGCGGGTCGTAAGCCCTGAATATACCAACGAAATCGATATCATTATGGCCTGGCGACGCGACAGCATGGGCGAAGCCAAATCCTGGTGTCTGCGGGAGATCCCGAAACTGTTTACCGGCAGATAACGGGAAGATGCGCTCCTCCGCCGCGAGGAGCGCGTAAATCAGTAGGAGTAGGGTTTTGGATTTGGCCCAAAGCGATTGTTGCCGGGCGTGCCGTTCTGACAATTGAAAATCAAAATCACCAGCCAGCCGATGACCGGGATCAGCAGCAGCAGTAGCCACCACGCCGAGCGGTCGGTGTCATGCAGGCGACGAAACTGCACCGCCCACCAGGGTAAAAAAACCAGCACGCCGTAAATGGTCGTCAGGATGCCTTCACCCCCAGCACGTTGCCAGCCGAGCATCTTATCAATGATGCTTAGCACTGCGGTGAGAATGATGTTGACCAGAATAAACATCCAGTACTCTTTGCGCCGGGCACGGCCGCCAAAGCCAATATAGTTTCGTAATACTTTTAGATACCAGTCCATTTTCTCACGCCTTAGTTAACCATTAATCACTTGTTTTCAAAGCGATCAAAATAATCATAGGCGTGAATATCAAACTGGTAAATATCCGTTATCTGAATAAAAGGCGCCTTTCGGCGCCTTATCGATCAGCGGGAAAAACGATCCCGCCCGTGTGGTTCGTTGAGATCCTGCTGCGGGCCCACGGAGATGATCCCCGTCGGGTTGATGGTTTTGTGGCTGCGATAATAGTGATTGCGGATATGCGGGAAATTCACCGTTTCCGCAATCCCCGGCATCTGGTAGATATCGCGCAGGAAACCGTACAGGTTGAGATAGTCGCTTATACGGCGCTTATCGCATTTAAAGTGGGTAACATAGACCGGGTCGAAACGGACCAGCGTTGTCCACAGGCGGATATCCGCTTCCGTTAACTGGTTCCCGGTCAGGTAGCGGTGCTGACCGAGGATCTGCTCAAGGCGTTCGAGCGAGGTAAACAGCGCGTCTACGGCTTCGTCATAGGCCTGCTGGCTAGTGGCGAAACCGGCTTTATACACCCCGTTGTTAACGTTGTCGTAGATCCAGCTATTGAGATCGTCGATCTTTTCTCGCAACGCCGGCGGATAATAGTCGCCCGCACGCGCCCCCAGGCCATCAAACGCGGTATTGAACATGCGGATGATTTCAGCCGACTCATTGCTGACGATGGTCTGTTGTTTTTTATCCCACAGCACCGGAACGGTCACCCGGCCGGTGTAATGCGGATCGGCTTGCAGATAAAGCTGATAGAGGAACTGATGATGATAGAGCTGGTCGCCGGTCGCATCCGGGAAATCGTCGGCGAAGGTCCAGCCGTTTTCCAGCATCAGCGGATGAACAACTGAGACGGATATAAAGGGTTCTAATCCTTTTAACTTGCGCAGAATCAGGGTGCGATGGGCCCACGGACAGGCCAGTGAAACGTACAGATGATAGCGGTCTTTCTCTGCGGCGAAGCCACCTTCGCCCGCAGGGCCTGGCGCGCCATCGGCGGTGAGCCAGTTGCGGAAGGCTGAAACGGAACGCTTGAACCGTCCTCCGGTGGATTTGGTGTCATACCAGGTATCTTGCCAGACGCCGTCGACTAATTGTCCCATTACTTCCTCCTTCAGATAGCAAAAGCGAGGAGATAGCCCCTCGCTTTTTTAGATTTTTACTCAGTATAGTGTGCTTACCACTTTTTATTCAGCACGCGGTCGATGCTGAATGCGCCCGGACCCGTCACGGCCAGCAGCAGATAACCACCAGCGATGGTCAGGTTTTTCATGAACATCAGCGAGTTCACGCCTTCAGCAAAGTTGCTGTGGAACAGGAACGCGGTCAGCAGGGTAAAGCCTGCGGTGAACAGCGCGGTAGTGCGAGTCAGGAAACCGAACAGAATTGCCAGACCGCCGCCAAACTCAAGCAGAATAGTCAGCGGCAGCAGCGCTCCCGGAACACCCATCGCTTCCATATACTGCTGCGTACCTGCATACCCGGTGATTTTTCCCCAACCAGCGGTAATGAACAGAATCGGCATCAGAATACGCGCTACCAGTACACCAACATCTTCTAATTTTTTCATTTCTTACTCCAGAAAACCCAAAGGGCGGCGATTTCGTTTTTTAGAGCAATCCTGCGTGGTTACGCGGGCTTGCTGTCGATGGAGAGGATATTAGCGAGCTTGAGAGGGGATTGTTAGCAAGGAAAACTGTAGTTCTTTTTCAAAGTTTCTGAGCAATTGGTGCGATCGGTGAAAATATTTTCCGAGGCGCCTCGCAGCGTGCGTGGCTATTGATTGTTTTATCACCAGAGGCATCTTATCCTTGCCCGTTCCGGCCATTTGACTTGCCCTGGCAGATTTTTTCGTCAACTGGCGCAGGGAATGCCTGAACATAAGGAGCAACTGATGACATTAGCAGAATGGTTTGAAGAGCGTGGGCGCACAAAGGGAAGAAAACAGGGTCGTGAAGAAGGTAGAGAAGAAGGCGAACGTCAGGCGACGCGTAAAATAGCTCTTGCGATGCTTCGTAACGGCGTTGATAGCGCGCTGGTCAGTAAAACCACCGGTTTAAGCGAACAAGAGCTCAGCGCGCTGGCGCACTGAGCGAGCAATTAACGCGATGCGGACTGGCGCAGAATCCCTTTGACCATCCGCCAGGTGCTCCAGATGCCGAGGCCGCGTTTGCCCCAGCGGATTAAAAAGCGCGGATGGCGCACTGACCAGATAGCCATTACCCCGCTGCCGACCATCGCCCATGAACGCAGGTGTTTCAGCGTTTGCCAGCCGCGATCGATAGGCGAGGTGGCTTCCAGCCAGTGACGATGGCTGGCGGCCAAATCCAGCCGCTGTTGCTGGATTTGGCGCAGCAGCAGCGCTTTTCGCTGGTCGCGTTCCTGTTGGCCGCTCATCGACGATCGTCCTCAAGCAGCGCGCGATCGTTCGCCAGTTCGTCGCGGGTATGACGTAAAAACGTTGAGCGGCGAGCTTTCCTGAGGGTCCAAATTCCCCCTATTAGCGAGGCGAGCAACAGGACGCTGGTGGTCGCGATCATTACATGCAGACGGTACTGCGGATCGACGGCCCAGATGATCAGCACCAGCAGGCTCATTAGCCCAAAAGCGGCGAATAGCAACGTTAGCCCGAGCATCAGCAACAGCTGGAAGAGGTTCGCTTTCTCCTCTTCCAGCTCCACGACGACCAGGCGCAAACGCGTTTCCACCATTTCGACCAGCAGCGTAATGATCCGCTGGCCGATGCCGAATACGCTCTGTCCCGGGCCCTGCGTGTGTTGAGAGTTTGCCATAATTAACGGCGCGACAGCAGTACGCCGACCACCAGCCCGACAGCTGCGCCAATACCCACGCCGGTCCACGGATTCTCGCGAACGTACTCATCGGCGCGAGCAGCGGTTTCACGCGTCTGCTTAACGATGGCATCGCTGGTGTCGCTGAGACGCACACGGCTGTCTTTCAGCACGCTTTCCGCTTTGCTACGCAGTTTGCCGAGTTCTTCTTTTGATTTATCGGTTGAGGAGTTCAGAACTTCTTCCAGCGTATCAGCCAGATTTTTCAGCTCAGCGCGTAGATCTTCTGCAACGTTATCTTTAGCCATCTTGTTCTCCTGTAGCGTTTACCAATTAATAATCGCGTGACTCAAGCGCTTTCAGTTCCTGCTGCGCTTCATCCAGTTTGCGTTCCCGTTTGCTAATTTTGTCTGCATCGCCTTTCTGCTTCGCCTCGCTCAGATCGCGCTGACGTTCGGCAACTTCGGCCTTCTGTTTAGCGATTTTCTGCTGATGTTCAGCCCTGACCTTACTGTCGCTGCAGTTAGCACGAACTTCCTGCAGCGCTCTGTTCAGGCCGTCAATGCGATGCTGATTATGGTGTTTTTCGGCATAGCTGATCTCCCGTTGGATACTCTGTTCTTTTTCCTGACAAGGAGAGGCTGCGAAGGCGCTGGCGCTAAGTGAGGTCAGTGCCAGTAATAGTGCGATGCGGTATTTCATGGATTCTACCTTCCATTGTGTGAGGGGATATCGGTGATATACCCAATCCAGTCAACAATACGAGCCAGGCGGTTCCCGCAGTCTTAATAATAGACACGAAAGCGGGACATCACCAAACCGTACGAAAAGATTCGGAATTTTTGACGCGTTATCCAAAACGGCGCGGAGCATCGCGCAGGCGGGATAACCAGGCGGTGGCAGAATTTTCTTCATCCACCAGAGCAATAATATAACCGTGAGGCAGAGCCCGGCCCAATACTTCTTTTGCCGCGGCGCCCTGAGCGTTGGAATCGAATTTGATCAGCAGGCCGTCTTTTTGCGGGGTGATGCTCTTAAAACGGATGCCGTTGGCGTCAAGATGATGCCAGACGGAAAAACCGTCCGGCATAGCGACGCCCTGGCTGACGGGACGGATGGCCAGAGTGGACTCATGCTGACTGACGGTCAGCCACAGCCAGACGATGGCGCAAAGCAGCAGTGAGCCGCCCAGCATCCACCGCAGCTGGCGCCAGGAAGGACGTTTGATGACCATGCTCAGCTCCGACTGCTGTGTTTTTTCTTCCACAGTACAACCAGGGAGCCGATCAGACCGAAGACCAGCAGCGCAACCGGCAGCAGCATCAGGCACGACATCAGCTGATCTTCATACTTCAGGAATACCGGTGTTTTACCCAGCAGATAGCCGAGAGAGGTAAGAATCAACACCCACAGCAGACCGCTCATCCAGTTAAAGAACTGGAAACGCGCGTTATTCAGACCGGAGATACCGGCAATCGTTGGCAGTAGGGTACGTACGAAGGCGATAAAGCGGCCAATTAGCAGCGCCGATAATCCGTGCTTGTGGAACAGGTGATGGGCTCGCTGGTGATAATGCGACGGTAAATGCGATAGCCAGTTTTGCACGATCCGCGTATTGCCCAGCCAGCGTCCCTGGATGTAGCTCACCCAGCAGCCGAGGCTGGCCGCCGCCGTCAAAAGCAGTAGCGTTTCCGGGAAGCCCATCGCCCCTTTGGCGATCAAAACGCCGACCAGCACCAGCAGGCTATCACCCGGTAAAAACGCCGCCGGCAGTAAACCGTTCTCAAGGAACAAAATCATAAATAAGACAAAATAGAGCATGCCAATCATGGAGGGATTAGCGAGCGTTTCGTAATCCTGGGCCCATAAGGCATTCAGTAATTGGGTTAGTAGTTCCATTCACGATTCCTGGTACATCGGTTAACGGTACGTCTTATACATAGCGACTAGATTATTTTTTAGAGTATGGCCGCTGTTGAGACGTTCTGATCGGATCCTTGATTAAACAGTAAGTAAACACTTACATGCAGAACGACAAAATGCATCTAATTGTAACAAACTAGCTGACTTTCCGTCAGAGAAATTGCAGTTTGTTGCTGATTGATTTTGCGGGTTGCGGGGACGAGTAGCGAGAGGATTTACACAGGCTGACACTATATATGCTTTGCTTACCCTGTCGGGTTTGCGGGCAGAAAAAGAGGTTCTGCCCGTGGAGGGGATAATACGTTATTTTGCCGCGTTCGCCGCGGTATCGAGATGAACCACCGGATTTTCGGCAAACAGGTAGCGATCGGCATTGAATTCAAAGTCATCGCTGGTTTCGTTAAACAGCATCAGCTTGGTATTTTCCAGATGCTGCCACATCGCCAGCTTCGCCGCGTGAGGGTCTTTACGAATTAACGCCTTGAGGATTTGGTCATGATCGTCGCACCAGTTGTCGACGGTGCGCAGGTCGATGTGGTCGTGCAGTTTTTTCCAGTACGGGTTGTGTACCCGCTGGGTCCACATTTTTTCAACGATGGCGGCAAGGGCGGTGTTCTGGGTAGCCAGCGCGACCTGGACATGGAACTGCAGGTCCCATTCGGAATCACGGAAGCACTTCTCGTTGCGGGCTTTCTCCTGAATTTCCATTAGCTTCATGATGTCCTGTTTGGTCACCTGAGTCGCGGCGAATTCAGCGATATTGCTCTCAATTAACTGACGGGCCTGGAGTAATTCAAACGGACCATAGTTGGCGAACTCCAGCGATTCATCCACCACCTGTTGGTATTTCGGGTGGTTGGAAATAACGTGGATGCCGGAGCCTTTGCGGACTTCAACATAGCCTTCGACTTCCAGCATGATGATGGCTTCGCGAACCACGGTGCGGCTGACGCTTTTTTCATCGGCGATGAAGCGCTCTGCGGGCAGCTTATCCCCTACAAGGTAGACGCCTTGTTCGATACGCGTCTTTAGCTCAGCGGCAAGCTGCTGATAGAGACGGCGCGGTTCACTGATTTCCATATTCGCTCCCGGAAGATGGCGACAATATTCGATTTGTTATACCACTTTTACGCGCTTTCCACCACTGGAAGGCACAAAAAAAGCCGCCTTAAAAGGCGGCTTAGTCGGTGCAAAATCATCTTGCAGTTTAGCTTTGCGTCACCGGTTTACTGGTATTGAGCGGCGTCGAGTCATCGTCGGCCGATTTGTTTTTCAGTACCGTCCAGATAACCAGCGCGCCCAGCAGGTCGAAGACCGCCAGCACCGCGAACAGCGGGCTGAAGCCGATGGTATCCGCCAGCGCGCCGACGACCAGCGCGAATAGGGTGCTGGCCAGCCATGCCGCCATCCCGGTCAGACCGTTGGCGGTCGCCACTTCGTTACGGCCAAATACGTCGGAAGAGAGGGTGATCAGCGCACCGGACAAGGCCTGGTGAGCAAAACCGCCGACGCACAGCAGCGCGATCGCCACATACGGGCTGGTGAACAGGCCAATCATGCCAGGACCAATCATCAGCAGGGCGCCCATCGTCACGACCATTTTACGTGAGACGATAAGATTCACGCCAAACCAGCGCTGGAACAGCGGCGGCAGGTAGCCGCCGACGATGCAGCCGAGGTCGGCGAACAGCATCGGCATCCAGGCGAACATGGCGATCTCTTTCAGGTTAAAGCCGTAAACCTTAAACATGAACAGCGGGATCCAGGCGTTGAAGGTACCCCAGGCCGGTTCTGCGAGGAAGCGCGGCAGCGCAATACCCCAGAACTGACGGTTACGCAGGATCTGCCACGGCGACATTTTCTTCGCGTTATTGGTCTGATGCTGAGATTCCTGGCCGCCGATGATGTAGTCACGTTCTTCATCGGTGAGTTTTTTCTGATCGCGCGGGTGTTTGTAGAAAATCAGCCAGGCCATTGCCCAGGCGAAGCTCAGTACCCCGGAAATAATAAATGCCATCTGCCAGCTATGCATGACAATCGCCCATACCACCAGCGGCGGAGCTATCATCGCGCCGATAGAAGAGCCGACGTTGAAATAGCCGACGGCGATGGAACGCTCTTTCGCCGGGAACCATTCGGAGCTGGCTTTCAGACCGGCAGGGATCATTGCTGCTTCCGCTGCGCCGACCGCGCCGCGGGCCAGCGCCAGGCCGCCCCAGCTGCCTGCCAGCGCCGTTGAACCGCAGAATACCGCCCAGGCGATAGCAAAGAAGGCGTAGCCAATTTTGGTGCCAAGCACATCGAGCACATAGCCGGCAACCGGCTGCATAACGGTATATGCAGCGGAGTAGGCGGCGATGATATAAGAATATTGTTGGGTTGAAATGTGCAACTCTTCCATCAGCGTCGGCGCAGCCGCCGCTACGGTGTTACGAGTCAGGTAACCCAGCACGGTGCCCAGCGTCACCAGTGCGATCATATACCAACGTAACCCTTTAATTTTACGCATGTAAAACCTCATCGTTGTTGTCTCTCCGCAGCGTCTGCGGCCATCTTTCGTCCCGCCAGGGAAGGAGGATGGGGAAACGGAGGGTTCAGGACGTGAACTGAACCTTGCCATCAGTGGTTAAAGTGAAACCGGCATCCCTACCGTTTAAGCCGATGTTATTCACACCGGTAATGCATTCCGTCGGTTTATATGTTGCGACGGCAGAAAGATAACTTGTCATACAACTTTAAAAGTTGAGTACTGTCACAAAAGTGGGAAAGTTTGTAGGGACATTAATCGCGTCAATTAAAGCCAGTACTGGCGCGGCTTGCAGCGATGTTTACTCCTTTGGTGGTGCTTTTTTTGTCGACGTTTATTGATCTAACTCACGAAAAATACTTCGGCCTGTAGAAATTGGTGTGATAACTTTGTCAGCATTAGAGTCAATCATCTGATGGGCTCCTTGATGGGGCGAAGAGGACACGACAATGACACCGTTTATGACCGAAGATTTTCTGCTTGATACCGAGTTTGCCCGCCGCCTGTACCACGATTACGCCAAAGATCAGCCGATTTTCGACTACCACTGCCACCTTCCGCCGCAGCAGGTTGCCGAAAATTATCGTTTTAAGAACCTGTATGACATCTGGCTGAAAGGCGACCATTACAAATGGCGCGCGATGCGTACCAACGGCGTGGCGGAGCGCCTGTGTACCGGCGATGCTGCCGATCGCGAGAAATTTGACGCCTGGGCGGCAACCGTTCCTCATACCATCGGTAACCCGCTATACCACTGGACGCATTTAGAGCTGCGCCGTCCTTTTGGTATTACAGGTAAGTTGTTGTCGCCAGCCACGGCGGATGAAATCTGGAACCAGTGTAATGAGTTGCTGGCTCAGGAGTCGTTCTCCGCCCGTGGAATCATGAAGCAGATGAATGTGAAGATGGTGGGGACGACCGACGATCCGATTGATTCACTGGAGCATCATGCGACGGTCGCCAAAGATAGTACTTTTGATATCAAGGTATTGCCGAGCTGGCGCCCGGATAAAGCGTTCAACATCGAGCAGGCCACTTTTAACGATTACATGAGCAAGCTTGGCGAAGTCTCCGATACCGAAATTCGCCGTTTCGCCGATCTGCAAAGCGCGCTGACTAAGCGTCTGGATCACTTTGCCGCACACGGCTGTAAAGTTTCCGACCACGCGCTGGACGTGGTGCTGTTCGCTGAAGCGAGCGATAACGAACTGGATAGCATCCTGGCGCGCCGTCTGGCAGGCGAAACGCTCAGCGAGCATGAAGTCGCGCAGTTCAAAACGGCGGTACTGGTGTTCCTCGGTGCGGAATACGCGCGCCGCGGCTGGGTACAGCAGTACCACATCGGCGCGCTGCGTAATAACAACCTGCGTCAGTTCAAACTGTTAGGGCCGGATGTTGGCTTCGACTCCATCAACGACCGTCCGATGGCCGAAGAGTTATCGAAGCTGCTGAGCAAGCAGAACGAAGAAAACCTGCTGCCGAAAACTATTCTGTACTGCCTGAACCCACGCGATAACGAAGTGCTGGGCACTATGATCGGTAACTTCCAGGGCGAAGGCATGCCGGGCAAGATGCAGTTCGGTTCCGGCTGGTGGTTCAACGATCAGAAAGACGGCATGGAACGTCAGATGACCCAACTGGCGCAGCTTGGCCTGTTGAGCCGCTTTGTCGGCATGCTGACCGACAGCCGCAGCTTCCTCTCCTACACCCGCCACGAATACTTCCGCCGTATTCTGTGCCAGATGATCGGCCGCTGGGTGGCTGCTGGCGAAGCGCCTGCGGATATCGCGCTGCTGGGCGAGATGGTGAAAAACATCTGCTTTAACAATGCGCGTGATTACTTCGCCATTGAATTGAACTAAGGCCAGAGGTCGGTTGATATGCAATACATCAAAATCCATTCGCAGGATAACGTCGCGGTGGCGCTGGCGGATATGACGTCAGGCAGCGTGGTGACGATTGATAACGATACCGTCACCCTTAGCCAGGATGTTGTCCGCGGTCATAAGTTCGCGCTGCGGGCCATTGCGAAAGGTGAAAACGTCATTAAGTACGGGTTGCCGATTGGTCATGCGCTGGCGGATATCGCGCCGGGCGAGCATGTTCATGCGCACAATACGCGTACCAATCTGAGCGATCTTGACGCGTATCGCTATCAACCAGACCTGGTTGAACAACCGGCGCAACCTGCGGATCGCGACGTCGAGATTTATCGTCGCGCCAGCGGTGAAGTCGGCGTGCGTAACGAATTATGGATCCTGCCGACCGTGGGCTGTGTTAACGGCATCGCCCGGCAGATCCAGAATCGTTTCCTGAAAGAGACCAACGACGCGGAAGGCACCGACGGCGTCTTCCTTTTCAGCCACACCTACGGCTGCTCGCAGTTGGGAGATGACCATATCAACACCCGTACCATGCTGCAAAACATGGTCCGCCACCCGAATGCCGGGGCGGTGTTGGTGATTGGTCTTGGCTGCGAGAACAACCAGGTTGATGCCTTCCGTGAAACGCTGGGGGATTTTGACCCGGAACGCGTGCACTTCATGATTTGCCAACATCAGGAAGATGAAGTGGAAGCGGGAATTGAGCATCTTCATCAGCTCTATGAAGTGATGCGCCATGATAAACGCGAAGCGGGTAAACTGAGCGAACTGAAGTTTGGCCTTGAGTGTGGCGGCTCGGACGGCCTGTCCGGCATTACCGCTAACCCAATGCTGGGGCGTTTTTCTGACTACCTGATTGCGAACGGCGGCACTACGGTGTTGACCGAAGTGCCGGAAATGTTCGGCGCTGAGCAACTACTGATGAGCCACTGTCGCGACGAAGAGACTTTCGGCAAACTGGTCACCATGGTCAATGATTTTAAAAAGTATTTTATCGCCCACGACCAGCCTATCTACGAGAACCCGTCGCCGGGTAACAAAGCGGGCGGTATCACGACGCTGGAAGATAAGTCGCTTGGCTGCACGCAGAAAGCGGGTTCCAGCCAGGTGGTTGACGTTCTGCGCTACGGTGAACGTTTGAAAGTCCACGGGTTGAATCTGTTGAGCGCGCCGGGTAACGACGCGGTGGCGACCAGCGCGCTGGCGGGCGCCGGCTGCCATATGGTGCTGTTCAGTACCGGCCGCGGCACCCCTTATGGCGGTTTCGTTCCGACGGTAAAAATCGCTACCAACAGCGAGCTGGCGGCGAAGAAAAAGCACTGGATTGATTTCGATGCCGGGCAGTTAATTCACGGGAAAGCGATGCCGCAGGTGTTGGAGGAGTTTGTCGATCTGATCGTCGATATCGCCAACGGCAAGCAGACCTGCAACGAACGCAATGATTTCCGCGAACTGGCAATCTTTAAAAGCGGCGTCACGCTGTAACGACGGTGACTACCGCGGTGTTTGAAAGGTCGGATAAGCGTAGCGCCATCCGACAACATTAAACTCCCCCCGGTCGCGCTTACGCTTACCGGGGCTACCAACTGATTAGGTCCGTAGATACTGTTATCGATTTGCAACTGTTTTGGTCCGGGAAAAACAGTTGTTTTTTATTATTTCAGAGCAGATTGCGCTCCCGATATTTCTTCTGCGTTATGTCCCTCATGGCGCAGGGAGCGCACAAAGGGCGGCCAGTCGCCGCCGCCCTCTGTACTCCCGGGCTCTGGCCGCCAAAATCGCCACTTCGTGGTGCCTTCGACTTATCCCTGCAGACTTCGGGTCGGGCCGAGGCAGCGTCCGTGCAAATCACGGCCCTCAGCCCGCATCCATGCGGGCTGCCCCGGCCTTCCGGGAACGTCTCAGCGATTTTGAGGCCACCAGCACCGGCAGTATAAATTAACGGCAGGCCGCACGTACCGTAGGTCGGATAAGCGTAGCGCCATCCGACAAAATAACGGCGCCGCCGTTAAACTCTCCCCGGTCGCGCGTGCGCTTACCGGGGAGCGGACCGTAGGCCTGATAAGCGTAGCGCCATCAGGCAATATTTAACTACGCAGGGCGTTCTTCGCCAGCTGTTCGTCTTCGGCCATACAGGCCGCGGCGGTGAACAGCGCATCGGTTGACGAGTTGAGCGCCGTTTCGCAGGAATCCTGCAGCACGCCGATAATAAAGCCGACGGC
Organism: Klebsiella sp. CN_Kp104; assembly: GCF_040064515.1. Classification (NCBI taxonomy): domain Bacteria; kingdom Pseudomonadati; phylum Pseudomonadota; class Gammaproteobacteria; order Enterobacterales; family Enterobacteriaceae; genus Klebsiella; species Klebsiella sp. CN_Kp104. Next base: position 26,784 of record NZ_JBEAII010000036.1, on the reverse strand, counting down.
GACAACCTGCATGGCGACATCGTTCGGAATACCGAACATGTTACAGGCCAGCGGGATCAGCAGCAGCGAACCGCCTGCCACCCCGGAAGCGCCGCAGGCGCACAGCGAGGCCACTACGCTCAGCAGCAGCGCCGTCGGTAGATCCACCGGAATATTCAACGTATGTACCGCCGCCAGCGTCAGCACGGTGATAGTAATCGCCGCGCCCGCCATATTGATGGTCGCCCCCAGCGGAATAGATACCGAATAGGTATCGCGATCCAGATTCAGCTTCTCGCACAGCGCCATATTCACCGGAATGTTGGCGGCGGAGCTGCGGGTAAAGAAGGCGTAGACGCCGCTTTCACGCAGGCAGGTCAGCACCAGCGGATACGGGTTACGGCGGATTTTCCAGAATACCAGCAGCGGGTTAATCACCAGCGCCACCAGTAGCATGCAGCCGACCAGCACCAGCAGCAACTGGGCGTAGCCCCACAGGGTATCGAAACCGGTCGTCGCCAGCGTTGAGGAGACCAGGCCAAAAATACCCAGCGGCGCAAAGCGGATCACCAGCTTGACGATAAAGGTCACCGCGTGCGAAACGTCGTTAATCAGGTTTTTAGTGCTGTCGTTACCGTGGCGCAGCGCGAAGCCCAGCCCCACCGCCCACACCAGAATACCGATATAGTTGGCGTTCAGCAGCGCGTCGATAGGGTTAGCCACCATGCTCATCAGCAGTCCGCGTAGCACCTCTACAATCCCCGATGGCGGGGTGATGCTGTCCGCCGCGCTGGTCAGATGCAGCGTAGAAGGGAAAACAAAGCTAAACAGCACCGCGGTGAGCGCCGCGCTGAAGGTCCCCAGCAGATAGAGAAACAGAATCGGGCGGATACTGGTTTTTTGTCCGTGCTGATGGTTTGCGATCGACGCCATCACCAGCATTAATACCAGTACCGGCGCGACGGCTTTCAGCGCGCCGACGAACAGCGTTCCCAGCAGCCCGACCGCGATAGCGGCCGGTTTCGAGACCAGCGCCAGTACCACGCCAAGTACCAGTCCCAACAGGATTTGTTTCACCAGACTGCCCTGCGCCAGGCGCTGCAGCAGCCCCGACGGGCGGGTTTGTGTTGTCATAAATCATTCCTTCCAGTGATGTAGCAGTCCATCCCGGCGACGTATTATTTGTTACGTTTATGTCCGGATGTAAATGAATGTTTGCATGGTCGAGTATACGGAAAGAACGCGAGGGAGGAAGCGTATTCTACTGTTTCTTGCACGCCGATCTTATTTTTTAACTATATATTAACGTTTTTGTGACATGGATAAAGATTATGCGCGGGAAAGCTAACGCAGGGCGGCGTATCCCGGCCAGATACGCGATATCTGGCCGGGAACAGGGGGTTATTGCAGCTGTTTCTTCTTATCGTTCTGTTTGTTCACCCAGGCGTTAATCAGCAGCGTCGCCGCCAGGATACCGCCCACCACGCCGAGGGAAACGGCGATCGGAATGTGGTAGAAATCGACGATTAGCATCTTGATACCGATAAACACCAGGATCACCGACAGACCATATTTCAGCATCGAGAAGCGTTCGGCCACGCCCGCCAACAGGAAGTACATCGCACGCAGGCCGAGAATCGCAAACAGGTTAGAGGTCAGCACGATAAACGGGTCGGTGGTCACCGCGAAAATCGCCGGGATGCTATCAACGGCGAAAATCACGTCGCTCAGCTCAACCAGGATCAGCACCAGCAGCAGCGGCGTGGCGAACAGTACGCCATTTTTACGGGTGAAGAAGCGCTCGCTCTCGATTTTATCCGTCATCCGCAGATGGCTGCGGATCCAACGCACCAGCGGCTTATCGCCGATCCCGGAATCATCTTCTTTCGCCAGCGCCATTTTCACCCCGGTAAACAGCAGGAACGCGCCGAACACGTACAGTAGCCATTCGAACTGCGAAATCAGCCAGCTGCCGGTGAAGATCATAATGGTACGCAGGACAATCGCCCCGAGGACGCCATACACCAGTACCCGGCGCTGTAGCGCTGGCGGCACGGCAAAGTAGCTAAAGAGCATTAGCCAGACGAAGACGTTATCGACCGCCAGTGATTTTTCGATCAGATAACCGGTGAGGAAGGCTAACGCCTGCGGATCGGCGACGGCGCGGCCCTGCGTTTGCACCAAATACCACCAGAAAGCGGCGTTAAACAGCAGGGAGAGGGTGACCCACAGGATGGACCAACCGGCGGCCTGCTTCATGGTCATGGTATGCGCACCGCGCCTTCCCTGAAGCAGTAAATCGATCGCCAGCATGATGACCACGACTACAGCGAATCCGCCCCATAACAACGGCGTGCCGACACTATTCATTGCGTTATTCCTTACATAAAAACAAAACGGCTGTCGTCGAAAGACGGCAGCCGCTGCGCTTTTATGCATAGACCTCGCCTTCCGGCAAGGTCTCACTTACAACAAGAGCGGACATGGATCCTTGGTCTTGTTGCCCGGCGACCGGATGCGGTTTTGCACGCATCGTAATGACGATCGACCGGCCAGGAAGTTACTCCCCTTTGCACGTAACAAAGTATTACAAGTTATAAAGGGCGTCAATTGAGGTCGAGGGCCCATTTACACTCCTTTACGCTATACCCGTCATACTTCAAGCTGCAGGTGCGTTGGCTGCGTGCGTTCACCCCAGTCACATAGTTATCTATGCTCCTGGGGATTCGCGCACTTGCCGCCTTCCTGCAACTTGAATTATTTAGGGTATAGGTTGAGTATCCGCAGGGAAGACCACGCCGGTCTGGCGACGGATTTCGCTAAGCAGTTTTGCCGTAATGCGGCTGACTTCAAGCCCGGGATGATCGACATCGTTGGCTTCCACCAGCCGCGCGAACGCTTCCGCTTCATACAGCATAGTATTGATGTGCTGAGGCTGGGTGAGATCCTGCGCTTTTCCGCCGCGTGGAATAAAGGCCACCTTCTGGCATTCGGAGATTTTCTCAATCACCAACGCGCCTTCTTCACCCTGGATTTCGCTAGGGATAGTGGAGTCGCTGACCTTCGAGTGGTGCAGGGTGACATCGAAATCGCCGTAGCTCAGCACCACCGTACCCTGGCCATCAACGCCGCTCTCCAGCAGGCTGGCGCTGGCATGGACCGCTTGCGGTTCGCCCCACAGCGCGACCGCCGAGGCGAGGCAGTAAAAACCGATATCCATAATCGAGCCATTGGAAAAGGCCGGGTTGAAGGTATTTGGATTTTCGCCGTCGAGATAGCGCTGATAACGCGAAGAGTACTGACAGTAGTTGATGAAGGCTTTACGTAATTTGCCCACTTTATCGAGCGCTTCGCGCAGCAGCAGGAAGTTGGGCAGGCTGGCGGTTTTGAAGGCTTCAAACAGCACCACGTTGTTTTCTTTAGCCACGGCAATCGCCGCTTCAACCTCTTGCAGGTTCGATGCCAGCGGCTTTTCGCAAATCACGTGCTTTTTATGGCTCAGGAACAGGCGGGTTTGCGGGAAGTGCAGTGAGTTCGGACTGGCAATATAGACCGCGTCAACGTCAGGGCTCTGCGCCAGTTCATCGAGCGAAGTAAACAGATGCTCGACCGGGTAGTCATTAGCGAAAGCTTGCGCCTGTTCAAGGCTGCGGGAATAAATCGCGGTGAGTTTAAATTTACCGGTTTCATGGGCGGCATCGACAAACTGCTTAGTAATCCAGTTTGTGCCAACAACTGCGAAACGTATCATAAACGTTGACGAACTCCGTTAAAGGGAACCTTTCGTCACTCTAGCACGCCATGATGACAAAACGAGTGCGCTATCACGCAGAACGGTTTAACGAAAGGTGCGTCAGCCACAGGCGGGTATCGAACTCTAACTGGTGATACTGCGGCTCCATATGACAGCACAGCTGATAGAAGGCTTTGTTGTGATCCTTCTCTTTTAAGTGCGCCAGTTCATGAACCACGATCATGCGCAGAAACGCTTCCGGCGCGTCGCGAAACACCGTCGCTACGCGGATTTCTGCTTTGGCTTTCAGTTTGCCTCCCTGAACGCGGGAAATGGCGGTATGCAGACCAAGCGCGTTCTTCAGCACGTGGATTTTACTGTCGTACATCACCTTATTGATTGGCGCCGCCCCGCGCAGATAGCGGGCCTTCAGATCCTGGGTGTATTGATATAACGCCTTATCACTGTTGACATCATGCCCCTGCGGATAGCGCTTTTGCAGTACCTCGCCGAGACGGTCTTGCTCGATTAAGGTGGTCACCTGCGACAGCAGCGATTCGGGGTAGCCCTGAAGGTAAGGTAGCGTGTTCATGGTGAAAAAAGTTTACTTCTCCGGAGAATTGAGCGATAACACGCGCGAATTTTAGCATTTCGGAGGGGCGATGAGCCAGGTAGAGTTAAACGGTGAGTTATTCACATTAGAGCGGTTCCCACCTAACGCTGAAGAAGAAGCGCTTCAGGCATGGGAAGCGGCGGATGAATATCTGCTGCAACAGGTGAATGACGTCGACGGCCTGACGCTCATCTTCAACGACGGCTTCGGCGCGCTCTCCTGCGCGTTGGCGGAGCGCAACCCGGTCAGCATCAACGATTCCTTTATTTCCGAGCTGGCGACCCGCCACAACCTGCGGATGAACGGTATCGATGAAGAGAGCGTGCGCTTTCAGGATAGCCTGAGCCCGCTGCCGGCCGCGCCGGCGCTGGTGCTGATTAAGGTGCCAAAACAGCTGGCGCTGCTGGAACAGCAACTGCGCGCGCTGCGCGAAGTGGTGACGCCGGAAACCCGCATTATCGCCGCGGCGAAAGCCCGAGATGTGCACAACTCGACGCTGGCGCTGTTTGAAAAAATCCTCGGCACTACCACCACCTCGCTGGCGTGGAAAAAAGCGCGTCTGATCCACTGCGTTTTCACCGCCCCCAAGCTTGCCGATGCGCCGCAAACCTACAGCTGGAAGCTGGACGGTACGCCGTGGACCATCCATAACCACGCCAACGTTTTTGCCCGCAGCGGCCTGGACATCGGCGCGCGTTTCTTCCTTCAGCACTTACCGTCTGATTTAGAAGGCGAGATCGCCGATCTCGGCTGCGGCAATGGGGTGATTGGCCTGCAGGCGCTGGCGCAAAATCCAAACGCCAGCGTGATGTTCACCGATGAGTCGCACATGGCGGTGGCTTCCAGCCGTTTGAACGTCGAGCGCAACCTGCCGGACGATATCGCACGCTGTGAATTTATGGTCAACAACTCGCTCTCCGGCATTGAGCCCGACCGCTTTACGGCGATTCTGTGTAATCCGCCGTTCCATCAGCAGCACGCCATTACCGACCATATCGCCTGGCAGATGTTTAACGATGCCCGCCGCAGCCTGAAATATGGCGGCGAGCTGTACGTCGTCGGCAACCGCCACCTCGATTACTTCCGTAAGCTGAAGCGCGCTTTTGGTAATTGCACGACGATTGCGACGAACAATAAGTTTGTCATTTTGAAAGCAACCAAGGTGCGTAAACAGCGCTGATGCATGTCGCTGTTTCCCCCGGCTTGCGGCTGGCGCCTTAGCCGGGCTACCGTTCGGGATTATCGTGGTAGCCCGGGGAAGGCGCATCGCGCCGCCCCCGGGACACGGCTAAATCGCCAGCGCCAGTTTTGTGCCCTGGGCAATCGCCCGACGCGCATCCAGCTCCGCCGCCACGTCGCAACCGCCGATGAGATGCACCGTTTTCCCCGCCGCGCGCAGCGGATCCGCCAGCTCGCGGCGTGGTTCCTGGCCGGCGCAGATCACCACCTGATCGACCGCCAACAGTTGGCGCTCGCCGCCGATAGTGACATGTAACCCTTCATCATCGATCTTTTCATAGCTGACCGCCGGGATCATTTTCACGCCGCGCGCCAGCAGCGTCGCGCGGTGGATCCAACCGGTGGTTTTGCCGAGCCCTTCGCCCGGTTTGCTGGCTTTGCGCTGTAGCATCACAATCTGTCGCGGGCTTTTACTCAGCTGTGGGCCTTCAGCACTCAGCCCTCCCGCCGTTTGCAGGCTGGTATCGATACCCCATTCGCGGCAGAACTCGCCGATATCCTGGCTGGTGGCCGCGCCCGACTGGCTTAAATACATCGCGGTGTCGAAGCCGATGCCGCCGCAGCCGATAATCGCCACCTTCGCGCCAACCGGCGCTTTATCGCGCAAGACATCAAGGTAGCTCAGCACTTTGGGATGATCGATCCCGTCGATCGCCGGCAGGCGCGGGGCGATGCCGGTGGCGAGGATCGTCTCATCGAACGCCAGCAGATCGTCTGTCGTGACGCGGGTGTTCAGGCGTAGATCGACACCATGAAGATCGAGCATGGTGCGGTAGTAACGCAACGTCTCGTGAAACTCCTCTTTGCCGGGGATCTGTTTGGCGATATTAAACTGGCCGCCGATCTCCGGGAGCGCATCGAACAACGTGACATGATGACCGCGGGCGGCGGCGTTAACGGAGAAGGCCAGACCGGCCGGCCCGGCGCCGACGACCGCCAGCCGTTTAGGCGCTTTGGCAGGCAGGACCGGCATCAGGGTTTCATGACAGGCGCGCGGGTTGACCAGACAAGAGGTGACTTTGCCGGCGAAGATCCGATCGAGACACGCCTGGTTGCAACCGATGCAGGTATTGATCTCCCTGGCGCGATCGCGCTGCGCTTTCGACATAAATTCGGCGTCGGCGAGGAACGGGCGGGCCATCGATACCATATCGGCATCGCCGCGGGCGAGAATATCCTCCGCGACCTGCGGGTCGTTGATGCGGTTGGTGGTGATCAACGGGATCGACACCGCGCCTTTCAGCTTGCGGGTGACCCAACTGAAAGCTCCGCGCGGTACCGGCGTGGCGATGGTCGGAATGCGCGCTTCGTGCCAGCCAATCCCGGTGTTGATAATTGTCGCCCCCGCCGCTTCAATCGCTTTGGCCAGTTCGGTGACTTCCGCCAGCGTGCTGCCGTCGTTGACCAGATCGAGCATCGACAGGCGGTAGATGATAATGAAATCGTGACCGGCGCGCTGGCGTACCGCCTTAACCACCTCTACGGCGAAACGCATGCGCCTGACATAATCGCCGCCCCATTGGTCGTCGCGCTGGTTGGTGCGCGCGGCGAGAAATTCGTTAATCAGATAGCCCTCAGAGCCCATCACTTCTACGCCGTCATAGCCCGCTTCACGCGCCAGTTGGGCGCAGTGGGCAAAATCATCGATCAGCGTCATGATCTCATCGTGGCTCAGTTCATGGGGTGTAAAACGGTTAATCGGCGCCTGTAGCGCCGAAGGGGCCACCAGCGCGGGCTGGTAGCTGTAGCGCCCGGTGTGCAGGATCTGCAGGGCGATTTTGCCGCCTTCCTGATGTACCGCGTCGGTAATATGGCGATGGTGCGCCAGATGGCTGGCATCGTTGAGTACCGCGCCGCCGGCCATGGTGACGCCAGAGGGCGCCGGAGCGATGCCGCCGGTGACGATCAGCGCCACGCCGTGACGGGCGCGTTCGGCGTAAAAGGCCGCCAGCCGCTGCGCGCCGTCCGGCAGCTCTTCCAGCCCGGTGTGCATTGAGCCCATCAACACGCGGTTTTTGAGCGTTGTGAAGCCCAGCTCAAGCGGGGCGAAAAGCGACGGATAGCGGCTCATAGTGGCTTCCAATGTAAAATTATTGTTATGTGGTCGGATGAGTTACTAATTTAGCCGTCGCGGAGAAAAAGGGAAAAGGGGAGTGCGGTGATTGTGATGGGATTCAAATAACGGAAATCGTTGTCCCTCACCCCGGCCCTCTCCCAAAGGGAGAGGGGGAAAGGCGGATCGGTACCGGTGGTTAGGGTTACGGGGAAGACGCTACGCGCTGGCGGCGCTCCAGGCCCGGTGCCTGCCACATCGATGTTGTCAGCCCGCTATCGACAAGGCCAAGCTGATCGGCGTACACCGTCTGCCACTTGCTCATCATCTCCTGATACAGCTCGCGATGCTGCGGATTTGGGGTGAACTCGCGGTGCCAGCTCACTAACCGTTCTCCTGTACTGGCCATATCGCCATACAGTCCGGCGCCGGTTCCGGCGGCGATGGCGCAGCCCAGAGCGGTGGCTTCGCGGACCACCGGCACCCGCACCGGCAGGCCGGTGACGTCGCTGAGGATTTGGCTCCACAGCGCGCCTTTAGAGCCGCCGCCGGCAAACACCAGGCTCTCGAATGTCACGCCGGAGAACTGCGAAATCTGCGCCAGGTTGCAGGCGGAGACAATCGCCGCGTTCTCCTCCAGCGCGCGGAACAGGGTCGCTTTGTTGCACTTCTCCGGATCGATGGAGAGGTTAATAAACGACGGCGCGGCGTGGTACCACTGCTTAAAGTGCATGGCGTCGGAAAAAATAGGCATCACGCCATGGGAACCGGCGGGCACGCGGCTGGCCATCTCTTCCAGCAGCGAATAGGCATCAACGCCGAGCCGCTCGGCAATCAGTTTTTCTTCAGCGCAGAAGGCGTCGCGGAACCAGCGCATGGTCAGGCCAGTAAAGAAGCTGATCGATTCCGCCTGCGCCATGCCGGGAATGACATGAGGATTAACGCGAATATTCATCTGCGGATCGGTACGCACCTGCGGCAGGTTGACCACCTGCTGCCAGAAAGTGCCGCCTAGTACCGCAGTTTGCCCGGCGCGCACCACCCCAAGGCCCAGGCAGCCGAGCTGGACGTCGCCGCCGCCCATCACCACCGGTGTCCCGGCGCGCAGGCCGCTCTGCTGCGCCGCCGCTTCGGTGACGGCGCCCAGCAGGGTACCGGTCTCTTTGACCGGCGACAGCATATCGGCGCGCAGCCCGGCCATATCCAGCAGCGCCGGGCGCCAGTCGCGGCTGAACAGGTCGAGCATGCCGGTGGTGCCGGCGTTTGACGGGTCGACCGCCAGCTCGCCGGATAGCTTCGCCGCCAGCCAGTCGCTGATCATGGTGATGGTTGCCGCTTTGCGGTAGATATCGGGGCGGTGGTGCGCCAGCCACAGCAGGCGCGGCATGGCGCTAAGCGCCAGGGTTTGTCCCGAGACCTCGTATACCTCGGATTCAAAACGATAGTCGTGGATCTCCTTAAGCTCCGCCACTTCGCGGCTGGCGCGGGCATCGACGTTGGCGCAGGCCCAGATGGCCTCGCCGTCGCGGTCATAGAGGACGATCCCTTCGCGCATCGAACAGCAGGCGACGGACTGAATATCGGCGGCAGAGAGTCGGGCGGCGTCGAGCGCCTGGCGAATGCACTGGCAGGCCAGTTGCCAGTTGGTAGTAAGGTCGAACTCCATCGAGCCGGGGACGTTATCGACGCTCAGGTGTTTCCATTCGGCCTGGCCTACCGCCAGCTGGCGGCCATTAAGATCGAAAATGACCGCCCGAATGCTGCCGGTCCCGGCATCTAACGCTAACAGGTAACTCATGACATGCGCCTCGCTGTTGTCGCGCGGCGCCAGGCCGTCAGGAGGCCAGTGCGAGCACCGCGCGTGCTGTTGTCTCTTCCGTTACCAGGCCATTAATGCGCTTGCCAATCAGAGCGGCATGAATCGCCTGCGCTTTTTGTTCTCCCCCGGCGACGCCGACGATGGTTGGCAGCTGCGCCAGCTCATCCAGGGTTACGCCGAGCAGTTCCCGATGGATCTCCAGTCCTTCTACCGGCCGGCCGTCGGCCTGCAGGAAATAACCTAAAATGTCGCCGACCGCGCCTTTGCGCGCGTACATCAGCTGTTCGCCCTCGCTGATATAGCCGGAGCGTAAAATGGTGGCGTCGCGCCGCTGATCGATGGCGCCAATGCCAACCACCGCCGCGTCCGCCGCCGTCGCCGCCAGCATCACGTCGCGCACGCTCGACTCGCGGCGCAGGATCTCGGCGACCTCCGCCGAAGAGACCCGCAGCGGCGCCGGAATAATGCTGACGCTGCAGGCGGCATCAAGCTGGCCGATGCCGGTCATATAGGGGCCGACGCCGCCGGAGAGGGTCACCAGCCGCACCTGCTGCGAGCCGATAAAGCCGCTGAGATGCTGCAGGCAGCTCATGGTGGCTTCGCCGAAACCGACTGCCAATAATTGCCCCGGTTGCAGAATGCCCATCAGAGACTGCGCCGCGCCGATACCCAGCCGGGTATTCATCGGCGGGGTGTTGAGCGCCGGCAGAACGCGGGCAATCTTGAGGCCAAAACGCTGCTGGAGTTCACTTTCCAGCGCCAGACAGCCCTCATAGCGCGAGTTGATCTGCACGCGGATCACCCCGGACTGGCGGCCTTTCTCCAGCAGGCGAGAAATCTTCAGCCGCGGCAGCCCCAAACGCTCGCCGATGTCATTTTGCGTCAGGCCGTCGTGGTAGTAGCACCACGCCACCCGCGCCACCAGCTCTTCCTCGGCTAACGCCAGCCCGGCGTAGCGGTTCTCTTCCGTAATGCGTTTTTCGCTCATAAATTGAACTCTTATAAAAATTTAGATCATATGTTCGCTATTGCGCGGTCGGAAAGTGTGAGCCGACTGGCAAAACGGATCTTTCATCGCTGACCCATTTTTTCCTGACGATCTAAAGCACCAAAGTGTGATCTTCGCACGGTTGTAAATATAGTTCACCGTCTACGCTTTTGAACATTATTAAATTTAAAAATCATTTGTTCAATCGAGGCGCGATGATGAAGCCACTGCTTGAAGCTCGCCAGATTTGCAAACAGTTCTCCGGCGTTGCGGTGCTCAAGGGCATTGATTTCACGCTAGGCGCGGGCCAGGTGCATGCGCTGATGGGCGGCAACGGCGCGGGTAAATCGACGCTGATGAAGATCATCGCCGGCGTCGAAACGCCGGATAGCGGTGAACTGACGATCGGCGAACGCGCGTTTGCGCGCCTCAATCCGGCGCTGGCTCATCAGTTAGGCATCTATTTGGTGCCGCAGGAGCCGATGCTGTTTCCCAACCTCAGCGTGCGCGAGAACATTCTTTTCCGCCTGCCGAAGCGGGCGGATACCGTCGCGCGGTTGCAGGACAAACTGCGGCAGCTGAACTGCCAGATCAACCTCGACGCCAGCGCCAGCACGCTCGAGGTAGCCGATCAACAGATGGTCGAGATCCTGCGCGGGCTGATGCGCGAGGCCAGGATCCTGATCCTGGATGAACCCACCGCCTCTTTAACGCCGGGTGAAACCGAGAGGCTCTTTAGCCAGATCCGAGCGTTACAGGCGCTGGACGTTGGGATCGTCTTTATCTCACACAAATTGCCCGAAATCCGCCAGCTTGCCAGTCATATTTCGGTGATGCGCGACGGCGCGGTGGTGCTGGGCGGCGAGACCGCGGCATACCGCGACGAACAACTGATTAACGCGATGACGCCGGTCAGCCGTGACCATACGCTGAGCGACACGCAAAAGCTGTGGCTGTCGCTACCGGGCAACCGCCGTACGCAACCGCAGGACTTTCCCGTGCTGCGGGTGGAAGATCTTACCGGCGAAGGCTTTATCGATCTCAATCTGGAGATCCGCGCCGGAGAGATCGTCGGTCTGGCCGGGCTGGTGGGATCCGGGCGCACCGAATTTGCCGAAACCTTATACGGCCTGCGTCCACCGCGCGCCGGGCGAATCTGGCTTGAGAACCGCGAAATTAGCCGCGACAGCACCCGCGCCAGGTTGGCCAGCGGGCTGGTCTATCTGCCGGAAGACCGCCAGGTCTCGGGGCTGTTTCTCGATGCGCCGGTGCGCTGGAACACGGTGATGTTCAATCAGCCGTCGTGGTGGCAGCAGGGGAAACGGGAGGCGGCGGTGGTTGAACGCTATCACCGGGCGCTGGGGATCAAGCTGGCCGATGGCGATCAGCCGGTGCGCACTCTCTCTGGCGGTAACCAGCAAAAGGTGCTGCTGGCGCGCTGTCTGGAAGCTAATCCGTTACTGCTGATTGTCGATGAGCCGACGCGCGGCGTGGATGTCTCCGCCCGCGCCGATATCTATCAACTGCTAAAAAGCGTTGCCGCGCAAAACGTGGCGGTGCTGATGATCTCTTCCGATGTGGATGAGTTCGTCGATCTTGCCGACCGGGTGTTGGTGATGCATCAGGGCCGCTACAGCGGTGAGCTGGCGCGGCAGGCGGTGACCGTCGATCGCATGATGACCCTGGCCTTCGGAGGACAGGCATGAAAACGTTACTGAAGAATCGCGAACTGAGCGCCTTCTTTGCCATCGTGGCGCTCTTTGTCGTGCTGGTGGCGCTCAATCCAGCCTATTTCAGCCTGCAGACCCTGGCGATGATTTTCGCCAGCTCGCAGATCCTCTGCCTGCTGGCATTGGGCGCGACGCTGGTGATGCTGACCCGCAATATTGATGTGTCGGTAGGCTCGACCGTTGGGCTGTGCGCCATCACCGTCGGCGTGGCGCTGAACAACGGTTACGGGCTGGCGACGGCTATCGCCTTCGCGCTGACGATTGGCGCGCTGGCCGGAGCTTTTAACGGCCTGCTGGTGGTGGGGCTGCGCATCCCGGCGATCGTCGCGACGCTCGGTACGCTGGGGTTGTATCGCGGGGTGATGCTGTTGTGGACCGGCGGGAAATGGATCGAGGGTTTGCCCGACAGCCTGAAATCGCTCTCGGAGCCCGCGTTTATCGGCGTGTCGCCGCTGGGCTGGCTGGTGCTGGCGCTGCTGCTGGCAGGCGGCTGGCTGTTGTCGCGTACCGCCTTTGGTCGTGATTTTTACGCCGTTGGCGATAACCTCGCCGCCGCGCGCCAGCTGGGGGTGGCGGTCAACCGTACGCGGATGCTGGCCTTTACCCTCAACGGTATGCTGGCGGCCTGCGCCGGGATCGTCTTCGCCGCGCAGATTGGTTTTGTGCCTAATCAGACCGGCAGCGGCCTGGAGATGAAAGCCATCGCCGCCTGCGTATTGGGCGGGATCTCGCTGCTCGGCGGCACTGGCACGTTGCTTGGCGCGTTTCTCGGCGCCTTTTTCCTCACCCAAATTGACACCGTACTGGTGCTGTTCCGCCTTCCCGCCTGGTGGAATGACTTTATCGCTGGCCTGGTGCTGCTCGGCGTGCTGGTGCTCGATGGCCGCCTGCGCCAGGCGCTGGCCCGCCATCAGCGGGCGCTGAAGTACAGCCGTTTCCAGCCAGGTAACAAAGGAAGCAAACAGGTTGCCCGCTTTCCCGAACGCAAAAGCAAAGAGGTGGCTTAAATGAAGCTGAAGCTTAACTGGGAAAGCGCGCTGCTGGCGTTGCTGATCGCGGAAATCCTGCTATTCGGCGCTTTGAATCCGCGCATGCTGGATATCAATATGCTGCTCTTTAGCACCAGCGACTTTATCTGCATCGGCATCGTCGCGCTGCCGCTGACGCTGGTGATCATCAGCGGCGGGATCGATATTTCGCTGGGCTCGACCATCGGCCTGTGCGCCATCGCCCTCGGGGTGATGACCCAGGCGGGCTGGCCGCTGTGGCTCGCGGTATCGCTGACGTTGCTCTTGGGGCTGCTATGCGGGTTATTCAACGCCGCGCTGATTCACTACACCGGCATCAGCCCGCTGGTGATCACGCTTGGTACGCTATATCTGTACGGCGGCGGCGCGCTGTTGCTTTCCGGGATGGCCGGCGCGACCGGTTACGAGGGGATTGGCGGTTTTCCCGATAGCTTCACCGCCTTCGCCAATTTAACCCTCGCCGGACTGCCGCTGCCGCTGGTGCTATTCGCGATTATCACCTTTTTCTTCTGGCTACTGGCCCATCGCGGGCGCTTTGGCCGCCACCTCTTTTTACTCGGGCAAAACCCGCGCGCCGCGCGCTATGCCGCGCTGTCGGTGAACGGCATCCCGTACGTGCTGTATGGCCTGGTTGGCGTCGCCTCGGCGGTCGCGGCGCTGGTGATGGTCTCCTATTTCGGCTCGGCGCGTTCGGATTTAGGCCGCGACCTGCTGATGCCGGCGTTGACCGCGGCGGTGCTCGGCGGGGCCAATATTTACGGCGGCTCGGGATCGATACTGGGTACCGCGCTGGCGGCATTGCTGGTGGGGTATCTGCAACAGGGTTTACAGATGGTCGGCATCCCCAACCAGGTGTCGAGCGCGCTGTCAGGGGCGCTGTTGGTTGTGGTGGTGATGGGGCGTTCGCTGAGCCTGCACCGTGAATGGGTGCGCGCGACCTGGCGGCGTCTTTTCTCGCATAAAACAATCGGAGCATAAAATGAAATTAAAACTGATCGTGCTGGCGCTGGCGATGAGCGTAGTCACCGCACAGGCGGCGGACCGCATCGCCTTTATTCCTAAGCTGGTCGGCGTCGGCTTCTTTACCAGCGGCGGCAACGGCGCGAAAGAGGCGGGGAAAGCGCTGGGCGTGGATGTCACCTATGACGGTCCCACCGAGCCCAGCGTCTCCGGCCAGGTGCAGCTTATCAACAACTTCGTCAACCAGGGCTACAACGCGATTATCGTCTCCGCCGTCTCGCCGGACGGCCTGTGTCCGGCGCTGAAGCGGGCGATGCAGCGCGGGGTGAAAGTCCTGACCTGGGATTCCGATACCAAGCCGGAGTGCCGCAGCATCTATATCAACCAGGGCACGCCGCAGCAGCTCGGCGGCCTGCTGGTCGAGATGGCGGAAAAGCAGGTCAGCAAACCTGCCGCCAAAGTCGCGTTTTTCTACTCCAGCCCGACGGTGACCGACCAGAACCAGTGGGTGAAGGAAGCCAAAGCCAAAATCGAAAAAGAGCATCCGCAGTGGCAAATCGTCACCACCCAGTTTGGCTATAACGATGCCACCAAATCGCTGCAAACCGCCGAGGGGATCTTAAAAGCGTATCCGGATCTCGACGCCATTATCGCGCCGGATGCCAATGCGCTGCCGGCGGCGGCGCAGGCGGCGGAGAACCTCAAGCGTCAGGGCGTGGCGATCGTCGGCTTTAGTACACCGAACGTGATGCGCCCGTACGTTGAGCGCGGCACGGTGAAAGCGTTCGGCCTGTGGGATGTGGTTCAGCAGGGCAAAATTGCGGTTAACGTCGCCGATCGATTGTTGAAAAAGGGCGATCTTAACGTCGGCGACAGCGTTGAGGTGAAAGATATCGGCTCGCTGAAGGTCGAACCGAATAGCGTGCAGGGCTACCAATATGAGGCGAAGGGCAACGGTATCGTGCTGCTGCCGGAGCGCGTGGTGTTCAGCAAAGAGAACATCAACAACTACGACTTCTGACGGAGGATGAGATGGCTGATTTAGACGACATCAAAGAGGGTAAGGACTTCGGTATCGACCGCCCGCAGCAGAACACGCTGTATACCCTGAAAGGCTGCGGCTCGCTGGATTGGGGCATGCAGTCGCGGCTGGCGCGCATCTTTAATCCGCACAGCAATCGCACGGTGATGCTGGCCTTCGATCACGGCTACTTCCAGGGGCCAACGACCGGGCTTGAGCGTATCGACCTGTCGATTGCGCCGCTGTTTGCCGACACCGACGTGCTGATGTGCACCCGCGGCGTACTGCGCAGCCAGGTACCGGCGGCCACCAATAAGCCGGTGGTGCTGCGCGCCTCCGGCGGCAATTCGATTTTGAGCGAACTCTCCAACGAATGCGTGGCGGTGGCGATGGAAGACGCGCTGCGTCTCAACGTTTGCGCGGTGGCGGCGCAGGTTTATATCGGCAGCGAATACGAACATCAGTCGATCAATAACATCATCAAACTGGTGGATGCCGGTAATCGCTACGGTATGCCGGTACTGGCGGTTACCGGCGTCGGCAAAGAGATGACCCGCGATGCGCGCTACTTCTCGCTGGCCAGCCGGATTGCCGCCGAAATGGGGGCGCAGTTTGTGAAGACCTATTTCGTTGAGGAAGGCTTTGAAAAAGTGACCGCCAGCTGTCCGGTGCCGATCGTTATCGCTGGCGGTAAAAAACTGCCGGAGCATGAGGCGCTGGAGATGTGCTGGCGGGCGATCGACCAGGGGGCGTCCGGGGTGGATATGGGGCGCAATATCTTCCAGTCCAGCGCCCCGCGC
Organism: Klebsiella sp. CN_Kp104; assembly: GCF_040064515.1. NCBI lineage: Bacteria > Pseudomonadati > Pseudomonadota > Gammaproteobacteria > Enterobacterales > Enterobacteriaceae > Klebsiella > Klebsiella sp. CN_Kp104. Next base: position 10,821 of record NZ_JBEAII010000036.1, on the reverse strand, counting down.
GCGATGCTGAAGGCGGTGAAAAAGGTGGTGCATGAGAATCTGAACGCGCGCGAAGCGTATCAGTTCTGGCAGGAAGAAAAACAGGGAGAGCTGAAATGAACGTGACGCTGGTGGAGATCAATATTAAACCCGAGCGGGTGGATGAGTTTCTCGAGGTGTTTCGCGCCAACCACGAGGGCGCGCTGCGGGAACCAGGCAACCTGCGCTTTGATGTCCTGCAGGATCCCGAGGTGAAAACCCGCTTTTTTATCTACGAAGCCTATAAAGACGATGAGGCGGTGCTGGCGCATAAGAAGACGCCGCACTATTTAGCCTGCGTCGAAAAGCTGGAGGAGATGATGTCGCAGCCGCGGCAGAAGCGCAGCTTTATCGGCCTGTTACCGCAGGTGTGAGGTTCCCTCTCCCTGTGGGAGAGGGGTAGGGTGAGGGGAAAACGCTACGGCTTACGGAAAAACTCGTTATACAACATATATAAATGCGCCGCGCTCCATGAGAAGTTGGGCGCCCCCTGCTGGGCGCCGGTCAGCGGATTGTAGTTCTCCTGAATCGGGCCATCGGCGGTTAAGCCTTTGGCGTGCTGGAAGAAGGCGTCCGCCAGCTTCAGCGCCTCATCGCGATGACCGTAGCGCTCCATTCCCTTCAGGCCGAACCAGAACTGATCCACCCACACCCGTCCGCGCCAGTAAATATCGGCGCCAAAGGCCGGGTTGGTCAGCGCGGCGGTCCCCAGCGGCACAAAGGTGTTGAACTCTTTCGGGTCGAGCATCACCGAAACCACATCGTCAGCATGTTGCTGCGTCGCCGCGCCGTTAAACAGCGGCGACCAGCCTTCCGGCCCCTTGCCGCGCTCGACGATCGGTTTACCGGCGCAGCCGTTGGCCAGCGGTTGTTCTTCGATACGAATATCGTAATAGAAACGAGTCTGCGGGTCGAACATACAGGTATTGATATAATCCGCCAGCTTCGTCGCCAGCGCCTGATAGCGCTTTGCCTCTTCCGCTTTGCCAAGAATGGTCGCCATCTGCGCCAGATAGTGGTTATCGCTGTACATATAGCTGGCCTGATCGACCGATTCCTGGAGCAGCGAATACCCCAGCAGGTTGCCGTTGCGGTCGCGGTTTTCGGCGAATTTCACCGTCCAGTCGCTGCGTTTGCCGCCGTTGGCGACGTATTTATCCAGCTGTTCTTTATCGATAAAACCAAATACCGCCGCATCGTCGCGCCCGGACTCCCACGACGCCGCTACCTGCGCCGGAATTTCGAGGCTGTCGTAATCGCCTTTGGCCGTCACCTGTTCGTAGGCGCGAAGGCCGGAAAGTGTCTGCTCGGTTTGCCCTTTTTTCACCGTGAACAGCATGGTGCCGTCGGCGGTGTTGTGCGCCTTATCGCGGGTCGCGCCATATTCCGGCACGCCGTTACCGTTATGGTCGCGGTTGCGTAGCCACCAGTCGTGATAGGCCACCAGCTTCGGATACATCTCTTCCAGCCACGCTTTATCTTTGGTGACGTTATACACCTCCATCACCGACCAGGCCGCGAGGCTTGGCTTGGTGTTGCGTTCGTTCCAGTTGCCGCCGTCGCCGCCGCGCTCGGGGCTCAGGTTCCAGGCAATCAGATCGGGCACAAATCCGGCATCCTGCGGGCGCACCTTATCATTGGCTTTAATCTGCCAGGAGAAGACGGCGCGGATATTCTCTTTGGCGATATCCGGGTTGAAGTGGGCCATGGCGTAGGCCTGTTTCCAGGTATCCCACGGCCAGGTCTGGTTGCCGGAGAACCAGCGGCCGGTCACGGATGGGGTGACGGTATGGTAATGCACCGCGCCGCCCGGCGCGCGCCAGTTGCCGTTGAGCGTTTCAATAGCTTTCACCGCCACGCGGGTCTGTTCGGCGGTAGCGTCGGGGTTGCTGAGCCCTTTTTGCAGATAGCCGTCCCAGCGCTGTTCGGAGGCGGTGAGATAGTAAGCCGGGCGCGCCAGAATATCGCGGATCTGCGCTTTTTCCCGCCGCGCTTGCTCCGCAGTGAGTAGGTGCGAATAGGTGGTGTAGAGGGTGGTGGAGCCGCGGATCTCCGCGCTGCTGGTAAAGCGGTGGCCGTCGATACGGGTCTCGGTTACCAGCGAACGGTGGATCTGATACTGCGATTCGCCGGAGGTCATCAGGTCGGAGGCGGCGCGAACCTTGCCAAAGCTGACCGTCAGGCCGTCGGGCGTGGCGCTCAGACGGCGCTGATAGTCCGGGAAGGCTTCATCAATGGTTTTGTCCGATAGCGCTTTACCCTCTTTGGCGGCCAGTTTTTCCAGCAGTTCGCCATCCCACACCAGCTTTAGCGGAGTGTTGCTGGTGATTTTGGTCTCCAGCAGTGAAGTGTGGGCGCTGGCGAAGCGCAGCGTCATCTCCACCTTCACGCCGGGGGCGGTCAGCGTTTGTTTCAGCGCGCCGGGCAGGCTCCAGGCCTGCAGGGTGAAATCGACCTTTTTGCCGTTCTGATATACCGTCAGGCGATCGAAGTTGGTGGCCATAAAGTTGATGTACTCTTCGGTCAGCAGCGCCGGGCCGGGGAAGCCGCCCATGGTCGCCGGGCCGTCGGGCAGCAGGTGGCCGTGCCACGCCCCGAGGTCGAAAAAGGGGTTGAAGCGCTGGTGGTCGTCGGCGTCGAAATCCTGCATATACTGCGGCGCGCCGCTGCGGTCGATGACGTTTTTAAACGCCTGCGCGGTGACGGCATGGGCGGAAAAACTCAGCATCAGCGCGCAGGCCAGCGGCGTCAGCGTAGTGGTGAAGTTCATGGTATCTCGGCTCCTTGTTACCAGTAGAAGTATTGCATCAGGAAAATTTTGTCGCTCGGGTCGCCGCTGGCGTTGCTGGTATAGAAACGGCTGTCGGCGGCGGTGGCGAAACGCCCGCCGCCGTATTCGTACCAGATGCCAAATTGCATAAACGCGGTGGTTTCATCAGCGGCGTGGTCCGGGCGGTGTTTGGCGTAGCTGTATGCGGTGGAGAAGTAGAGCCCGCTTAATGCTTCATACATGGCGCTGGCCATAAAGCCGGTTTCGCTGCCGGGGACATCCAGCCCTTTGGCGCGGCCGGTATGGTGCCAGGCGCGGAAGGCCAGATTGGGCGACAGAACGCCGGTCAGGAATAGCTGCCCGGTGCCGTCGGTCACTTCAAGGCCGTTCATCCAGGTGACGTCTTTGACGATGTCGTACTGCACGTAGCCGTTGATCATCGCCGGATAGGTGTACTTATCGTCATAGCGATCGTATTTGCCGAAGTGCAGCCAGGCCTTGCTTTCATCGTGATGCCCGGCCGGCGTGGCGGTGACGCTATAGCGGAAATCGCCGCTGCGGTTTTGTACCTTCAGCGCGTACATGATGTCGCGGGTATTGGGGATCACGTAACCCAGATCGGGGGTAAAGTCGCCCCACCACTGCAGGTCGTCCAGCGACGAGTCCTGGCGCAGGCTGAGCATGATCTCGGTGTTGTTATCGGTTTTATAGCCGCCATAGAGGCGGTTAAGGCCGCCTTCCACGCCGCCCCAGCTGTGGCCCGGCGTCCAGGCATTGCCCTGGCTATCGGCCTGTACCGTCCAGGCTTCGCCGTAAATCAGCCCGAACCAGTGGCCGTTTTTGACCTCCAGCCCGCCCTCGATATAGGTGCCATCGCTGTATTTATGTTTGTCCTCGCCTTCTAAATCCATATATCCGCCAACCCCCAACTCGCCGTAAAAGCGATAGGAGGTGGTGGTTAATTCCGGCGTTTTGGTATCGTCGTGCTCGGCCGGATGGACAGTCTCAGCGGCCGCCGCAGGGGCGCAAAAAGCCAGGGCAACGAGTGCCCCGTATAAGTAAGAGTTAGTTTTCATTTTTTTAAGGTATTTAAGAGGTATGGGAAGCCGGAGCCGCTTCTATTTGTTGTTGTTCCTGGGTTAATCCTTTGACGTATCTGCTGTATTTCCACCACGCGAAGCCAAGGAAAATCACGATCCCGCCGACGTTGTAGAAAATGATGGTCAGGATGTTGCCACCGGTTGGGAAGGTTGAGGCGACGAAACCGATGGCGAAAATCACAATCAGCATGGATACCACCACGATGCCGGTAGTACGCGAGCCCATGCGGAAATCGCGCGGCAGATGGTCGAGCTTGCGGCGCAGGTTGAGGTAGGCCAGCATGATGAACAGCGGCGGCAGCATGGAAGCGGCGGCGGTCATGTTGATGATGGTGTTCATCAGATCCTGCACGGTGTTGGATCCCAGCGTCGGGATAATCATCAGCGGAATGACGATCAGATACTGGATCCAGGCCGCGCGCGCCGGGACGCCGTTCTCATTGAGCTCGACGGTTTTCTTACCAAAGATGCCGGAGGGGATTTCCGAGAAGAAAATTTTAACCGGGGTGGCGGTCCACATCAGCAGCGAGCCAAACATCGCGGTAAACGAAACGAGGCCGACGAAGCGGTTCATCAGAATTTCCGGCAGGCCAAAGTAAGCCGCCAGGCCGTGGAACACCTGCACCGATCCGCCGGTAAACTTCAGCTCTTTACTGCTGACGAAGACGTTGATCAGCACGGAGGAGATCGAGTACAGCACGCCGATGAAGATCCCGGCGAGGATGATCACTTTGACGAAGGATTTCGAGCCGCCTTTCACATCGTTGACGTATACCGCCACCGATTCCGCGCCGCCCGCCGCCATAAAGATCCAGGTGGTAATACCAAGGAACGCCCAGTTGAAGTCAGGGATCATCGCCTCGACGGTGATCGGATCCGCTGGCTGCACGCCGCCTACCAGCGCGGTACCGGCCAGCAAAATATAGGAGAGCGTTAGCAGCAGCATCAGCGATGAGGTAACGGAGGTGATAGGTCCCAGCATTTTCGCGCCGTTGGTGGAGATCCAGGTGGAGAAGGCGAACAGCGCCATGCTCAGCACGGTGGTGGCAAACGGCGTCAGAATGTATTCGTAGCCGAGGAAGGCGTAAGAGGCATAGGCGATCACGCGCGGCAGCAGCGAGGTGAAGAAAAACAGGTTTACGAACCAGTAGGTATAGGCGGTGATAAACGCCCAACGGCCGCCGAGCGAACTCTTCACCCAGGCGTAAACCCCGGCCTCGGAGTTTTTATTCAGTGACACGAACTCGGCGATAATCAGGCAAAACGGAATGAAGTAGAACAGGGTAGCGAGGAAGAACATCGGCGCCGACGCCAGCCCCAGTTCGATATTGTTGTTGATGACGTTATTGAAACTGTAAACGGCGGCAAAGGTCAGCGATAACAGGCCGAACTTGCCGATGGTATTACGTTTAGTATCAGACATAACACATCTCCACACATTGTCCTTCAGAGGGTCGCTGAAGGGGGTTGTGTTGTTTGTAGGGTAGAGGTAGTTAAGGATTAATGTCGATTTTAGTAAAAGTTTTAGTAAATAGAAGTAAAGAAACCGAATAGCTTTAACTCGATCACGAAAAAGGTTGAGTAATACGTAATCAGGCGAGGGATAAAAAAATCCCGCCAGCCGCCGAGGGGCTGACGGGACGACAGGAACGTTATTTACCGGCGGCGGCAGCGTTAACCGGCGCCGCGGCGCGCAGACGTTGCTGCTTTTTTTCAAAGCGGGTGATCCACCACCACGCCAGGCCGGAGAAGACCGCGGTCATAAAGACGTTGATAAAGAAAGCGTTAACCAGATCGACACCCGGCGGGAAGGCGGAAGCGGTCATGCTAACCACGAAAATCACTATCAGCATCGATACCACGCTCATGCCCACTTTCCTCGAGCCCATACGGAAGTCGCGCGGCGTGTCATCGTGTTTCCAGCGGAAGACGAAGTAGGCGGCCATGATGAACAGCGGCGGCAGCATGGCGGTACCGGCGGTGAGATTAATGGCGGTGTTCATCATCTGCTGCACGCTGGCGGAGCCGAAGCCGTTAACAATCAACATCAGGAAAACGAACAGGAACTGCCACCAGGCGGCGCGTACCGGCACGCCGTGGGCGTTCAGCTCGGTGGTTTTCTGGCCGTAGATACCCTTCGGGATTTCCGAGAAGTGGATTTTGACCGGCGCGGCGGTCCACATCATCATGCTGCCGAAGATAGCGATAAACAGGATGATGCCGACGAAGCGGCCCATCAGCGCTTCAGAAATGTGGAAGTAGGCGCCGAGACCGGTAAAGATTTCCACCATTCCGCCGGCGTAGGTCAGGTTTTCACGGGCGACAAAGACGTTAACCAGCAGCGAACCTAAGGCGTACATACCGCCAATCAGCACCCCGGCGGTGATGATGACTTTAATAAAGGATTTCTGCCCGCCCTTGGTGTCGTTGAGGTAGGCGGCAACGGTTTCCGCGCCGCCCGCGGCCTGGAAAATCCAGCACATGATACCGAGCGTCGCCCAGTTGATGGTCGGCTCCATCGCCGCCAGGGTAATCGGCTGCGCCGGGACATGACCGGAACCCAGTGCGGTCAGCGCGCCGACGACGTAAATCGCGAACAAAGCGAACACGCCGTAGGCCACGCATTCGGAAATTTTACCCAGCCAGGTCGCCCCTTTGGTGGATATATGGGTGGCCATGGCGAACAGCACGATGGAGATAAGCGAGGTCACCATCGGCGAGAAGGGGATCGCGTACCCGGTGATCGCGTATGAGGCGTAGGCCACTACATTCGGCAACAGCGAGAGGAAAAAGAACAGGTTCACAAACCAGTAGAGGAAGGAACCAAGATAGGCGGCGCGGGTACCCAGCGGCTGCTTCAGCCACGCGTACATCCCGGATTCGGAGTGTTTGTTGGCCGAGACGAATTCGGCGATGATAAACACGAACGGGATAAAGTAAACGATAGTGGCGAATAAGAAGATAGGCGCGGAACTGAGACCTAACTCGATGTTATTATTGACGATATTTCGCACGTTAAAGACGGCGGTAAAGGCCATCGATAGCAGCGCGAACTTGCCGATTTTGGCACGTACAGACTCGGACATACGTCCTCCAATCATTCATCTACCCGCTTTAGCGGGCTGGAACCGAAAGGCCAACGGGCGTACCCGTTGACCTCCCTTGTCGCTTAACGCGGGTTTACTTATTGAGGAAGTATCCGTCTTCAACCGTGACTCGCAGCACCACTTTTTTTACCGGCGCATCGCAGATAAAGCGGTAGGCTTCGTCGATATCGCAAATCACCATCTGCCCTTCGTGAACCTTCACCGTGTCACCGATCCCTTTCAGGTATTCGCGATCGGTTTCGTCGCGGTAGCAGGCGACGGTTTGCAGATTTTCTTTGGCGGCAAACTCGATTTTCTGCTGCCCTTGCAGGTAATAGTGCACCTCAAAGTAGCGGCGGTTGCCGACAAATAGCGCGTCGGTCGTACTATCGGTTTCCACCCGATAGGAGAGCGAATCGCCAATGGAATGCGCCACGCCCGGGCGGATGTTGTCGATGTTATTGATGGCTTCCACGCAGCGCTGCCATTTGCGGCCGCTATGATAAACCTGCTTAAACTGTTCTAAATTATCGAGAATTCTCATTGTTCAGCCTCGCTGTGTGCAACGGGGGAAAAGAAACCGGCGCCGAAGCTATGGTTCGCCAGTACCTGCGAGGTGCCGCATCCGCCCTCCAGCGGCAGCAGCGTAAAGCCATAGTTAAAGGTGTTGAGCCAGACGCGCCAGCTATCCAGCACTTCGCTGCCCCAGGAGTTGGAGCCGAGGCCGAGCAGTTGTGCATCGATATTCAGGGTGATGTCATCGCTGCGCTGCAGTTCGTTGCAGTGCTGGGCGGCGTGCAGGTTTTCTGCCGTAAAGTGCCATGCGCTGACGTTGAGCGGATTGCGCGGAACGACCAGCAGACCGCTGCCGTGGCGGTCGCTGAACGATGCCCAGCGCACGTGCTGACGATTACCGTTGTTCTGCGGGAATGGATAATTGACGAACATATCGTCGACAGTGGTATGCCAGATATCAATGATGTTGCTTTGCTGGCTGTCGGCGTAGTTCTCGCCCGGCCCGCGGCCATAGTAGTTCACCTGGTCGAACTCACCGTTAATGCCCAGCATAAAGCCGATGCACGGGACAATGTGTGGATAGTCGCCGTAGCGCTCGCCGGCCAGCTCAACGTTGATGTGGCCCTGCGGGGTAATCTGCCAGCGATAGGTACAGCGCATACCGAAGTCGAACACCGGCGGCGCAATCACGCTGCGGGTGGTGATCACCACCGTTTCGCCCTCTATTTCAGCGCTGAATTCGCGCAGATGCTCCTGCATTATCTGCAGGTGGGCCGGCTGCCACAGTCCTTCGTATTCCTGTTTATGGTTATCAATCATTGGTTTGAAGAAGTTAATCTTCGGCTCGCGGGTCACCTGGTCGACGCCGTTGACCTGCCATTCACTGAGTTTGCCGCTGACCTTGCTGAACACCACGCGGAAGTTATGGCCGCAGATGGTGTAGCTGAGGCGTTCATCGACAATCTGCAGCGGCGTGGCGCTGGCGTTTAACAGCGGCGTTCGCGCGGCGGTTCGCGCTTTAAGTGGGAACTGATAGACGGCGATATCGTGATTGGCTTCGCTATACGGGGTGCGCGAATCTTTGGTCACCATGATGTTGACGAAAGCTTCACGTTCGTCGAGCTGCGGCAGGGCGATTTGCAGGTCGCGGCCGCTGTTCGGCGCCAGGTCTTTCACTTTCAGCAGCTGACTGGAGAGCGTTTCGCCTTCGGCGCGGACTTCAACGCGCAGGGTGTAGTCATCGAGAGTGGAGAACCACAGTTTGTTTTCCACCCGCAGTTCGCCGCGGCAGATATCCCGTGCCTGTACTTTCACCGGGGCGATGACCTGCTTGTATTCGCGCAGGCCCGGCCCCGGCGTCTGGTCGGAGAAAATCAGACCATCGAGACAGAAGTTGTAGTTGTTCGGGTAGTCGCCATAATCGCCGCCGAATTTGTACCACACCGCGCCGTTTTCGTCGCTGGCCTGAATACCGTGGTCGCACCATTCCCACACGTAGTGGCCCTGGATGCAGTCATGCTGGTAGAAGACGTTCTGGTATTCGGTTAATCCGCCGGGACCGTTGCCCATCGCATGGGCGTATTCGCAGATAATGCGCGGTTTTTCATGTGGATGTTCGCCAAATTCGTTCATCAGCGGCACGCGGGTGTACATGGTGGAGATGATATCCACCACCTCGGCGTCGCGATCCTCTTCGTAGTGCACCAGCCGGGTATCATCCAGCGCTTTGGTGGCGTGGTACATGGCGCGGATGTTGCAGCCATAGCCGGATTCGTTACCCAGCGACCAGATGACGATCGACGGATGGTTTTTCTGCGCGTGAACGTGGCGCACGATGCGCTCAACGTAGATGTGTTCCCAGGCCGGGTCGTCGGTGATGGTGCTGAGGTTGCCGACGTTGGCGAAACCGTGGGATTCCACATCGGTTTCCGCCATCACGAACAGTCCGTAGATATCGCACATTTCATAGAAACGCGGGTCGTTCGGGTAGTGGGCGGTGCGCACCGAGTTGATGTTGTGCTGCTTCATCAACAGCAGATCTTTTTCCACGCGATCCATGCCGACCGCGCGGCCTTTCAGATGGTCGTTATCGTGGCGGTTCACGCCGTGCAGCATTACGTAGCGGTTGTTGATGTAGAACAAGCCGTCACGCACTTTGATATCGCGGAAACCGACGCGCTGCGGGATGATTTCCAGCACCTCGCCGGCGGCGTTTTTTAACGTCAGCACCAGATGATAGAGATACGGGCTTTCCGCCGACCACTGCTGCGGCGCGCTCACATCAATCGTGAAGCCGGTATTTAGCTGCTGGCTGACCTGCAGTTGACCGACGTTGCCCGAATAAAGCGCTTTTTCGCCGTCGAACAGGGTATATTCCAGCGTTGCCGCCGTCGTCTGCGGAGCCAGGTTTTCCAGCGTCAGCTGGCAGGAGAGGATCGCGTCGATGTAGTCATCGTTAAAATCGGTGCGCACGGTGAAATCCTGCACGTGCAGCGGATTTTTCCCCACCAGATAGACGTCGCGGAAAATGCCCGCCGACCACCACATGTCCTGATCTTCAATATAGGTGGAGTCCGCCCACTGCATCACGCGCACGCACAGCAGGTTGTCGCCGGTTTTCACCGCCGCGCTGATATCGAACTCGGCGGTCAGGCGGCTGCCTTTGCTAAAGCCGATGTACTGGCCGTTAACGTAGACTTCGAAATAGGTTTCGACGCCATCGAATTTGATGATGGTTTGTTTGCCCTGCCAGCCGTCGCCGAGGGTAAACAGGCGCTGGTAGGCGCCGGTCGGGTTATCGGTCGGGACATAGGGCACGTCGATGGGGAAGGGGAAACCTTCGTCGGTGTACTGCAGCTGGCCGTGGCCTTCCATCTGCCACATGCCCGGTACGGTAATCGGCCCCCACTCGTTCTGATAGCATGAGGTAAAGCTCTCCGGTACCAGCAACGGGTTGGTGAAGAAGCGGAAGTTCCACTGCCCGCTGAGGGACAGGAAGCGGCTGCTGGTTTCGCGGGCGAAGGTCCGCGCCTGGGCCAGTGAGTCGTAAGAGAAGAAATACGCCCGCGGCGCCAGCCTGTTTTCATGAGTGAGTTGAAGGTTTTCCCAGCGATTCATATCGCCTCCCTGAACGGCTTAATAAGATAAAACTTATTTTAGTAAAACTTTTACTAAATAAAATCGCCAGGGATGATTTACTTTAACTCGATCACAAAATGAACCGCTTTGTGTCGGGTAGCGGCTTCGCCTTACCCGACCTACAGAATGGCGTTCCGGCCAGGACCGGTAGCCCGACCAGGCGCAGCGCCGCCGGGTAACAGGATGCGGGTAG
>NZ_JBEAII010000035.1:0-57498 GCF_040064515.1 Klebsiella sp. CN_Kp104 | reverse complement strand
TATGCTAATAGATGAACCTCCATATATAACTGATGATGATATTTGTAGCGGTCAATGAATATTGGCCACGATAAATATTCTCAGCAGTTATTTCATATCCGTTCGTGCGTGTATTAATTATTTCGCCGATATTAAGTTCAATAATTGTTTTACTCGCAGGCCCGGCAGGACGCTATTATCGTAAAAATCCAGCATCTGCGGCGAACCCAGCTGCGCCACGATGCCGGTGTGGGCAAAGTCATAGCCCCACGCCGCGTGGTCCAGCCGATCCTTGTCGATAAACGGTAGCTCACGCGGCCCCACGCTCTGCGCAGGCGGCGCAGCAGACGGTATTTTTCGGCCCCAGCGGGCGGGAATATATCTCCAGCCCGGCAGGCACCGTTTCCGCCATCTTCATCGTCGGTAGTTCCGGCGTCAGCGCCACCACCGATAGCCACGGAATGGTGCGCAGATAGTGCGGCCACAGCATGCTAACCAGCCCTTCGGTAAGCTCAGGCAGGTCGTCATCAATCTTTTCCCGCAAGCGCTCCATGGAAAAAGCAACCCCTTCAAACAGACGCTCTACGTAGGGATCCGGCGTACCGGCTTTGTCGAGATCCAGCATCGAAATAGCGCAAGGTTAAATCATCGATCGTATGTTATCCGTTACTCGTCCATGACGATCATCAGGCGTTTAAACGCACAGCACCGCCGCGCGGGCGGGGTCAATAGCAATCAGGTCCGCCAGCAAACGGTCCATCTGCGACTGCAGACGAGCTCTTTCCGTTTCGCTGCGTCCGGCCTTACCGCGCAACAGCCGCAGATGACGCGCTCGGACTTCAAACAGTAGTTCCGGTTCCCATTGTGCCAGTGACAGCGTGGCTGCCAGCACGTCCAGTTCCGCCAGCAGATGTTGCGCCAGTTCGTTTTTCCCGCTCTGCTCGGCAATCCGCGCCATCAATAATCGCAGTAACCAGCGGCTTCTGGGGGTGGTGATACCCGGACGATGCTGCAGCCAGGTCAGCGCCGCCTCAGCGCCATCGCTGTCGACCAGAGCCAGCGCCTCCGGCTCTAACTGAAGGATGTTGTCGTCGCCGGAAGCGGTGACGGCGCGGGAAGCGGTGTCGTCCAGCCAGATGGTTGCATTATCCAGCACCTGTTGCTGTATCCAGTTCAGCGTCACCTCATCGGCAAACGGCGTACCATCGTTAAACGCCAACCCTTCCAGGCCGATCAAACGTGCCAGCAGTCCTTGCAGATCATGCTGAATAATAGCGGCCTGCGCGTCGCGCCCGGATTTCAACAGCGCCTGGTGAACATACCACTGCAGATCCAGCCACAGATGGTTTGCGCCGCGGGAAAACATCTCGCTGGCCTGCTCGAGTAATTCCATCCAGCTCTGTTGGAGATACAGCCTTTTCAGCAGCGCCCGCTGGTCCGGCTTTGGCGGATCAATACGAGTTCTGCCGTCCGCCAGTAACGGCGGCAACTGATGCAGCGTATCATGGCGAATGCTCTTTATCAGGTGATGGGCAGAGAGCCAGCCATCCGGCTGGTCGCTGAGATACTTTGCCAGCACCCGCGCCTGCGTCAGCAGCTCCTGACCAGAGGTGATACTGCTGAGCACTGGCGCGCTGCCCCCCACCGCCGCTAGCGGCGCATCGCTGATATTCTGCGGGACCACAGCTTCTGGCCCGCCGGATTTCATTAACCGGGTTTCGAGGGCGGCGCACAACGCGCCGGGGACCGCCCCTTCTTGCGTCTGCTCCATGATCAGCAACGCGCCGGTGATACGTAGCGCATCGCTGTTGCATACCTCCGGGTATAACGACAGGCTGTCGAGCATGCGCTGGCTCGCCAGCCAGTCAAGGGCAGCTCTCCTGCTGCGATCCCGCTGCGGGTGTAGACTCACGCCAAAACGCTGCATTAATCCAGCCAGTAATTCCAGCCCATCAGCCAGACCCGCTTCGCCATCGCGGTGCAGGCGGGCCCAGGCGTAGTATGAGGCGACGCGGATATCCTGAGTGACGGTGGTCAGCAGCTTTTCCGCAAGCTGACAAATCAGATCGGTATTGGCGCCGGATAGCTTATTCACTTCTTCGCGCATCAACTGGAAATCATCGTCATAGCCGGGATCATCGCCCGTTGGTTGCTCGGCCGTGACCGGCTGCAGCCAGTTTTCCCACAGCAGCAAACGCTGCTGGGTCTGTGCGGCCAGCGCTTCCGGCGCTACCTGGCTCGCACTAATCAATGTAAGAACTGATGCCATTAATAAAGATCCTCCCTGCGCTGTTCACTCTCCGCCTCGCAGCCCCATACGGACTCCGCCCCGCTGTCGCTCATTCCCGACGGGCTGTTGACGGGGAGTGTCTTACCAAATATCAACGTGCGCTGCGCATCGGCGAAATTCACCACTTCGCTCTGCGCCTCTTCCTGCAGGGTGAAATAATAGAATATGCCGACTTCAGCCAGCAGGCGCTGAATAAACGCCAGGTCGCTCTCGCGATACTGGTTTATCTGTTCGCGTTTTGGGTAGCTTTGCTTGAGATTAAATTCATATTCCCAACCATGCAGGTTATGCTCCTGCGGTTGTGTTGCGCTCACGGCCCAACGAACTCATCCAGGTCATATTTTTTCTCCATAAGACCGCAATGCCCTGCAGATAGTGTTCTGCTTGCCCATCGCCCGCGCCATCCTGTACCGGGATGGCGTTGACGCTAAGAAATCCTCATCAGGAGTGGCTAAATTCCATGACCACGCCGCCTTCTTCATCGACATCCAGAGAAAGGCTCTGCGGCTTCAACCCTGCCGCCAGATGGCTCAACAGTTGCTGACTCAGCACCGGTAGAATTTGTTGATTAAGCAGGCTGTCAATGTTACGCGCGCCGGTATCCGGCAGCAGGCAGGCGTCCGTCAACGCGTCGTACAAGCCTTCGGCAATATCGGTAGTCATACCGTAATGACGATACAAACGCTGGCTGACCTGGTTGAGTTTCATGTTGACAATTTTGCGCATCGCCAGCTGACTGAGCGGACGGTAAATAATGGTCTGGAAACGCGCGAGCAGCGCTGGTTGAAAATGCTCTTGCAGCACCGGGCGCAACAGGTCATGTAAATCGGATTCTGTCGCTTCCGGATGCTCCTCCAGCATCAGCATCAGCCGATCGCTGCCGAGGTTTGAGGTCATCAGGATCACCGTATTACGAAAGTCGATTTCGCGTCCTTCGCCATCGCGCATAAAGCCACGGTCGAACACCTGGTAGAACACATTCATCACATCACGATGCGCTTTTTCCACTTCATCAAGCAGGACCACGCTGTACGGGCGTTTGCGTACCGCTTCGGTGAGAATACCCCCTTGACCGTAGCCGACATAACCGGGAGGCGAACCTTTCAGTTGAGACACCGTATGCGGCTCCTGATATTCGGAAAGATTGATGGTAATCAGCGATCTCTCACCACCGAACAGCTCATCAGCCAGCGCCAGCGCGGTTTCCGTTTTTCCAGTGCCGCTCGGACCGACAAGCAGAAATACGCCCTGCGGGCCGTTATCCGGTGCAAGCCCGGTTTTGGTCGCCCGCAATCTCTGGGCAATGGCGTTTAGCGCCATATTCTGCCCCACCACTCGTTTATCCAAATGAGATTCGAGACCCAGCAGTTCCGTCTGCTCGTCCTTCAGCAATGAAGAGAGCGGTACCCCGGTCCAGTCGGCAATCACCGTTGCTACGGTACGTAAATCGACATCCAGCCCCAGCAGCGGATGGTTATTCTGGACGCTGGCAAGTTGGCTCTGTAATGCGCCGATCTCCTTGCGGCGGGAAGGATCCGCTCGGCAGCTCAGCAGTTGCTCGGTCAGCTTCAGTTCCAGGCCGTACTGCGTTTCCAGATCGTCAAGCTGTAAAATAATACGCGATTCTTCCAGCTCAATTGCCGCCAACCGCGCTTCGTCGCTACCGCTACCGACCATGGCATCTTCCAGTAGCGCCTGTTTTTCCATTTCCAGCGCCGTGATTTGCGCTTTCATACGCGTCAACAATTCCGGCACCGTATCGATTCCCATGCGAATGCGGGCCGATGCGGTATCCAGTAGGTCCACCGCTTTATCTGGCAACTGGCGACCGGTGAGATAGCGTCGGGAAAGTGTCACGGCGGCGCGAATGGCTTCATCGGTGATATGTACCCCGTGATGCTGAGCATAGCGAGATTTCAGCCCGCGCAGCATCAGACAGGCGGTGTCATCGTCCGGTTCGTCGACTTTGACCATCTGGAAGCGGCGCTCCAGCGCGGCATCACGCTCGAAGTACTGCTTATACTCACTCCAGGTCGTGGCGGCGATAGTTCGCAGTTCGCCGCGCGCCAGGGCCGGTTTGAGCAAATTAGCGGCATCCGCGCCACCGGCCTGGTTGCCTGCGCCGATGATAGTATGAGCTTCATCGATAAACAGCAGCACCGGGACAGGCGACTGCTGTACCGCTTCGATAATGTTCTTAAGCCGCTGTTCGAATTCCCCTTTGACGCCTGCGCCGGCCTGCAGTAAGCCGAGATCCAACGTACGCAATGAAACCGGCTTCAGACTGTCCGGCACATTGCCCTCCACGATGCGCAACGCCAGCCCTTCGACCAGCGCGGTTTTGCCGACACCGGGTTCGCCAACCAGGATTGGGTTGTTTTTTCTCCTGCGCGACAGGATATCCACCATTTGACGAATTTCGTTATCGCGACCAAAAACCGGGTCGATTTTGCCTTCACGGGCCCGAGCAGTGATATCAAGGGTAAATTTATCCAGCGCGTTCTGTAATGCAGGGGTCATCTCAGCGGACTTCACGGCCGATTCCATCGGGCGGCCGACAAACTCCACATCGCCAGCGTGGCCAGGCTCATCTGGCTGTAATTCCGGGCGCTCATCAGACTGCATATCTAATAGTGGTCGCAGGTGTTCAAGCTGCGCTTGTCCCAATGTTAACAGCGGCCAAAGACTGTCACAGCGCACCCGCGTTGGGTTGCTGACTAACGCCATCAGTAGATGAACACTGCGTAGAGAGGTCTCCCCCGCCAGTGAAGCCCTTAACCACGCCTCCTGCATCAGGCTTTGGATGCTGCCGGACAGCTGCGGCCGGCTGTGTACCGAACGCGGAAGCGTTTCCAGAAAAGAGAGCAGATCCTGCCAGATAGCGTCCATATCCCACTCATAACGCCGCGCTAAAACGGTCAGGTCTCCCTCGCCCTGCTCCAGTAGTTTTAGCAGCCAGTGTTCGG
Source organism: Klebsiella sp. CN_Kp104 (assembly GCF_040064515.1). Lineage (NCBI taxonomy): Bacteria > Pseudomonadati > Pseudomonadota > Gammaproteobacteria > Enterobacterales > Enterobacteriaceae > Klebsiella > Klebsiella sp. CN_Kp104. The sequence continues at coordinate 52,263 of NZ_JBEAII010000035.1, read as the reverse complement.
GAAGGATTTGCGCATGCGCGCGGGCCTGACACAGCGAAGCGGCGCCTTCCAGGGCACGGGCGCAGTAAGGGTTTAAACGGCGTAACAGGATGGCTGGGTTTTCCATGAGACTCTCTCTTTGTCGATTCCGGACACGCTACCGCCCATCGCCGTTTCCCGTAATGCAGGAGACCAAAGCGCGCAAGGTCGGGCAGGCTGATTGTTTTTTGCTAAAAGCCAGCGGTCACAGGCGCTTAGCAAAAAAGCAGACGGCGAACCGCCTGCTTCAGACGTCAGGCTGTCGTTCGTTCATTCCATGAATCGGAATGAATGATGTTGCCGTCTTTATAGGTCCAGGTGATTTTTTCGTAGCGCAGTTCAATCTGCTCAAGATGGCTGTGCTTCTCGTAGGCTGGGTTCTTGATGTCGTGCATCAGCGGATTGACCTTCACCACTTTCACGTTTTCCAGTTTGGTGTTGAAGTATTCCACTTCCTGACCAGCATCATTGATTTTGTACCACTTGAATTCGGCAGACTTCAGCGTCTGGCCGGTGGTCACCGCCTTGTAGAGATAGGGGCTTGAGGAGTCGATTTCCTTGGTAAACAGAAACGGCGTGTGGATACGCGTGCCGGTTAGCTTTCCGGTGTTGTTGTCGGTCGGGATGTACAGGTTATGCTCCTGCGCCACCACTTCGATGCTGCCTTCACGATCTTTCACATCCACGGAACCTTTAATGTCCGCCCCGCCGTCGTCTTTCAACCACAAATAGACTGGTATTGCCATGTTAATTACTCCATTTCATTTTTTGACACGCCATCATCCTGAGATGGCGCGGGTGTGTTGTCTGTCGCCAGACAGGCTGTAGCCTGTCGAGCCAGACGACCTGGATAGTGACAGGCGTGTTACCCTTTCGCCTTCGGCATCTGGCTAACCAGAGACAAATTGACGTCCATGCCTTCCACCTGGAAGTGCGGCACCGCGTACAGCTTGACGCGGAAGAAGCCTGGATTATCCTCAATATCTTCCACTACCACTTTCGCATCACGCAGCGGATGTGAGGCCTGCAGCTCGTCACCCGGATCGGTCATTTCCGTAACCAGGCCACGAACCCAGGTATTGAGCTCCAGCTCAAGCAGGCGACGATCTTTGGTGGTGCCGATGTTCTCGCGTTGGATCAGTTTCAGGTAGTGGGCGATGCGCGACAGCAGGAAGATGTACGGCAGGCGGGCGTTGATACGGCTATTGGCTGTCGCATCCGCGGTGTCGTACAGCGCGGGTTTCTGAGTTGAGTTAGCCGAGAAGAAGCAGGCGTAGTCACGGTTTTTATAATAAGACAGCGGAATAAAGCCCAGATTGGCGAATTCGAACTCACGGGTTTCCGGGATCATCACCTCGGAAGGGATTTTCACCTGATTTCCGGTACCGAGATCATAGAGATGGATGGGAAGATCTTTCACCGCGCCGCCCGCCTGCGGGCCGCGGATTTGCACACACCAGCCGTTTTGAATAAAGCTGCGTACCATGTTCGAGGCGAAGGCGAATGACGCGCTGGTCCACAGATACTTTTCGTGATCCGGCCCCTTTACCTGCTCAATGTAGTTAAAGCTGCGCACCGGAACCGTGTCCGGCCCATACGGCAGACGGCCCAATACCCGCGGCATGACCAGGCCGATATAGCGCGAGTCATCGGTATCGCGGAACGATTTCCATTTAATGTACTCAGCGCGATCGAAATAGTTGCCGATATCTTTAATCGCCGCGACTTCCTCCATTGAATCCTTGAGAAAAAATTTCGGCCCTACGGCGCCGATAAATGGCATATGCGCCGCAGCGGAGACTTTCGAAATATTACGCAACAGCGCCATGTCCTGCGGGCTGGCGTCAAACTCGTACGCTGAAATTACCGAGCCTATCGGCTCGCCGCCGGGGGTGTCGTATTCGGCGGTGTAAGTATGCCAGTACAGGCCGCTCTGTATCAGCTCTGGCGCATCTTCAAAATCCTGACGTAAATCGTCTTTGGACACATCGAGGATTTCGGTTTTCACGTTCTGGCGATAGTCGGTGTTATCTACCAGTTGCTTCAGGCCGCGCCACAGAGACTCCACCTTCTGGAACTCCGGGTGATGCATAACAGCATCGAGTTGACGGCTGATACGGAAATCCAGCTCCGCGATGTGGTGGTCAATAAGCGTTTTATCGAGTTTCTCCACCTGCTGACCGGATTGACGAATGCAGTCCATAAAAACCTGCATCGCCGCGGTCAGGCGTTCCCCCGCTGTGGCCTCTGATAGCGCCGCATCGTCCAGAAAGACATTAATATCGCCAAGGCTTGATGCCGGGCTCAGATTGATTTTTTCAAACAGAGAAGCGTAAACGCTTTCTTTGTTCATTACGGCGGTTTGCCCCTGCGCGGGGTTCGTTTCAGTATTTACAGACATCAGCATATTCCCGGTTAATCCATTAAAAGAGATGACCGCCGTTTACTTCCCGGCAAGGGCACTCATTTCGGCGCGTAATTCGCTGGACAGAGCTGGATCTTTAAGGATTCTCTCAAGCTCTTTTCTGAAAGTAGCGTTATCTAGCAGGTTCGATTTGAGATCGCGTAATAAATTACGCATCGCCAGCATGGCGCGGAGTTGAGGGATTTGCCGGGCAACCTGTTCGGGCTCAAAGTCTTTTATATCGGAAAAACGCAGTTTAACATTGTCTTCTGAGTTGTCACCGGCCAGCGTATTCTCAACGGTGAGATTGATCTCTGGGTTAAATTCAGAAAGCACACTATTAAAATTATTCTTATTGATATCTATTTTCTGGCGTTCGGCCAATAGTCGATGCTCTTTTCCATTACTGAAATCACCAACGGTGAGCAATTTAAGCGGTAGTTCAACCTTCTTCTGCGCCCCCCCGGTATGTAAGGATAACTTTAAATTAATACGTGCCTTCGGCACCTCATTCTGGAATGAATCAGCCATAGCGGTCCCTTTTCCTTAAGGAATGATTGTGGAGTAAATTTCGTTTTATTCACAACGTTATGTTTAAAGAAACCAGGGCAATATATCAACCAGCAGATACGAAGATCCAGAGATAACAAGTCATTTAATTGGCATAGATCAATATCGCTGACAAGCAATAATTTCAACCAATAACTCTTGCAATCTCAACACGACAACCAATATGTAATTTACTCAATCACAGATGGAAACTATTTAAATATTATAAATTCAACTTTCAGAGTCGAAATAAACTCATTCCTTTTAATAAAGGAATTATTAAAAGAAAATATTAATAGAGACGTTAATAAAATTGCGTTCTGGGCGCCAAAAACTACCAGACTGGCATAGGCCAGTCTGGTATTCCCGTAAACACATTCTCTCAGAACCAGGCCTCAAACATACCGCCGATGTTCAGCGAATCCAGCCGCTCGTCGCTGGTGCCGTCTAGTTTCGCGGTGTGCTCGTTATCCACCTGGCCGCCAGTGACGTAGAAGCGCAGCATCGGGCGGAACTCCGGCCCCATGCCGATGGCGATGTTCTGCGACAGCGTCAGCTTCCAGCCGTGGTTATCCCCGCCCTGGTCGTAGTCAACGCGCTGGTAGCCCGCTTCCAGCCAGGTCGAGTGCACGTCGTTCCAGAAGTACATCGGCCGGACGATCGCGCCGTAGTTTTTACGGTTGTCGGTATTATCCTTGCCGTTGTCGTAGTCGTGGAAGGCCAGCAGATACTCGATCTGCGCCTGCTGGGTGAACTTATGGCTGCCCTCGAAGCTGGCGTAGACCGTGGTCAGGTCGTCGGTTTTGTTGTAGACGCTGTTATCCGAGTTGTCGGAGTAGCGCAGGATAACCTTGTTCACCCCGCTGTCGTTGGTGTGGCTCAGCACCAGCCCGCCCTGCCAGGCATCGAGGCGCGCGTCGCTGTCCACCGCTTTTGAGTCAAAGCCGTAGTTGGCGTACACCTCGACGTCGATCGGCCCGGCCTTGATGTTGTGGGTTTTGGTGGTCAGCGCGTAGTGGCCGTTATCGCCGGTATCGGAGCTGCCGGTACAGGTGATGCGCGACGGGTTGGTCTCATCGGCCATCACTTCCGGGCTACAGGATTTCACCTGCGACACCGTCGCCACGTCGAACTGCACGCCGCCGATATCGAAGTTCTTCACCCCCGCGCCCTGGCCGTCGTGGTTCATCCAGAAGTAGTCGTTGATCCCCTGTTGCGGGCGCTGGTGGAAGTCGCGGCCGGCCCAGATATAGGCGTTGGGGTTGGATTCGAGGACGTTGGTGACGCCGACGTAGGCTTTTTTCAGGTTAACCTCGTCGCTCCAGTGGTCAAACATGACGTTAAGATCCCAGATGGCCCCCTGCGCGCTTTTGAACGCTTTGCTGATCTGAAATTCGCCGCCGTTGCTTTCGTTACCGAGACGGCCGATCGCCGAGGCGCCGTTATAGGAGCCGTCGACGCCAACATATTTCTGGTCGCCGGTCTGGAAGTGGGCGCCATAGCGGGCGTAGCCGCTAAATTTCAGGCCGAAAGGAATCGCCATATCCGGCGAAGCGGCGGTGGTTTGCGGGTTGGTAATAACATCAACCTTTTTATCGGCCGCGGCATCAATTTTAGCCTGGCGGTCGGCCAGCGCTTTATCAACCGCTTTGGCGACGATGGCGTCGATCTGCTCCTGGGTAAATTCTTGGGCTATTACAGAGGTAAGCGGAGAAAACGCGGCGATAACCGCCATAGTTAATGGAAGCTTTCTAATCATTGTCATCATTATCTCAATTGAGGTTAATTTTATTCAGACAATAACAACCTTACTCTGGCTACGCAGAATATGTCGCTATTGGGAGAACAATTTATTTTTATTTTGTACCGTTACAGAGGTTTTAAACTAGTATCGTAATTCTTTCTCCACAATCGAAATTAATGATTAGCGCTGATAGAAAAATCATCGCCACAGAGGTTCTGCCGCGTGGGCATCATTATATCGTGAGTAAAACCCTTGATAGTATTTCGCCTAAACTAAGATGGCATAATGCCTCCGACATTGGTGAATGTAAGAGATGTAACAACTATGACACATCCTGTATTCAATAAACCGGTTACTCAATTACGTTATTTCACTCAGCGATTGAGAAAACACTCAAATGTGAGCCACCTCGCAAATATTACTTTCAAATATTTAATGCGAGAAAATCCATATAGAGTACATAGATTGTGTCGAGTGGCTGTTGCTCTGAGGATCACAGAAGTAAAAAAACATAATTAATTAATTTAAAAACGTAATAGATTCTTCGAGATCATTTGTGTCAGAAAGTGTTTCACACTCACACAACAAACCGGAGTCTGCTCAGAATGGGTAAAAAAATAATGCAAAGTCGCAATGATGAATATCATAAGTTAACTCGTGGGGAACGTATTGGCTACGGGATGGGCGATTTTGCGCAAAACCTGGTTTTCGGCACAATAGGCGGCTTTCTTGCTCTACATATGTTGACGGTGAATACGATCAGTACGGCCACTGCGGGGTTCATTTTTCTTTTCGTACGAATAATCAATGTGTTTTGGGATCCGATGGTTGGAACCTATGTAGACAAAAGGACGTCAGTCGCGGGTAAATACCGTCCCTGGCTGTTAAGAGCCGGCGTGCCGCTGGTGATCCTTTCCGCTTTGCTTTTTGCTCCCATTCCTGGCGTGAGAGGTTCCGTACCGTTCGCCTTTATCATTTATTTAGCGCTGGATTTAGTCTACTCCCTGGTGAATATCCCTTATGGTTCTCTTAATGCCTCACTGACAAGAGATCCGGAATCTATTGATAAATTAACCAGTACGCGAATGATGCTGGCTAATAGCGCCAATCTTCTGGTGTATACCCTTTTCCCGATGTTCGTGCAAATGGCCTCACCAAAAGACCGTAGCCTGAAGGATACTGGTTTTTTTGGCATAGAACTCAATCTGGGAAACTATACCGATCCATCAGCGAATTACGCCTGGTTCGGCGTCTACTCCGTGTATATGTTATTAGGTGCGGTGGCACTTTTCATTTGCTATAAATTCACAAAAGAACGCGTTGTTGCGACCGCCGAACAGACCGCCAACGTTAAAACAACCGATCTGTTCCTTGAACTTAAAAATAATCGTCCACTCGTCATTCTTGGATTGTTTTTCATGCTGGCCTTTACCTTCATGTTCTTTATGAACACGGTTAACGGCTTTTTCAATCAGTATGTTGTTGGTCACTCCGAATGGATGGGCGCCGTTGGGCTGGTCGCCTCCATACCCGGTATTGCGTTCCCCATATTTTGGCCAAAACTAAAAAAGATTTTTGGTAAAAAAGGCTTCTTCCACATTTTCCTGGGAATGTTTATTGCCGGTGAATTATTAACTTACGTCTGGTCGCGTGAAGGCATGCACGATGCGCTGTGGCTTGCTTACATCGCCACATTCATTAAACAGTGGGGCTTAACCTCAGCCACCGGATTTATGTGGGCGCTGGTTCCTGAAGTTATTGCTTATGGTGAATTAAAGTCTGGTAAGCGAAATGCAGCAATTATTAATGCCATTATGGGACTGTTTTTCAAGATTGGCTTTACCATTGGCGGCGCCATTCCTCTGTGGCTGCTGGCCGTCTATGGATTTAATGAAACCGGCGCGCAGCAAAGCGCGAGCGCTATCGATGGGATCATGATGACAGCGGTCTGGATCCCCATCGCCTTAGCGATTGTATCAATGATCGTCATGCAAATTTATCCCATCTCAGACAAACACGTCAGCGACATTAACCGCCAGCTTGATGAGATTCGGGTGTAAATCCAATACAGATTAAACTTTAAATTTATAAAGGTGTAATAATATGTCCCTTATCCAAAACCCTATATTACGTGGTTTTAATGCCGACCCTAGTATTATCCGTGTTGAGGACACCTACTATATCGCCAACTCGACATTTGAGTGGTTTCCTGGCGTTCGTTTACATGAATCAAAAGATCTGAAGCACTGGAATCTTCTGCCGTCGCCACTGTCAACCACTACCCTCTTAGATATGAAGGGGAATCCGTCTTCAGGCGGCATTTGGGCTCCGGCGCTCTCTTATGCGGATGGTAAATTCTGGTTAGTGTATACCGATGTGAAAGTCACCGAAGGTGCCTTTAAAGACATGACAAACTACCTGACTACCGCAACAGATATTCGCGGCCCGTGGAGTGCGCCGATAAAACTGAATGGCGTGGGTTTCGATGCTTCACTTTTCCATGACGATGATGGCCGTAAATATATTGTGCAACAGACGTGGGATCATCGGGAGTACCACCATCCTTTTGATGGGATTACCTTAACAGAGCTTGATACAAAAACTTTAAAATTAATGCCAGAAACCGCACGGACTATCTATCGCGGTACCGCAGTAGCGCTCGTTGAGGGGCCGCATCTCTATAAATTGAACGGCTATTATTATCTCTTTGCTGCTCAGGGGGGGACGGTATTTACCCATCAGGAAGTGGTGGCCCGTTCCACGACGTTAAATGCGGACAGCTTCGAAACCGAGCCTGGAGAGGTATTTTTAACTAACGTTGATACCCCTGACAGCTATATCCAGAAACAAGGACATGGCGCTTTGGTTTCGACGCCCGAAGGCGAATGGTATTATGCTTCGCTGTGCGCTCGTCCGTGGAATCGTCCCGGAGAATCAATCTATGATCCTCGCGGCTGGTCCACGCTTGGCCGGGAAACGGCTATCCAAAAAGTGTACTGGGATGACGATGGTTGGCCGCGCATTGTGGGCGGTCACGGCGGTAAAACGTTTGTTGAGGGCCCAAAAGACGCCATTTATACCGAAAGCGCGAATGATAATAGCCAGCACGATGAATTTACTACGCCAACGCTTAATCTCAACTGGAATACACTGCGGGTACCGTTTACCGAAAAGATGGGTACCACAGGCGACGGAAAGCTTACCTTAATCGGCCAGGGATCATTAGCGAATACGCATGATTTGTCGCTTATTGCCCGCCGCTGGCAAGCCTTTTACTTTAATGCTGAAGTTAAAGTCGCTTTTAATCCTTTCAGCTACCAACAAATGGCCGGATTAACCAATTACTACAACGACCGTCACTGGAGTTTTGCTTTTGTAACCTGGAATGAAATTAACGGCAGAGTCATCGAGGTTGCCGAAAACAATCGTGGAAAATATACTTCATACCTGAAAGATAACGCGATTAATATTCCTGACGACGTCGAATACGTGTGGTTACGGACAAAAGTCAGGAAGCAGACCTATAGCTATGAGTATAGTTTTGACGGCGCCGAGTTTGTTGAAATCCCGGTAGTTTTCGATGCCGCCGTCCTTTCCGATGACTATGTCCTGCAGAGCTATGGCGGTTTCTTTACCGGAGCATTTGTAGGGCTTGCCGCAGTGGACTACTCAGGCTACGGCGCCTGTGCTGATTTTTATGATTTCGATTATCAAGAGCTTGGCGACTCGTTAATTGGCACGGATGTTTATAGTTGGGAGGCTGGGGAACGACGAGCTAATTAACCAGCACTGCGGCGGTTTAAAATCACTACAGGCAGGAACTGGCCTGGCAAGCCGGTTCCTGACCGACTGTGACACCGTCGGACTCCTCCGGCGTAAACCTGTCACCTCTGTTGCCCGTTTTGTAGGCGGGCAATAAAATTCTCCCGAGCGGAAGATCCGACCGGGAGGGAGGCTGTTTTTATTATCAGAAACGATAGCCAATGCCAACGTTAAAGCCATTAATTGAGTAATTACCTGCCAGGTCTGCTTGAGTTCCTTCATATCCGATATTAACGGAAAGGTTCTCCACAGGATTAATAATCACACCGGCGCCGTAAGCGAAAGAAGTCGATTTTTCAGAGATATCTTCATAATTAGCGGTAACATCTCCTGCATTTATCCATTTCGTCGAGCCTGTAGCTTTAACATAGGCCGCACCGCCCAGCGCATATAACGAGACATAATTGTTAATGCGGTACGCTGGCCCCACGAGTAAGGAGTAGTATTTCACATCGACACTATTTTTTATTGAGTCGCCATAGTATAAATAATTCTGCTCACCGTCGCCCTGCATATAAGAAAAAGAGGCAACGACACTTAACGTGGAGTTAAACTCATAACGATATTGCAGATTTACACCATTGATATCATCAAAGTCCTGCACTTTACTTTGCGCATAACCGATTGATACCGTATGATTATCAGCCAACGCCATGCCGCTTGCCATCGCCGTTGTCAGTAATACCGCCACACAGATTTTATTCATATGTATAGTCCCTTAACATTAATCCTTAAAATATAATATCAGCAAATACATTACGCAGTACTCAGGCTTACTATTTGCGCTATGCATACTGAAATAAAACCACGAACAATTCTATACCTTGCCTCGGAAATAATAACAATTAGGATTTCGTTTAGACTGAGATGATTATATAAAAACCATAAACAATGACGTTTTAAATATTTCCTGAAGCCTGGTACTCTTCTTATCCCCTGCATTTTCTGCTGTTTTTTTAATCGCCACACGGATATCCGTAGCGATGCATTTTTTGGCTTCCGCCTGCTTTCTTCTCACTTCAGCAACGTTAGTTTGAATCAGCCATGCCACGGTTTTAATCATCCGTTAATGGTTTGATGCAAAACCGCTCTGCTCCACTCATAAAAAGCGTGTACCGAAGGAGGAAGATAGCGGTTTTGCGGATAAACCAGCGAAAGCGGTAAATCAAAAGAGAGGTGCTCCATACAGAGAACGAGCGCTCCGCTTTGCACATAGGGCGCAACCAGATAGCTGGCGACACGAATCAAACCAAAGCCTTGTATTCCTGCCTGGATGTAAGCGTCAGTATCATCAACGATCAGCGTCTCTTTCATACGGAGCGCGCAGTCACCATCATCCAACGTAAAAAACCAGTCGGTGGTACGCCCGGTGCGATGATTCAGGTAGCCAACGGCATGATGTCTTTGCAGGCTGTCTACGTTATCCGGTTTACCATGGGCGGCAATATAGTCTGGCGAAGCCAGAACCATCCATCTGAAGTTCGCGAGCGAGCGGGCGACCAGCGTCGTTGAATCTTCGATCCTGCCGGCGCGGATCACGCAGTCATATCCCTCCTGAATGATGTCTTCGACGTTATCACTGGAACAAAGTATCAATTCCAGCTCAGGATACTGATGCAGAAATGCAGCCAGCCGGGGAAGTATGCAATGGCGGGCGAGCGACTGCGGCATTCCGACTTTGAAACGGCCTCTGGGTTGTGCAGACCTGCCGGGAAATGAAGACTCCATCGTCGCAATATCAGCCAGCACCTTTTTGCATTCATGATAGTAACGTCGGCCGTCGGCGGTCACGCTGAGTTTGCGGGTGGTGCGTTGTAATAGTTGAATACCCAGGTACGTCTCAAGTTCCTTAACGACCCGCGATACCGTTGAACGCGGTAGTCCCAGCACTTCTGCCGCCCTTGCGAAGCTATGGACATCTACCACGCAAACATAGACCTGCATTGATTCCAGCTTATCCATACACCCACCGCGCCTGAACGCATTGATTATCCCATTTATACGAACAGTCTAACCTGCATTCATTGTCTTATCGAATACAGAACACTGACATAACCTCTCTCTACTCGCTAGTAACCGGCGATTTACCAAAAGAGGTTCAATATGAAAGAGCGTGACATTACAACGGGTGAAAAAGTATTAGTGCTTGGCGCGGGACAACTGGGCGCTGCTGTGCTGCACTATCTGCTTCCAGAGGTCATAGCGCGTAATGGCAGCATCTGCGTTATTGTGTCGCCAGGCGCCATGGATGAACAGGGCAAATTGTTTTCTGATGTTCATCAAAAACTGGCTGACGCGGGAGCTGAGTTTATCTCTCTTGATGTCGCCGCCAGCACGACTGAAGCGTTAACAACCTGCTTTATGAATTTTGAGACCATTATCAACTGCATGGGCTTTGTCGCCGGTCCGGGAACACAGATAAATATCGCACACGCCGTCGTGGATGCTGGCGTTAACCGCTATTTCCCCTGGCAGTTTGGCGTAAATTACGATGTGGTAGGTAAAGGCAGCGGTCAGCCCGTCTGGGATGAACAGTATGACGTCAGAATACTGCTGCGGGCACAGAAGACAACGGAATGGGTCATTGTTTCAACCGGCATGTTCACCAGTTTTCTCTTCGAACCCGCATTTGATGTGGTGAACCTATCTGAAAAAACCATCAAGGCATTAGGAGGATGGGAAACTCAAGTCACTGTGACATCACCGGAAGATATTGGTCGGCTAACCAGCGAAATTTATTTGCATCAGCCGCGGATCGCTAACGAAGTGCTCTTTGTCGCAGGAGAGACGACTTCTTATGGAAAGCTGGCTGAAACGGTTGAACGCGTGACCAAACACACCTTTGACAAGAGCGTATTAACACTCTCAGGCTTACTGGACGCCCTGCATTTAAATCCTGACGATCCGATGCTTCGCTATCGCGCGGCTTTCGCACGAGGAGATGGCATGTGGTGGCCAATGAGCGACACCTGGAATGTACAGCATCATATAGCGACCCAGGATATTGAAGCCTGGCTTAAAACCGTTATTTAACTCACACAATACTGTAGCTGTAGCCTGGTCCGCGACAACACCGATGCTCACGCGCAGTTTTGCGCCCCGCAGCGAGGTGTCGCGCGGACAAACCTTCTCACCCGCAGAAGCAAGGCCTGTATCACCGTGAAAGTACTTGCCGCAGCGCCAGCCCCGCCAGGCGCACGGTTTCCAGTAACCGCTCCAGCCTATCCCCTGCCCGCGCTTTCGCAGAAAGTCCGGACATCAACGTACTCATAAAGTCAGTTAAGCGAACGGCATCCTGCGGATATTGCTCCGCAATATAGTTCCGAATACTCTCTTCGGCAGCAACATGCAATTCACAAGCCGCTTCACGTGCCTCAGGATCGTTGCAATGGGTTCCTTCCAGCACCAGGCAACCAGCAGCGCTCCGGTCGGCAACGTAGCGCCTTGCCGCCTCATGCAGAACATCAATCAAACATTCAACCACCGGACGATCGTCACGTAAAAGCGTCGCAAAAGGGATTGCGCCGGTGCGGCTATAGCGATCCAGTACGCAGGTATATAACCCAAGTTTACTGCCAAAAGCGGCATAGAAGCTGGGCGGGTTAATCCCGAACGCTTTTGTCAGGTCGGCAACGCTCACCGCGTCATAACCTCGCGAGTGGAAAAGGTGTTGCGCCGTTTCCACCGCCTGCATTGGATCGAACTTACGTGGGCGCCCTGGGGTTCGATTCGCTTTCGTCGTGCTCACGACATTACTCCTTGAAGACATGATCTTTCGAAGCATATTGTAATCGTCATTACAATATCATAAGAAACAGGTCTAAGGTCATCCAACGATACAGATGCCCTGAAGAAGTGACAGGTATGTTTACAACGTTCGGCTTACTTTTCTCCGCGTTTTTGGCTGCGGTTGTTGCATTATTGCAGGCAGTCACTTTTTTACCGTGGGATAAATAGTACTCCGCTATCCGATTTCGCGCCCTTGTCTACCCGCTCAGTCATGGATTTTAACCCCCAGACAACCGCGAACAAATTCAGGGTTAAAATGTTTCACCGCTTCACCCACATAGCCTAAATCCAGCGCGCTGATTTGCGCCATTTCGCTATCAGTCAATGAGAAATCCCAGAGGGCAAAGTTTTCTGCAATACGTTCCTGCCGGGTAGATTTAGGGATTACCGTGACACCGCGCTGCACGTTCCAGCGCAGAACAATCTGAGCAATGGTTTTTTGATGGGCAGCGGCAATCCCCTGAAGCATTTCATCTTCATACGGTTTATGTCTTCCGCCGCCTAACGGCGCCCAGGCTTCAGGCTGAACGTTATAGCGCTTCATGGTTTCCAGCGCGGCGGGTTGCGCGAAGTAAGGATGTAATTCGACCTGGTTCACCATAGGCTTAATTCTGACGGTTTCACAGAAATTGGCTAAGACATGCGCATAGAAGTTGGATACGCCAATGGCTCTCAATTTACCGACTTCATAAGCCTGTTCCAACGCGCGCCAGGCGCTGAAATAATCGCCCATGGCCTGATGCAACAAATAGAGATCAAAGTATTCCAGACCCGATTTTTTCAGCGACGCCTCGATACCGGCTTTGGCCATATCGCCGTTGGCCATGTCCTGAACCCACAGTTTTGAGGTAATAAATAATTCCTCACGGGTACACAGTCCTTCGGCGATGGCCTCACGAACCGCGTCACCCACGGCATCTTCATTACCGTAGACGGCTGCGGTGTCAATAAGGCGATAACCGGTACGAATAGCGCTTAACACCGACTGCTTACACTCTTCCTTATCGGTGACCTTAAACACGCCAAAACCGACCATCGGCATTTTGAGGTTGTTACTTAATACTGAGTATTCCACGGCAAAGCTCCCGTTATGTTAAAACACCATTTTAGGCCAGGAACGCCACCATGATTAGCCCGTCATTTATGATTTGACCTATGCAGCGAATTCATAAATACAGACAGGTTATTTTGGTAAAAGGCGCCAGAACCCCAGGAAAGAATCAGGACTCATTGTTCTGGATTATTACCCTGACTATAAAGTAAATGACAGAGATACTCACTCAAGGACCAACCTCTACGTTCTGTATGATCCGGCCAGGTGCCCCCATTTTAGGGGTACCAGGAAATTAAGTTGGCGATGTCAGAAGCGCCGGAGAACACCACAGAAAAATGATGGCAAATAAAACGCGGATCCCCTGAAAACGCAACGGACCGTTCCGCCATCAATGCACTTTTCGTTTGATTACCATCACCAGGCTCAACAGTGTAAATACCATCATGATCCACGACATTGTCCACGGCGTGCCGTCGCTCATCGCCGAGAGCAACAGCGATGACACAATCCCGCTGCCGTACTGCAACGAGCCGATCAGCGCAGAAGCCGACCCCGCCATATTGGATGGCACGGTATCCAGCGCCGCCGCCGTCGATGCTGCGGCAATAATGCCGTTCATGGAGAAAAAGATAAAAATCGTCACGACCATCATCGCCATGCCGCCAGTCTGCATTTTCGCGCCAGCGGCCAGCACAACCGTTGCCAGAGCGGCAACAAGCGCCGCAACCCGCAACAACGTATGCAACGGATGACGCTGCACCAGACGGCGATTAATGGAGCTCAGTCCCATCACACCAATGATATTGATGCCAAACAGCCAGCCGTAATGCTGTGGATCAACATGGAAATAGCTGATGTAGACAAACGGCGAACCGGCAATAAAGGCGTAAGCGGCCACGTAGAAAAAGCTGACGCAGAGGGTATAACGCATAAATTCACGATTTTGCAGTAACGAAGCATAGTTTCCGAAGGCGCTGCTTAGCGGCGTTGTCAGGCGCTTTTCACCCGGCAGCGTTTCCGGTAACCACCAGAGCGCAATAAACATCGCCCCACCCAGTACCACCAACAGCCAGAACACGGCGCGCCAGGAGGCAACGGTGACAATCTGTCCGCCCAGTAGAGGGCCAATCACCGGCGCGATAGCACTGATGATAACCAGCGTTGAAAGCATTTGCGCCGCGCGCGTGCGGACATAGAGATCGCGGATCATCGCCCTTGCCAGCATTGGTCCGGTACAGGCACCAAAGGCCTGAAACACGCGCCAGAAAACAATCTGCGGCATACTGGAAGACATCGCGCATCCGGCTGAACCGATCACAAACAATACCATGCCGATAAACAATGGCACGCGGCGTCCGATACGATCGCTGATTGGTCCCCAAATCAACTGCGCCAGCGAGAACCCTATCAGAAAACCGGTAATGGTCAGCTCCACATTCCCCTGCAATTCAGAGGCCATCATCGGCATGGAAGGCAGATAAATATCGGTGGAAAGAGAGGTAAAGGCCATTAATGCGCCGAGAATAACGATAAAAAAGACGCCGGATGTCGCAGCGCGCCCGGCCGGAGAAATGTTTTTTTGCTTGTTCATAATGACCTGATACTGTTCTGATGGGGAAAATCGTAAACGCGTTGCCAGCATTCATCGCAGGGAATAGATCAATGCGGCAGACGCTGAAGTTTTGTGAAGCCGCAACCCAACCGGGACGGGCACCGCAGACGTTCTGGCTGAGACTATGATCATATCTTCTTTCCATCTGCATAATTTAATTGCTGAGCTGCAGATACGGTATTCGCAGAAATAAATCCTATGACCAATGTAGTAATAAGCAGTGCTTTCATCTCTAATGCCTGTTTAAAAGAATATATTTGAAACTGGACTCATATCAGGAGGAGCGTTCTCCGTCTGTATATTTAAATATACAAACCTCAGCTATCATAAGACTGCCCACTATTTGACAAAATTGTCAGGCTTTTTGATTGGTTAAATTTTTTAAATAGAAATTCAGCTCGTTAATAATGCACTCAGGTTCTTCCACGAGTGGCATATTGTCCATATCTAAAACCCCATCATTTTTTTGCAGATTATCCGCCTGCAGGTCTGCAAATAGAGGCGTAAGATCCTGCTGCGCTTCGCCTCGTTCAGCCACCAGCTCAAACGTTTTATTTTTTGCCGCGTGGTTGCCCAGGGCACTGACCAGAACCCGGGCGATTTGCTCCCGGGATATCACACCATCTTCTGGTGTTCCTGTATGGCGTCGATCCCCCTGGAGCATAACGATTTTGTGCTCATCATCATTGTTGTAATCAAACCAGCCGGGCCTGACGATGGTATAGGGGTGACCACTGGCCCTGACCAGACGTTCGGCACGCCTTTTCCAGTCATGAACTTCAGTGCGTTGATTCCAGGTGCTGAGCCGTTCAGTTACGCCTATCGTGGTCATTAAGGCGATGTGAACAGCCGTCTCCCTGAACATTCGGACAATGTTACGCACACCGCCGTAATCTATCGCTCTGGCGCCAATACGCCCCTGTCCATCTGAGCCGAGCGTAAAGACGATGGCATCAATATCTTTTGGCAGATCGATGAGAGTTTCAGGCATTGAAACATCGCCGTAAAATACCTCCGTTCCACGAGGAAGCAATTTTACTTTGCGCCTATTTCTGACCAGCGCAACGGGCTGATGGCCCATTTCGATAGCGATATTGACGACATGAAGGCCAATGCTTCCTGTTGCCCCCGCCACGAGTATTTTCATGATAAACCTTCTGAAAGTTCAGACTTATTTTCGATACAGTCAGAATATCAATTATCATTATTGTCAGTAATAGGGCTAAAATGATTGTGTCTATGAACCCCCTTCATGAATGCATATTGAAGGGTATGCTCCCCTAGGAAATCACCGATGCTCAAAGAAAACTTCAATGAACTCCAGATCTTTCTTGTGGTGGCAAGAGAGCGAAGTTTTACCAAAGCAGCGGGTAAGCTCGGTGTGTCTCAGTCAGCTCTCAGCCATGCGATGAAGGCACTGGAGGAAAGGCTAAATATCCGCCTTCTGACCCGCACGACACGAAGCGTTGCCCCTACAGAAGCCGGTGAGAGAATTATTGCCTGCCTTGAACCCCGTATCGCCTCCCTTGAGCAGGAGCTGGAAGCGCTGGTGCAACTCAACGGCACCGCCTCCGGTAATATCCGTTTATCCGCCGGGGAGCATGCTGCGCGGAGCGTGGTATGGCCAAAACTGAAACCTTTCCTCAGGGAATATCCGGAAATTAACCTGGAGCTGGTGGTCGATAACGGTTTTGTCGATATTGTCGAGGGGCGCTTTGATGCCGGGATACGACTGGGTGAAAGCGTTGATAAAGACATGATTGCGGTGCGAATTGGCCCGGACATGCGCATGGCTATTGTCGGTGCCCCATCCTATTTCGCCACGAACCCTGCACCTCACACGCCGCACGAGCTACAACATCATCGCTGCATCAATATGCGGTTACCGACTGCCGGTGGTCTTTATCACTGGGAATTTGAGAAGGAAGGAAAACCTTTACGGGTCAGAGTTGAAGGACAGGTAACGTTTAATCTGCAGGCGGAAAGGCTTGATGCGGCCTTATCTGGTTTTGGCATCGCCTGTATACCTGAGGACAGGGTGCAGGACTATATAAAGTCAGGAGAGCTCATTCAGATTCTGCAGGAATGGTGCCCTTCCTTCCCTGGATATTACCTTTATTACCCCAGCCGCAAACAGCATCCACCGGCCTTTGCGCTGATGATCGATGCGCTGCGCTACCAGGAATAACGGGTCCGCCATTCGTGCGGACCCGCCCGGCTATTAACGCCCCACGCGAGCCTGATGCTCAGGCGAGTAACGTTCGCCGACAATTTTAATTGATTCAAGCGCCTGGGTTATCTGTCGCAACGCATCCGACGAAAGAATGATGTCAGCAGCCCCCAGGTTTTCCTCCAGCCGGTGCAATTTCGTGGTACCAGGGATGGGAACAATCCACGGCTTTTGCGCCAGCAGCCATGCCAGCGCGATTTGCGCAGATGTCACACCTTTCTCTGCAGCCAGTTCACCCAACAACGAGACCAGCTTTTCATTGGCTGCAATCGCCTGTTCGGCGAAGCGCGGCACACGACTGCGGAAATCATCCTGACCAAACGACGTTCCTGACTTAATCGCTCCCGTCAGGAAGCCTTTGCCTAATGGACTGAATGGCACAAAACCGATACCGAGTTCCTCCAGCAATGGCAGGATCTCCTGCTCAGGTTCACGCCACCACATGGAGTATTCGCTTTGCAGGGCTGTGACGGGTTGTACCGCATGAGCACGACGGATGGTTTGCGCACCCGCTTCGGACAGGCCGAAATGTTTAACTTTGCCTTCCGCTATCAGGTCTTTCACTGTTCCCGCAACATCTTCAATCGGGACATCCGGGTCGACACGGTGTTGATACAGCAGATCAATAACATCCGTCTTAAGGCGGCGTAATGACCCTTCCACGGCTTCACGGATATGCCCCGGACGGCTGTTTAAAATCTGCTGCTTGTTGTCCGCACCGAAGGTAAAACCAAACTTGGTGGCAATGACCACACGGTCACGAAACGGTTTTAAGGCAAGGCCTACAACCTCTTCATTAAGGAAGGGGCCATACACTTCGGCGGTATCAAAGAAGGTGACGCCACGTTCAACCGCGGCGCGAATAAGTTCGATAGCCTGACGCGTATCTGTCGCCGGGCCGTAGCCATGGCTTAAGCCCATGCAACCGAGCCCAAGCGCGGACACTTCGAGTCCTGATTGACCCAGATAACGTTTTTGCATTGATTAATTGCCTCTTTTATCGCGTCTTAAACGTCCAGTTTGCGACCGGCCAACCATTCAACTCTGGCAGGATCGCGGTGTGAGAAGAAAGCACTTGTTGCGGTGTCGATAGCGGTAATCTGCAACATATCTTCATCACTCAGTTCGAAATCGAGAATGTTGATGTTCTCTTCCATACGTGCTTTTCGCACTGTTTTTGCCAGCGAAACGATGCCTCGCTGGAAAATCCACCGCAGCACAACCTGTCCCACGCTTTTACCGTACTTCTGGCCAATTGCCGTTAATACGGGATGCTCAAACAGACCATTTTTACCTTCTGCAAACGGCGCCCAGGCTTCCGGCTGAATACCCCGGCTTTGCATCCACGCCACGGGATGCAGCTGTTGGTTGAAGGGGTTAACTTCAATCTGGTTTACCGCCGGGGCAACGTGGTTGAAGGCAATGAGATCGGCCAGTCGGTCAGGATGGAAGTTGCTGACGCCAATAGCACGAATTTTGCCTGCCTGATGCAATTCCTCCATGGCACGCCATGCCCCATGGACATCACCGTAAGGCTGGTGAATCAGGTACAGGTCAACATAATCAAGTTGCAGCCGATTCAGGGAGCGTTCGAACTGTGCTTTAGCGCCTTCGTAATGAGTATCCTGAAGCCATAGCTTGGTCGTTACAAAGAGCTCGTCACGGGCGATGCCGGTCTGTTTCAGTGCATTCCCGACCTGGGTTTCATTCTGGTAAGACGCGGCGGTATCGATCAGGCGGTATCCCGTATCGATGGCATCGATAACGGCTCTTTCGCATTCAGCTGCATCCGTCATCTGAAACACACCAAAGCCCACCAGGGGCATTTCAATACCGTTGTTCAGTTTTACAGTTTGCATCACGTTATCCTTTGGCTGTTGTCCAGGAAAAGCATAACGCAAACTGATTTATTCGATTAGATAGAGGAATTAGCTAGGGTTTATTAGGTGTATTCATCAATTTGGCGATATTAGCTCTGTATAACATCAACGGAGCATTTACTCCCCATAAGGGATGCAGATATTTTTAGTCCGTATCCCTTATAGATGAACGAGACTGATTCTATTTAGCTCGATGACAGAACGTCTTGTTTTAAGGCGGTCGCCTTTACTTTATTACTTGAATAAATGAAGAAAAGTGCGATACCTAAGCAGACGATGGCACCCAAACGACTCATCGAAAACGAAATGGATTGATTTCCCAACCAGCCAAAGTTATCGATTAACATGCTCATGGTTAACTGTCCGAAGATAACGGCGACTGTGGCAATCGCGGTCCCTATTCGTTGTACGGCTAAAACCATGATAACGATATAGGGTACGCCAAACATGGCACCCAGCAGTTGCCATTTAGGCACATCCATCAGTGTAACCATCTGTTTTGGTTCAAAAAAGAAAATAAGCAAAGCGGTGATAAGTGCGCCTACGGAAAAGGTCAGGAACGCGCTTTTAAATACCCCTACCTGACTACCCAATTGTCCATTAATGGCCGCCTGAATACTCAACATGGAGCCGCCTATAATGGCTAAAACGATCATAATAAATGTCATAGTCTAACTTATCCTCTGGCAACCAGAATTAATGCAGCGATGATAAAAATAAGGGCGATAATTCGCTTACTGTCTATTTTCCTACGGGGTGTACCGAGTAAACCAAAATGGTCGATTATCAGGCTCTTAAATACCTGACCAGCTAAGATACCGATCATCGTCATCGCTATCCCAATGACTGGCGTGGCCACGGTCAGAATAACGACATAAACTGGCCCGAGTACGCCACCAAGTAGCTGCCACCCAGGCAAAGAGAAAAATGACGGGCTATTGCGTGGGCTGAAAAAAAGCATCAGCAGGAAAGTCAGTGCAGCGCCTACGCCAAATATGCTGAACGTTGCCCATAAATCACCGACCTCTCCCCCTAGCGGCCCCAGTAAGCCTGCCTCGACTGACAGCCCCATACCGCCAGCGATAACTAACAAAATCAGTACAAATTGCATAGCAAACAATCTCCAGATGTGCAGGCGATGAAGACTACGCCTGAACATGAATGAGAAAAATGCCATAATGCAATAAACACCTGTGCAGGAATTGCATTAATGTATGATTTAAGCAATATCAATATTCGATCGCTCTTCATTTTCATTGCAGTGTATGAAGTGCAGAACTTTTCCACTGTGGCTCGTCGCGAAGGCATTTCTGCCTCTCAGGTTTCACGCGTCATTCATCAGCTAGAAGATGCGGTCGGTCAGCAACTTTTCTATCGCAATACGCGCGCCATTATTCCGACAGAGAACGGTCATATTTTTATCCGTTATGTTCGGGCGGTTACCAGTAGCCTGGACGCTGCCCGACGGGAACTCAATGAAAGGACGCTTGAGCCTTCCGGGCTAATACGCATAAATGCTCCCGTTTTTTTTGGGCAAAAGCATGTCGCACCCAAATTGGCGGGGCTGACGGAACGTTACCCACGCCTCAGTATTGAGCTGACGTTAACTGATGATTACATTGACCCACATAAAGATGCTGCTGATGTCATTTTTCGTATCGGTGAGCTTACTGACTCATCTTTTCATGCACGCATTTTTGGACAGCAGTGCTATCGCCTGGCAGCATCACCGGCTTATCTTCAAAAGTATGGCGTACCTGATAACCCGGCGGATTTAAGCCGACATAAGTGTCTCGTTTACCGTGGTTCATCCGGACCGAATCGCTGGCTGTTGCGTCGAAAAGGTGGGGAGTGGATGCACTATCCAGTCTCTCCGTTGATGTCTTCCAATAATGCCGAGACTTTACTTATTGCAGCATTGGGCGGTATGGGGATAGTCCTTTTTCCGGACTGGTTGATTGGCGAAACGCTACAAAGCGGCGAACTTATTGAATTAATACCAGATATGGAAACAGCGATTAAGACCGAGCCACAAAATATTTCTGCTATTTATCCTCATGCTCGTCACCCAACGTTAAATGTCAGGGCCGTAATTGATTATTATGTAGAAGCTTTCGGTTCGCCGCTATACTGGCAGCTAAGCGATAATCTTTTTAAGTAATTCTGATAACATGCCTATAAAAAATGGGTCACCTTAGCGACCCATTTTTTACTCGTGACGATTAAAATAGCATGCAGCGAATAGAATATAGCGCGATAATAATAAAATTCCATTATCACAATTCATGTGAGCGCGATATCATGTTACTGCATGCTATTATATATAATTAACTAATCTTAATGTCATCGAAGTTGATATCTTCCTCTTCTTGATCATTGTTTATAACAACATCACGAGGAACATCTTTTTTGATGACAGCATAGATGGTCGCTGTTACTAATATATTAACTATCAACGCCATAATACCTGCCATGGGATTTGACATTGTTGGGAGCATCAATACACCACCAAAAGGTACTGTTGCATCTGCGCCATATACCATGGTGATTGCACCGCCACAAGCTCCGCCGATTGCCGCTGCTGCAATACCGCGAACGATATCATTCATCACTATAGGTATAGATCCTTCAACAATATTCACTACCCCCATAGGAACCGCCGATTTCAACATTTCGATTTCTTCGTTATTATAGATATTTTTGCGAAGAAGTTTGGCGATAAAAAATGCAAGCCCAAAACCGATAGGTGTTGCTGTGTTAACTAACTGAAGGGCCGTAACTGGCTCATTTATACCCTGTGCCTGGAGAGTTAAGACGAATGCGAAGCACGTCTTATTGATCGGCCCACCAAAGTCAACGATACACAACGCCCCAATAACAGCACCTAATAGTAAATTAGATGAAGTTCCCATACTTCTCAGGAACGATGTGAGAGCATCGGTAAAAATACCAATAGGCGTACCGATGATATAGACCATGATCAGGGCACTGACAATGGATGCAAAAAATGGCACAATCAATGTAGGCATTAAACCCCGGGCCCAGTCGGGAACCTTCAGATTTTTAATGATAGCAAGAGCAATATACCCGGAAATATAGCCGCCGATCATACCACCGATAAAACCCGCACCAATAGCATTAGCTGCCAGTCCTACAACAAAACCTGGGGCAATACCGGGCTTACCCGCGATCGAACCGGAAATCCCGATAGCAATAACGACGGGTAATAGTCCGAGCGCCTTAGCCCCCATTGTTGCAAAGGCCTGCCACAGATCAAATTGACCCGATATTAAAGTGTCCTGAACCGTCCCCCCAAAACCCATACCGATGGCAATAATAAACCCAGCTCCACAGACAATCGGAATCAAGAATGAGATGGCTGTCAGCAAATGACCTTTAGGGTTTGCTGCTTTCCATATTTCTTTTATATTCATAAATTACGCCCTTTAATTTATATAGGATACGCATGGGTAAGTGTTATGAATTGACTAATTCACCAAGTTTTTCGATAAGCTTATTTGGTGATTTAACCGCCATTTCCGTTGGTACTTTGACGACTTTCTTTCCGGCGAACCTTTCTTCACCGGAGACTTTAACATCGGCGGCTAACAGGACGATGTCGGCTTGTGCAATTTCCTCAGCAGTTAAGGCATTCTCGATACCTATAGTGCCTTGCGTTTCAATTTTGACATTGTGCCCGGCTTTTTTTGCTGCTATTTCAATTTTCTTTTGCGCAATATAGGTGTGTGCAATGCCTACGGTGCAAGCTGTAATTCCAACAATATTCATAACTATTCTCCAGAATTGGTTGTTTTGATGCTATGGTAGATATGATAATTAAATTAAGCGCTGACACCTTCAGCGTTCAATAGATCAATAATTTTCTGAGGGGAATCTTCCTTCAGTAATTTCTCCACTATCTCTTCATCGGCAAGTGAACCTGAAACTTGTGATAATAATCGAATGTGGGTGGCATTTTGGTCCACCAGGCATACTGCAAATAAAATAATACAGCGAACGTCGCTACCATCCATCGTTTCCCATGGGATTTGATGTTGGGTGCGTCCAATGGCCAATGCCGTACGGGCTACTCCTGAGGATTTGCCATGCGGGATCGCAATATGATTTTCGAATCCAGTTGAGCCCTGTTCCTCACGTAGCCAGACATCTTTCAGAAAAATATCTTTATTAATGACTGCCCCATCACGAACTAATAAGTCAGCTAATTCTTCAATTGCATCTTCTTTACTCTTAGCCATCATGTTCAATTTGATATTTTTTACATTAAGTACACTCGAAATGTCCATAGGTCACCTTCGTTAATATAAATTAATGATTGATTATCAGTGGGCATGTATCTATGCCCACTGATATAAGGGTGTTTATAAAATGCTTTTTGCTTTCGCGACAACGTTCTCAACGGTGAAGCCGAACTCTTCAAACAGCAGCTCTGCCGGAGCAGACTCACCGAAGGTGGTCATCCCGACGATTGCGCCGTTCAGGCCAACGTATTTGAACCAGTAGTCTGCAATACCCGCTTCCACTGCAACGCGTGCGGAAACCGCTTTTGGCAGTACGGATTCACGGTAAGCGGCATCCTGTTTGTCGAACGCGTCGGTAGACGGCATGGAAACCACGCGCGCTTTAACGCCTTCAGCAGTCAGTTTGTCCCAGGCGGCAACAGCCAGCTCAACTTCAGAACCGGTAGCAATGAAGATCAGTTCCGGCTGGCCAGCGCAATCTTTCAGCACGTAACCACCGCGAGCGATGTTCGCCAGTTGCTCTGGAGTACGCTCCTGCTGCGCCAGGTTCTGACGGGAGAGGATCAGCGCAGTCGGGCCGTCCTGACGCTCTACGCCATATTTCCACGCCACCGCGGATTCAACCTGGTCGCACGGACGCCATGTGCTCATGTTCGGCGTCACGCGCAGAGAAGCAACCTGCTCAACCGGCTGGTGAGTCGGGCCATCTTCGCCCAGACCGATAGAGTCATGGGTGTAGACCATTACCTGACGCTGTTTCATCAGCGCCGCCATACGCACCGCGTTACGGGCATATTCGACGAACATCAGGAAGGTAGAGGTGTACGGCAGGAAACCGCCGTGCAGGGAGATACCGTTAGCGATAGCGGTCATACCGAATTCACGCACGCCGTAATGGATGTAGTTACCGGCGGTATCTTCGTTGATAGCTTTAGAACCCGACCACAGAGTCAGGTTAGATGGCGCGAGATCTGCAGAGCCGCCGAGGAATTCAGGCAGCAGAGGACCGAACGCTTCAATCGCGTTCTGAGACGCTTTACGGCTGGCGATTTTGGCCGGGTTAGCCTGCAGCTTAGCAATGAACTCGTTCGCTTTCGCGTCGAAATCAGCCGGCATGTCACCTTTCATACGACGGGTGAATTCAGCCGCTTCCTGCGGGAAGGCTTTCGCATACGCAGCGAACTTCTCGTTCCATGCCGTTTCTTTTGCCTGGCCTGCTTCTTTCGCATCCCACTGAGCATAGATTTCAGATGGGATTTCGAACGGCGCGTATTTCCAGCCCAGTTGTTCGCGGGTCAGCGCGATTTCAGCATCGCCCAGCGGCGCACCGTGAGAGTCGTGGGTGCCCGCTTTGTTCGGGGAGCCGAAACCGATGATGGTTTTGCACATCAGCAGAGACGGTTTGTCGGTGACTGAGCGAGCTTCTTCCACTGCGCGTTTAATCGCGTCAGCATCGTGACCATCAACGCCACGAACCACGTGCCAGCCGTAAGCTTCAAAGCGCTTCGCGGTGTCATCGGTGAACCAGCCTTCCACGTGACCATCGATGGAGATGCCGTTGTCGTCATAGAACGCCACCAGCTTGCCAAGCGCAAGGGTACCGGCCAGAGAGCATACCTCATGAGAGATCCCTTCCATCATGCAGCCGTCGCCCATGAATACGTAAGTGAAGTGATCAACAATGTCGTGGTCCGGGCGGTTAAACTGTGCCGCCAGTGTTTTTTCAGCAATCGCCATACCTACCGCATTCGCAATCCCCTGCCCCAGCGGGCCGGTGGTTGTTTCCACGCCCGGCGTATATCCCACTTCCGGGTGGCCCGGAGTCTTGGAGTGCAGCTGACGGAAGTTTTTCAGTTCTTCAATCGGCAGATCGTAACCGGTGAGGTGCAGCAGGCTATAGATCAGCATGGAGCCGTGGCCGTTAGACAGCACAAAGCGGTCACGGTCAGCCCAGGACGGATTCTGCGGGTTATGGTTCAGAAAATCGCGCCACAGGACTTCGGCAATGTCAGCCATACCCATCGGGGCACCCGGGTGACCGGAATTGGATTTTTGTACACCATCAATAGAAAGCATGCGCAAAGCATTCGCTAGCGTGCGACGAGTCGTCATGAGGGAACTCCAGATATAATAGGGTTACAGCGCTCTCAACCGTACAAAGCAAGAACGAGGTCAAAGAGACAGACCGGTTAAATAGATTCTTTGTCCTGCGCGATGACTCAATACGGCTGAGCGCGCTGCAATTTTCAGGCAGCGATTTCTCGCTGGTAGATATTGATCATTTTATCCCATGCATCGCTGACATTATCCGCCAGGGAGAACAGGCCCGAGGTTCCCACAATAAAGACGTCAACGCCCGACCGGGAGATAATATTGAAGGTTTTCTCGTTGCAGGAGCCGTCAATCTCGGTCAGATAGTGGTAACCATGCGCTTCGCGCATCGCAATCAGTTGTTTAATTTTGTTGAGTGATTCCGGGATAAACTTCTGGCCTGCGTAGCCTGGGTCAACCGACATGACTGTCACTTTATCCAGCAGGTGGGCGTACTCTTTAATCGCATCAGCCGGAGTCGCAGGGTTCAGCACCACGCCGCAGCGACGACCCGCATCTTTAATCTGGTTCAGCAGACGGAAGATTTTGTTATTCGCCGTCTCCGGATGGAAGCTGATAATATCGGCCCCTGCATCAATGCACATTGGAATAATATCTTCCGGGTGATTCACCATCAGATGCACATCGATCGGCACATCGGTGATTTTTTTCAGATTTTCGATAAAGAACGGTGATAGCGTAATGTTCTTTACATAGCTGCCATCCATAATATCGACGTGATAAAAATCAGCCCGACCGTTCATTGCCGTAATTTGCTCTCTGAACTGTGTTAAATCCATACACATTAACGAGGGCGAAAATTTAGCTGCCATACCTCACCTCCAAATGAATTAATTAGTTAAACAGTGTCACGACATGCCCAAGAATGATGCCAACTACGCCGAAGTCCGCATCGCCAAAGGTGGTGGATGCAAATCCAAGGTCGCCCATAAGAGGCAGCAAAATCGCGGGCAAGAATGAAATCAACAGGCCGTGAGCGAATGCCCCCACCACCGCGCCGCGACGACCGCCGCAGATGTTGCCGTAAACGCCAGCCGTCGCGCCGCAGAAAAAGTGCGGCACCAGGCCAGGAACAATGACGCTTAGACCAAACAGTGGGCACAGGAACATACTCACCAGACCAGCGGCAAAACTTGACAAGAAGCCGACGATCACCGCGTTCGGGGCAAACGGAAAGACGGTCGGACAGTCGAGCGCCGGCTTAGCGTCTTTCACCAGCTTGTCGGCGATGCCTTTAAAGGCCGGAACAATTTCGGCAATAATCATGCGTACACCCGCAAGGATGATCCACACGCCTGCCGCGAAAGTCAGCGACTGGATAATGGCGAAGATGATAAAGTTCTGACCACCACTGATGCGGGTCTCAACAAACGCTTTGCCTGCGACCAGTACCAGAATCAGGAACAGGATCATCATCGTCAGCGAGATAGCCACTGAGGAGTCACGCAGGAAGTTCAGCGATTTCGGCACCTTCAGCTCTTCAATCGACGGGCTGCCTTTACCAATCGCTTTTCCCACCAGCGCTGACAGCAGATACCCGGTTGAACCAAAGTGGCCCAGTGCCAGGTCATCAGTGCCTGTAATTTTGCGGGTAAACGGCTGCAGAATAGCCGGAGAGACCACCATCATGATGCCGAGGATTACCGCCCCCACCAGCACCACCCAGAACGGCGACAGACCGCCGACAGAGAGGATGACAGCCAGCATCGCCGACATATACAGCGTGTGATGGCCTGTCAGGAAGATGTATTTCAGCGGCGTAATACGGGCAAGGACAATGTTAAACAACATCCCCAGCACCATGATCATGGCTGTCGCGGTACCGTAGTTTTTCTGCGCCAACGCCGCCATGGCGTCAGTATTGGGTACAACACCCTGAATATGGAATGAGTGCTCAAACAGCTGGCTAAACGTCGTTAACGTCGTGGCGATAATCGCCGCCCCGGATGTTAATATCACAAACCCCATAATGGTTTTGAGGGTTCCGGAAATAACGTCGGAAACTGCTTTTTTCTGCAATAATAAGCCGATCAGGGAAAACAGACCGACCAGTATTGCTGGTGTGCCCAACACATCATGAATAATAAACTGCAGCATAGAATGACTCCGTAAGGCCGCAAATAATTAATCAGAGATTCTCGGAAAGAATTTCTTTGATTTTATTGTTATCCAGCAGGTTAGATAAACCAAATATCTGTGCAGAATGGCTCGACAGATGTTCAGCTATATCCCTGGCGCTAAGAATAATATCGGCAGTTTCGCTTTTTGCCGAAGTCAGATCGGTATGGGAAACCTCTGCTTCTTTATTCAGCTCTTTAATGATTTTTTTCACATTCATTTCAACGATAAAGCTACTGCCTAAACCGTTACCGCAAACAATCAGAACCTTTTTCATCTCTACCTCACTATCCGTTGATAACGGTTTGAATTGTTTCCAATGATGATGCTTTCAGCAGTGCTGAGAGTCGTTCATCATCGCTAAAAATGCCCGCCAGTGCTGTAATCATATTGATGTGCTCATCTCCCGAAAGTGCACACAGCATAATCACGACGTAAATAGGGTCATTATCTTCCGAGTCAAAAGAAACGCCTTTTTTAATATGCAAAAGTGATAACCCATTTTTAATTGCACCTTGCTCCGGGCGAGCATGAGGCATCGCCAGACCAGGCGCTAAAACATAATAAGGGCCAAGCTTTTCGTGGCTGTTAAAAATGGCCTGAATATAATCTTCAGTAATCGCCTCTTTCGCCAATAAGGGTTGGGCCGATAACGCAATTGCCTGTTTCCAGTCACTGACTGAATCTACAATCTGGATATTTTCCGCAGTTAACCAGGTCGTAATCATAAATACCCCGATAGCGTTGAAAGTGAGCCTACTATAGTGGAATGTCTTCGCGGCTTACCGTGATCTGTATCTCAAAGTTAGCGCTAACACAGTAACAATGTTAAAATTCTTGTTACCGCTAACTTTGTTACCCATACTTATCATTACTTTGCAGTTGGGCAATGCGCAAAATGCCAAACATCATTTACAATGGCCGCCCAGTCAGGCGAAAGGAGGACATCAGTGCAGACGTTAGAAGCGGACGATAGCGCGAGAGAAAAACGCAGGAAAAACACCGGTAAAATTACGCTCGCTGAAGTGGCAAAACTGGTCGGCGTCAGCACGATGACCGTGTCACGCGCGTTACGCATGCCTGAAAAAGTGAATCCTGAACTGCGCACACGTATTGAAGCAGCGGTAAACGAGCTGGGCTATGTGCCAAATCTGCAGGCCCGCAACCTTGCCTCTGCCGACTCCAGCCTGGTGATGGGCGTGGTTCCCTCGTTTTCCTCCCCGGGCTTTCTTGCCGTCTCCGAAACACTGCAGACGGTGCTCACGACCCAGGGCTACAGCATGATGTTTATCGAGTCCGGCCAGGGTGGACAGAGTGAAGAAAAAGCTTTTGCGCAAATGCTCGCTTACAACCCGGCAGCGATTGTTCAATTCAATATTGATAACATCAGCAGTTGTTCGCAAATGATCAGTAACACCGGCGTGCCGGTGGTTGAGATTGGTGCCATCAATCGCGATGCGAGCTGGGTCAGCATTGGCGTTGACTATGCCGCAGCCATCAAAAAGTTGGTCACATCGCTTGTACAGACCGGATATAAAAATATCGGCCTGCTTTGCACGGCTTCCAATAACATTATGTTTCGCCAGGTACTAAGCGGTTGGAACAGCGCGATGCTCTCCGTTAACCACTCTCCGCATCGCGTGGTGACCTCTCACCTGCCGGCAGGCATTACGACCGGCCTGAACCTGCTCGGCGATATTCGTATCACCTGGCCTGAGCTTGATGCGCTGATTTGCACATCCGATGAAATCGCCTGCGGTTGCATTATGGCCTGCCATGGCGCGGGGCAAAAAGTGCCCGACTCTCTGGCACTGGCAAGCCTGAGCGGGGGGACTCTTGCCGCCGTTTGCTCACCGGCGCTGACTGCCGTCGAATTCCCCTGGAGTGAAACGGGAACCCTCGCAGGACAAACATTGCTTGAGCTACTGGCGGGTAATTCGACGGATAAATTCATTGAATTACCCTCAGCGTTACAAGTTCGCGCCAGCACCAGGAAGCAGTAGCGTTGGCGACATATTTATTGATTTGTTATCCCACCGAATACGGCAGGATAACTAAGCGTTAGAAAAGTTATGCTTTCTGCTGTGGCGGGTAATGGTCAGAAGGAGAAACTGGCGCTGTAAGCCGCGCCAGTTCTGAGGTTAGCGATGGTTGCCTGACGCCATCAGGCAACCGGTACTGATTAATGCTTCACAATATACATCGTGCGGCTGTACGCCACGTCTTCCGGATTGGTGATCGGGTATCCTTTTAACCACGGCTTGATCAGGCGGCCGTTGGTATACTGATATATCGGCGCAATAGGCGCTTTGGCCATGATGATTTTCTCTGCCGCATTGTAATCATCGTTACGCGCTTTTTCCGAGGTTTCCTGCGCCGCCTGGGTGAGGATCTTATCGTATGCCGGATCGTTAAAGCGCGAGATATTACCGCTATGAGTAGAAGTGAGTAGCGACAGGAAAGTCGACGGCTCGTTGTAATCCCCTACCCACGATGCGCGGATAACGTCAAAATTACCGGTATTACGGCTATCGATATAGGTCTTCCACTCCTGGTTTTGTAGCTTCACATCCACACCAAGGTTTTTCTTCCACATCGATGCCACGGCGATGGCGATCTTCTGGTGATTTTCCGACGTGTTGTACAGCAGCGTCAGCTTCAGCGGACGGTCCGGGCCATATCCTGCCGCCGATAGCAGCGCTTTAGCCTGAGCATTAAGCTCGGCCTGGCTCATGCTTTCAAACTGCGAAGGCTGCGGAGTAAAGCCTGCGGTAACGTCAGGGGTGAACCGCCAGGCCGGTTTCTCACCGGTGCCGAGGATTTTCTCCGCCATAATCCGCCGATCGATGGTCATGCTTAACGCCAGACGCACACGCTCATCGGCGGTTGGCCCTTTCTGGGTATTGAAAGCGTAATAATAGGTACCTAACTGCGGCGGCGTGTAGACCTGTCCGGGAATATCCTTCAGTAGCTTCTGATACATATTTTTCGGGAAGGATTCGGTGATATCAATATCACCCGCCAGATAACGTTTGGTCGCCGAAGATTCCTGGTTAATCGGCACGAAAGTCACCTGCTTAATCACCGTTTTGGCGTTATCCCAGTATTGTGTATTCGGCACGACAACCAGCTTCTCATTCACCACCCGGTCTTTCAGCACATAGGCACCGTTGCCGATAAGGCTTCCCGGGCGCGTCCAGTTAGCGCCGCTTTCGACGTTGGCTTTCTGCACCGGGTAGAACGCAAAGCTGGCGGTCAGGTTGCTGAACCACGGCAGCGGTTTATCCAGCTGCACGCGCAGCGTGTGGGCATCGACCGCCGTCACCCCAAGGGTGTCCGGCGCTGCTTTACCATCAATAATATTTTGCGCATTACTGATACCCGCCAAGGCGGCGAACCAGGCAAATGGCGAGGTGGTTTTCGGATCCACCAGCCGCTGCCAGCTATAGACGAAATCCTGCGCCGTCACCGGGGTGCCGTCGGACCAGCGCGCGTTATCACGCAGGGTAAAGGTCCAGACGCGGTTATCGTTGCTCTGCCAGCGGGTCGCCACGCCAGGTATGATATTGCCCTTCGCGTCCTGGTTCACCAGCCCTTCGAACAGATCGCGGATAACCTGAATTTCCGGCAGGCCGACGGCTTTAGCGGGATCTAATGAAGCGGGCTCGTCTTTTATATGGCGTACCAGCTGCTGTTTTTCAGCTAATACGGTTCCCGGAGGCACGTCCGCCGCCCAGGCAAGAGAAGAAACGCTGGCTAACCACAGCGCGCCGCATGTCAATGTGACAGGATACTTCATGAGATCCCCTTTTAAATGAACAAACCAGTGCTGGCAGAGCGATAATTATTTGTTTCCCCACCTGAAATTGCAAACGGCTTATGATAGAAAATTGACATGACGAGTTTTTTCGCCAGAGAGGGAAAGCGTTTGATTCCGGGACGCTTTTCTACAACACTGCTAACAATAACCTGATGACAGGATACCCTATGCCCGTTTCACGTCCTCGCCCCCTGCGCGGCGCTTTCCCGCCAGGTACGCAACGTTACGGCCAGTCGCATCTCGGCGCGCCGTTGCTGTGGTTCCCCGCTCCGCTGGCTGATAGCCGCAGCGGTCTGATTATCGCCGGCACGCACGGCGACGAAAACTCGTCGATCGTCACCCTCTCCTGCGCGTTGCGCACGCTAAAACCGGAGCTGCGCCGCCATCACGTGGTATTAACGGTCAACCCTGACGGCTGTCAGCTAGGGTTACGCGCCAACGCTCGCGGTATCGATCTCAATCGAAACTTCCCGGCCGCTAACTGGAAGGCGGGAGAAACGGTGTATCGCTGGAATAGCGCAGCAGAAAAGCGTGACGTGGTACTGCTGACCGGTGAAAAACCGGGGTCGGAGCCCGAAACTCAGGCGCTGTGCCAACTGATCCACCAGATCCATCCGGCGTGGGTAGTCTCCTTCCACGATCCGCTAGCCTGCATTGAGGACCCCGGCCACAGCGAGCTGGGACAATGGCTCGCCGGGGCCTTTAATTTACCGCTGGTGGGCAGCGTCGGTTACGAAACGCCGGGCTCTTTTGGCAGCTGGTGCGCCGATATCGGCCTGCCGTGCATTACCGCCGAATTTCCGCCGGTCTCCGCCGACGAAGCGACAGAAAAGTACCTCGCGGCGATGACCGATTTACTGCACTGGCACACTCACAGATGAAGCATGCCGGTGCTGAACTTCAGCGCCGGTTCCACATCTACCGCCAGCCAGGTCGGGCCATCGAGATCCGCAAAACGGGCCAGCGGCGCCAGCGGCAGCGCGGCGGAAATGGCCCGTGAAGTACAAAGCATACAGCCCAGCATCCTCTTATAACCCAGCCGTTCAGCCTCCTGCGCCAACAGCAATGCCTCGGTCAGACCACCGGTTTTATCCAACTTAATGTTGACCATTTCGTAGCGCCCCTGCAGCGCCGGTAGGCTTTCCCGCGTATGACAGCTCTCATCGGCGCAGATCGGTAGCGGATGAATGAAGTTTTCCAACGCCTCATCCGCGCCGGCCGGTAACGGCTGCTCCAGCATCGCCACGCCGAGATCGGCCAAAAGCTGACAGCGCGCCGCCAGACCTTCGCCACGCCACGCTTCGTTAGCATCAACGATCAACGTCGCCTGCGGCACCGCGTCGCGAATAGCAACCAGCCGCTCGCTAATCAAATGATCGTCGAGCTTGACCTTCAGCAGCCGCGCGCCTTTCTCCCACAGCGCGGCGGCGCTGGCCGCCATCTGTTCCGGCGTGCCGATTACCACGGTTTGCGCCGTCACGACTTCGCGCGGCAGATTGACGCCAAGCAGCTGCGGCAACGTTTTCCCCGCGCGGCGCGCCTCCAGATCCCACAACGCGCAGTCGACGGCGTTGCGCGCGGCCCCAGCCGGCAGTAGCTGTTGAACCTGCTCGCGGGTAGCGCCGCGCTCAAGCTGCTCGCCGATCGCCATAATCTGCGCCATCACCGAGGCGATGCTTTCCCCGTAGCGCGGATAAGGCGTACATTCTCCGGCCCCTTTTACCCCATCCTCTTCTATTTCCACCACCACGACTTTGGCCTCGCTGCGGCTGCCGCGAGAGATAACAAACGGCGTGTGAAGCGGCCATGATTCTTCAAAAACTCGAAGGTTGCGCATTCCCTGGGCCTCTTAGGTAAATGTTAAATAGAGTTTGCCGTGTTGCTGGCTGATGTCATACACTAACTACGACGTTAACTATATGTAAACAGGAAGATAACCATGTCGCAAACCGTACATTTCCAGGGTAACCCAGTGTCCGTTCAGGGCTCCATTCCGCAGGCTGGCGCGAAGGCGCAGCCGTTTACGCTGGTCGCCAAAGATCTCTCTGACGTCACGCTGAGCCAATACGCTGGTAAACGTAAAGTACTGAATATTTTCCCAAGCATCGATACCGGCGTCTGCGCGGCATCGGTTCGCAAATTCAACCAACTGGCTTCTGAGCTGAACAACACCGTGGTGCTGTGCATCTCCGCTGACCTGCCGTTCGCGCAGTCCCGTTTCTGCGGCGCAGAGGGCCTGAGCAATGTGGTCACCCTGTCCACCCTGCGCGCGCCGCAGTTCCTGGCAGATTATGGCGTTGCTATCTCCGCAGGCCCGCTGGCTGGTCTGGCTGCACGCGCAGTCGTTGTTATCGATGAAAACGACCAGGTGGTATACAGCCAACTGGTTAACGAAATCACCGAAGAGCCGGATTACGATGCGGCGCTGGCTGCGCTGAAAGCGTAATCGCTTCCCTTCTGTTATCAAGCCTCCTTCAACGGGGGCTTTTTTCTTTGCGCGGCGCATAGCGCGAAATTAACCGCGCGGTGGCCGGGCCGGTGAGCAATATGGTAAACAGGCGCAGCGTTTGCATCGCCATGATAAAAGACATATCCGCCCGGGTACCGACGGCGATTATCGCCACCGTATCCAGACCGCCGGGGCTGGTCGCCAGATAGGCGGTGAGAAAATCCAGCGGCAGCAGGTGCGTTAACGCTAAAGCCATCAGTGCGCACAGCGCAATCAAGCCGAGGATGGCGGCGATGATTTGCGGTAGCGTCTTCAGCGCCAGCATAAAAATCTCGCGATTAAACTGCAGGCCAACCGTCCAGCCAAGCGCGGTATAAGCCAGCACCAGTAACCATTCCGGTAGCTCCAGCAATAGAACGCCTTCACCCTGCGCCAGCGCACCGGCCAGCATCGGTAACAACATTGCCCCGGAAGGGATGCGTAAACGTAACCCTAACCAACCGGCGACCGCAGTCAATAGCAACGTTAACGGTAGATTAAAAGTCAGCGGCGGGAACCAGACGATCTGCTGGGTCATCTCCTGCGCCTCGCCGCCGAGCGCGAAACGCACCACCATTACCGCCACGCCGACCACGAACAGTACCCGCAGATACTGCATGAGGGCCACCAGACGAACGTCGGCGCCATACTCTTGCGCCATCACCACCATCGCCGAAGCGCCGCCCGGCGAGCTTCCCCACGCGCCGGTTGCCCCAGGTAGCGAACTGTAACGCACCAGCAGCCAGCCGGTCAGCGCGCTGATAGCCAGCGTGGAAAGGAGGATAATCAACACCAACGCCCAGTTATCGGCCAGAACGCCGAAAATAGACGGGGTTAGCGCGCGGGCGATCATACAGCCGATGATAGCCTGAGCGGAGATGAAGAATGGACGAGGGAGACGAATCGTGGCGCCGCGCAGACTAAGGGTAATTCCGGCGATAAGCGGGCCAAGCAGCGGCGCAGCGGGAAGATGGAGCCGGAACAGCCCAAAGGAGAGCACGGCGGAGAGTGCCAGTAATATCATCCACTGAGGCCAATCCCGTTGCTTCGCCAACCGTCACCTTCCCGGAAAAAGAAAAATAAAATAAGTATATACAGAGATATCGCTGAAAAAACGCTGAAAATCGCGGCCGCGCCGAGCCGGCCGCACCGGTGATTTATTCTTCGCCTTTCTTCTGGCTCAGACCATACTCGCGCAGCTTGTTAGCAATCGCGGTATGCGAAACGCCGAGACGTTTGGCTAATTTACGCGTGCTGGGGAAGCTGCGATACAACTGGGTCAATACCGAACGCTCAAAGCGGCGGGTAATATCGTCGAGCGATCCTTCCATCGCCTCTTCACCTACCGGCAGCGACGACACATCGTGATCTGGCAGCAGAATATCCTGCGGGCGCAGTTCGAAGCCCTCGAGCTGGGTTAACGCGCGGTACACTGCGTTTTTCAACTGACGCACGTTGCCCGGCCAGCTATAGCGGGTCAACACGGTATTAAGGTCAGCGGAAAGTTTTGGCCGCGGGATGCCCTGCTCATCGGCAAAGCGCGCGACGAACAGTTCGGTCAACGGCATGATGTCCTGCGGACAATCACGCAGCGGCGGCAGGTTCAGCGTCAGCACATTCAGACGATAATAAAGATCTTCGCGGAAGAGTCCTTTTTGCACCAGCTCAACGAGATTTTTTTGCGTCGCGCAGATAACCCGGACATCGACATGCACTTCGTGATCTTCACCGACGCGACGGAAAGTACCATCGTTGAGAAAGCGCAACAGCTTCGTTTGCATGCCAGGCGACATTTCGCCGATCTCATCCAGCAGCACAGAGCCGCCGTTGGCCTGCTCAAAGAAACCTTTTTTCCCCTGCGACGCATCGCCGAATAGCTCGCTCTCTACCGCGTTTTCCGGAATCGAACCGCAGTTCAGCGCCAGATAAGGTTTGCTGGCGCGCGGGCTGGCCAGATGGCAGGCATGGGCCAGCAGATCTTTACCGGTACCCGTATCGCCGACAATCAGCAACGGGGCGCTGAGCATCGCCAGCTTACGGGCCTGTTCAACAACGTGGCGCATTTTCGGCCCAACGGCGAGGATCTGGCTAAAGGCGCTGGTATCCTGGGTCGTCAGCGTTTGCAGTTGACGCCCCATACGTACGGTGGAGCGCAACATCACCACGGCGCCGGTCAGCACACGCTCGGCGTGTTCGCCTTCCAGATACACCGGTGTCACTTCCAGCATAAAGTTTTGGCCATTTACGACCACATGCTCGGTATGCGACTCCAGCGGGTTGCCTTCCAGCCAGCGCTGCAGGTTGAAATCAGTAATGAGTTGCGCCACCGGATGGCTGCGTAAGCGTGCCTGAGTTTGACCAAACAGTTGGCAGCTGGCCGGGTTGGCAAGCTCTACTTTGCCTTTGGCATCCAGCGACAGCACCGGTTCCGGCATTGCCACCAGCAGCGCGCTCAGCGCCAGATGTTCCCGCTCTGACGGCATCCACGCCACGGTGCGGACATCGGTTACGCCGGAGATACGGCGGATTTCCGCCATTAAACTGCTGAAACTGGCGAACTCCAGTTCGGCGAAATTAAGGTAGATTCGGCCAATCGGGTCGATATCGATACCGCGCAGATCAATACCGCGCAGCACCAGCAAATCGAGTAATTCACGGGTCAGACCAAGACGGTCCTGACAAAAGACTTCCAGACGCATAGGAGTTTTCACCCTAAAAAGGCCAATGACGGATGAATGATAGGACAGATATGGGCTTACGTGAAGATAGCTGTCAACAATTATTGACAGTATGACGGAAAAATGGGCTTTATGCCGTAAAGTTATGCGGGCATTTCTTTTGCGTTATGGCTCGCATGGCACAGAGGGCGCTGGGCGCCAGGGGTTTTCCCGGAGGCGGCGCGTTGCGCCTTCTCCGGGCTACCAAATCGCAAAGCGCTGTAGCCCCGGTAAGCGGCAGCGCCACCGGGGGATCCAGCGTGGTGAATAAATTAACGACAGGCCGCACGAACCGTAGGCCGGGTAAGGCGCAGCCGCCACCCGGCATTTACGCTTGCCGGCGTTATTTCTCCGCGCCGGTTTTGCTTTTCTGCAGCGTCTCTTTTAACTGGCCGATCAGTTCGCGGCGGAAATCGCCGAGCCGCGGTTTATCATCGGCGATCCACGGTAGCGGACGACACAGCTCCATTGCCTTAATCCCCAGACGGGCGGTCAACAATCCGGCGCCGATACCCTGTGCGGCGCGCGCCGATAAGCGGGCCGCCAGATCCTGCGACATCCAGTCCATGCCGACTTCGCGCACCAGCTCGCTGGCGCCGGCAAAGGCGATATTCAGCAACACCAGGCGGAATAAACGCAGGCGGCTGTAATAGCCAAGTTCAATACCATAGAGGGTGGCGATACGGTTAATCAATCTCAGGTTACGCCAGGCGATAAACGCCATATCGACCAGCGCCAGCGGGCTGACGGCGATCATCAGCGTCGATTCCGCCGCCGAGCGGCTGATTTCCCGCCGCGCCTGCGCATCCAGCACCGGCTGCACCAGTTGCGCGTACAGGCTCACCACTTCGCGATCGTTTTGCGTTTCATGGATCGCCGCATACCAGCGCTGCAGCGCCGGATGCGATTGATCCAGCCCGGCCTGCTGCGCCAGTTTCTCACAGAACGCGCGCCCTTTGCCCACCGCGTGGCTATGCATCAGATCCCGCGCTTCATCGCGTTCGTGCGCGCGCTGGCGCAGACGCCACAGGCGACGCCATTCGGTCGCTACCGACCCCACGCCCGCGCCGACAATCAGCGCCCCGGCCGCACAGCCGCCGAGCGTAATCCAGTCCTGAGTCTGCCAGGCCGTCACCGTCCACTGCACGCCCTGCGCCACCACGCTAATACCAAAAATTGCCAGCCCGGCACTAACCATTCTCCGCCACAGGCTGCGTTTCGGGCGCAGTACCGATTCCACCACCGCTTCGGCGGCCCCCTCCTCTTCAGCAACCATTTCAGGCAGCATCGGAGAGAAGGTTTGCGCATCGACCGCGTCAAAGGCGCGGGCCGATTTTAAAGTCTGGCTCTTTTCCGTTTCCAGTGGGCCATCGAAATCGATCCGCGGTTTTATCGGCTCGCTCATCGCAATTTATCTCCAATCAAAAATTCCAGCGCCGCGTCAAGGCGTATATGCGGTAGCGGTTTATCGACATCCATCGCTCTCGGGCGGAAGTTCTCAAACTGGAAGCCCTGCTGTTCCCAGAAGGCCTGGCCCGGCAGCCGCGCCGGCACCTCCCCCGGGAAAATGGTAAGCGGTTGCCCATCGCTCAGACGATCGCCGCGCAGCGCTGGGATCTTCTCACCATTAACCTCGATAAGCCCGCCCTGGGTAGCCTGAATGGATGCCAGCCCCAGACAATCCATGCTGATGCCTTCAAAGGCGGCATTCTGCCAGGCGTCCTGAATCAGTTGCTGAAGTAGCGACACCATGTTGCCGTGCTGATCGACGGTCACGTGATCGGCTTTAGTGGCGGCAAACAGTAGCTTGTCAATAACCGGTGAAAACAGGCGGCGAAACAGCGTTCGCTGGCCGTAATGGAAGCTTTGCATCAACTGGGTCAGCGCCAGACGCATATCATTAAACGCCTGCGGCCCGCTGTTTAACGGCTGCAGACAGTCCACCAGTACGATCTGGCGGTCAAAGCGCAGAAAGTGGTCTTTATAAAAGCCTTTCACCACTTTCTCGCAGTAGTATTTGAAGCGCTCGCGCAACATTCCGGCATTGGTGTGTTTGTCCGCCTGCGCCAGCCTGGCTTCGCCAATCGCATCGACATCCGGCCAGGGGAAGAACTGCAGCGCCGGGGCTCCCGCCATGTCGCCGGGAAGCACAAACCGCCCCGGCTGAATAAAGTGCAACCCCTCGCGCTTGCAGGCGTGCAGATAATCGGTCCAGGCGGCGGCGATCTCCGCCAGCCGGGTTTCGTCGGCGGGCGCCAGCGGATCGAGCCCATCACACAGCTGCCGCCAGCGGGCAGACCACTCCCCGCGCTGCCCCTGCAACAGCCCGGTCATTTGCCGTGACCAGCTTAAATAATCCTGCGCCAGCATCGGCAGGTCGAGCAACCATTCTCCCGGATAATCCACGATTTCCAGATACAGAGTAGAAGTGTCTTTGAAATGACGTAGCAGAGAATCGTTAGAGCGATAGCGCAGCGCGAGGCGAATTTCGCTCACCCCACGGGTCGGCGTCGGCCAGGCCGGCGGCTGGCCATAAAGCTGCGCCAGGCCTTCATCATAGGTAAAACGCGGAATGCCGAAATCACGCTGCGGAACCCGCTTCACGCCCAACAGACGTTCTTCGCGCGCCGCGCTCAGCAGCGGCAGTCGCGCTCCGCCGTGGATATTCAGCAGTTGATTAACCATCGCGGTGATAAAAGCCGTTTTGCCGCTGCGGCTGAGTCCGGTCACGGCAAGACGTAAATGCCGGTCAACCCCGCGGTTGACCAGCGCATTGAATTCAGTTTTGAGTCGCTTCATCGCCAGTCCGTTATGCCCAGAAGGAATGTCGTTTAATGATAAGCTATTTAAATGGGGATAATCAGGGCCAATATAAAGCGCGCCGGTATTCCTCCCCCTGAGGAATTATTTCATACCGCGGGCAAAACGATTGGCCAGCCGACTGAGCAGCGGCTCAAGCGCGACCGCCAGCAACATTTTCAGCGGCCGACGCGCCACCGATTTCACCGCCCAACCGGCAACGCCCGCCGGGCCGTAACGCAGCGCGGTCAGTAGCACCAGCTTACCGGCGATCTTAAGACCCGGTTTCACTTTTTGCCCTGCCTGTTGCCATTTCATATTCATGCGTTGCCTCGTTGGTTACATGGAAAAATTTTACAGCTGACGAAAACGGCTGCGCAGCGTGAAGGTATCGGAGGTGATATAACGCTCCATATCACGCAGGCGCTGTTCGCCGGAAGCCAGTTCGGCATCCACGGCGGCCAGTAAATCGCCATTGCTCGGCCCTTTCTCGCCGTACAGTTCGCTATCCGGTATCGGATCCAGCGCGAAAGTCAGAATGATGTAGGCCACCAGCACGAAAAAGAAGAGGCCAAAAATCATCGCCAGTACGGTTATCAGACGCACCAGCTTCACCGGCACATCCAGGTGCTGCGCGATACCGGCGCAGACCCCCTTCACCATTCCGCGCTGCGGGATACGCCACAGTTTTTTATTAAAGTCCAATCCGGCCATTATTTGTCTCTCCAGTTCGGATGTTCCGCATCAAGGATCGCTTCCAGCGCCTGAATACGTTCGCGCATCCGTTTCGCGTCATCGGTCAGCTGCAGCAGGCGCTGCTGTTCGTTCTGGGTTAACGCCCCGTCCGCCGAGCGATTGTTGTAGTGCAGCCATAACCAGACCGGCAACACGAACAGCACAAACAGCGTGAGCGGGATGGCAAGAAAAAGCATGCTCATGTGTACTCCTTACAGGTGGTGAGCCGCGGCGCAACACCGCGCCGCGCAATATGCATTACTGGTTATTCTGATTCATTTTGGCTTTCAGCGCCGCCAGTTGCTCGCTGATTTCATCATCCGCTTTCAGCTCGGCAAACTGCTGATCCAGCGATTGTTGTTTGCCAAAACGATGGCTCTCCGCCTCGGCTTCCATTTGGTCAATACGGCGTTCGAAAGACTCAAAACGCGCCATCGCTTCATCCATTTTACCGCTATCCAGCTGGCGGCGAACATCACGTGAAGAGCTGGCCGCCTGATGGCGCAGCATCAGCGCCTGCTGACGAGCGCGGGTTTCGCTGAGCTTATTCTCCAGCTCGCCAATCTCTTTTTTCATCCGCGCCAGGGTTTCATCCACCAGTTGCGCTTCGTGTTCCAGGCTGCCGATAAGGTCAGTCAGCTTCTGTTTTTCGATCAGCGCCGCACGCGCCAGATCTTCTTTCTCTTTACGCAGGGCCAGCTCGGCCTTTTCTTGCCATTCCACCTGCTGCGCCTGCGCCTGTTCGATACGGCGGGTCAGCTGTTTCTTTTCCGCCAGCGCGCGGGCGGAGGTAGAACGCACTTC
Source organism: Klebsiella sp. CN_Kp104 (assembly GCF_040064515.1). Taxonomy (NCBI): domain Bacteria; kingdom Pseudomonadati; phylum Pseudomonadota; class Gammaproteobacteria; order Enterobacterales; family Enterobacteriaceae; genus Klebsiella; species Klebsiella sp. CN_Kp104. Next base: position 11,306 of record NZ_JBEAII010000035.1, on the reverse strand, counting down.
AACCAATGTATCTTCCATCTCCTGAATCATCAGACGGACCAGCTTCTGTGGATCCTCCGCTTTCTCCAGCAGGGAGTTGATGTTGGCGTTCACGATGTCGGCAAAGCGAGAAAAAATACCCATAATTTCAATCCTCATAGTTCTGATAGCAGGCAGCGGCCTGTGCAGTAGTTAATACAAATGGCGTGCCAACTTTTTATCTTATTGATTTTAAACAAGGTGGTTGAGATATGGCCGCCTGCTTGCTACAGTGAGTTGGCGAATCACACTACTTAATGGCGAAATTCATCATGGCGGAATACAAGGATAACCTGCTGGGCGAGGCTAACAGCTTTCTGGAGGTGCTCGAACAGGTCTCGCAGCTGGCACCGCTGGATAAACCGGTGCTGGTGATCGGCGAGCGCGGGACCGGCAAAGAGCTCATTGCCAACCGACTGCACTTTCTCTCTTCGCGCTGGCAGGGACCGTTTATTTCGCTGAATTGCGCGGCGCTGAATGAAAACCTTCTCGATTCCGAATTGTTTGGTCATGAAGCCGGCGCTTTTACCGGCGCCAGCAAACGGCATCCGGGGCGCTTTGAACGTGCCGACGGCGGCACGCTGTTTCTCGATGAGCTGGCCACCGCTCCGATGCTGGTGCAGGAAAAACTGCTGCGGGTAATTGAATACGGCGAACTCGAACGCGTCGGCGGCAGCCAGCCGCTGCAGGTTAACGTACGGCTGGTGTGCGCCACCAACGCCGATCTGCCCAAAATGGTCGAGGAAGGTCATTTCCGCGCCGACCTGCTCGACCGGCTGGCGTTTGATGTCGTGCAACTACCACCATTGCGCGAGCGCCAGAGCGACATCATGCTGCTTGCCAACCAGTTTGCCATTCAGATGTGCCGCGAACTGGGGCTTCCTCTGTTTCCAGGCTTTAGCGAGCGAGCCGTCGACACGCTGCTCGCATACCGCTGGCCGGGCAATATTCGTGAGCTGAAAAACGTGGTTGAACGTTCGGTTTACCGTCACGGCAGCAGTGATAGCGAGCTGGATAATATCATTATCAACCCATTTAACAGCACGACGCCTGCGCCTGCACCGGTCATTGAACATGCGCTTCCCGCGTTGCCGCTGGACCTGCGGGCCTTTCAACTGGAGCAAGAAAAAAGCCTGCTGCAGTTGAGCCTGCAGCAGGCGAAGTACAATCAAAAGCAGTCAGCGGAGCTGCTGGGGCTAACCTACCACCAGCTACGCGCCTTGTTGAAGAAGCATCAGCTATGAGCGGCACGCGGCAGCATCGTCGCGCTCACCACCATTGAGCCTAAACACAGCGCAGCGTTAAACCACAACGCGTATTGCGCGGCGCTGGCCATTCCCAACGGCAGGAACAGCGCGAAAAGTGACGCTGTCACGGCAATACCCATCGCGCCGCCAAGCGAGCTTCCCATCTTATAAACCCCTGACGCGACGCCGATTTTGTTCTCCGGCGCATTGGCGACGGCGGTATCGGTCGAAGGCGTGGCGTAACAGCCGAGCCCGAGGCCAAACAGAATATTGCTGAAGAAGACGGTCCCGATATACAGCGACTTATCGAGGAAGGTACAGGAGATCAGCAAAATGCCGATGGCGGTGAAGACCGGCCCGGTCATCATCGGCAACCGCGCGCCGTAGCGCTGGAGCAACTTTTCCCCGACGCGAATCATCGCCAGTACCGTCACCAGATACCCCAGCGTCATCATGCCGGTTTCCAGCGGGGTAAGATGATGCCCCTGTTGCAGCCAGATGCTGGTGATCATCATGGTGCCGATAGCGCCATTAAGCATGAAGTTCGACAGCACCGCCGCGCCGTAGGCCCGGTTGCGAAATAAAGCGAAGTCGATCAGCGCCGCTTCACCTTTACGCAAACCGCTACGGATAAACAAACCACCCGTAATTACCGCGCCGCCCAGCATCGACAGCGATAAGCCACTGCTCCAGCCCCATTGATGGCCCTTGCTGATAAACAGATTAAGCAGCACCAGCGACGCGATCAGGCTTAATAGTCCGCCCACATCCAGCTTATGCCGATCGGCGCTGGCGCTTCGACTCTCCGGCGTGCCGCGCAGCAGCAGCAACGCCAGCAGCGCCACCGCAATCGAGAACACGAAGATCCACCGCCAGCCAAGACCGGTGGCAATCGCGCCGCCGACAAACGAGCAAAGCCCGCTGCCGCCCCAGGAACCAATGACCCAGAAACTCACCGCCCGCTGCCGCGCCCTACCTTCATACCAGGTTTTAATCAGCGCCAGCGTCGCCGGCATAATGCAGGCCGCCGAGAGCCCTTGCAGGATGCGACCGGTGATAAACAGACCCGGCCCCTGCGACGCCGCCAGAAATGCGCTGCCGATAATACTCAACGCCAGGCCGAGATAGGTCATCCGCACCCTGCCGAATTTATCCGCCAGCCCGCCGCTGGCCACCACGAAGCAGCCGCTAAATAAGGCGCTGAGACTCACCGCCAGGGTTAGCGTCTCCAGTGAAATATCGAGGCTGCTTTTCATCGCCGGAACAACATTGATAACCGATTGCGCAAACAGCCAGAACGTCAGCACGCTGAGCACAATACCCGCCAGCAGGCGATCGCTACCGACGAAACGAGATTCGCTTAACGATACAGAACTCATAATCGGGTCCCCCCGTCGCGATAGGTTAACGCAGATAGCGTTCCGTCAGGCCGCACCACAGCGCTGCGCCGGTAAGCAGGATTTGATCGTTAAAATCGTATCCCGGGTTATGCACCATGCAGCGGTCGGCTTCATCACCCGCGCCGATAGTGAAGTAGCAGCCGTTGGGATTGCTCTCCAGCATGAAGGCGAAATCTTCGCTGCCCATAAATGGATTCACGGTACCAACCTGTTCTTTGCCAAACAGCGAGGTCGCCACTTCACGGACCAGCTCATTAGCCGCCGGATCGTTACGTAAAACCGGGCTGCCGTTGACGTGGGTTAAGGTAGCGCTGGCGTTAAAACTTTCCGCCTGAGCGACCGCAATATCGTGAATGCGCTGCAGCACCGTCTCGCGCACCTGCTGGTTAAGGGTACGGACCGTCAGCTTCATCAACACTTTATCGTTGATGATGTTCGGCGCGTGACCAGCCTGAATGCTGCCGACGGTGACTACCGCAGGTTCAAATGGCGTGATGTTGCGTGAAACGATCGATTGCAGCGCGAGGGTAATGTGGCAGGCAACCAGCGTCGCGTCGACGGTATGTTCCGGTACCGCGCCATGGCCGCCAACGCCCTTCACTTCGATATGCAGCGTATCGGAAGAGGCCATCATCGCGCCGTCGCGCAGGCCGATTTTGCCCAGCTTCTGGCCCGGCATGTTATGCAGGCCAAAGATGGCATCGCAGGGGAATTTTGTGAACAGGCCATCTTCGACCATCACCCGTCCGCCGTACAGCAGCTCTTCTGCAGGTTGGAAAATTAACTGCAGCGTACCGTTAAACTGACGCGTGCGCGCCAGATATTCCGCCGCATACAGCAGCGTGGTGGTGTGACCGTCATGGCCGCAGCCGTGAAAACGCCCGTCGACCTGGCTTGCCCATGCTTTACCGCTCATTTCCTGCATCGGCAGCGCATCCATATCCGCGCGTAGACCCAGACGTTTTTCGCCGCTGCCGACTTTCAGCGTCCCGACCACGCCGGTACCGGCGAGGCCGCGATGCACTTCATACCCCCACTCAGCAAGCAGCCTGGCGACTTCATCGCTGGTTTTATGTTCTTCAAAGCCAATCTCGGGCTGTTGGTGGAAGCGGCGACGTAAGGCCACAAACTGCGCTTCATTAACTTGCAAAGATTCAATCAATGGATGTGTCATTTTTATTATTCCTGTGTTGTGTTTGCACGACACTTTCGAGTTTATGCGCCCCACCCGGCTTTAAAATGCGCTTTTTTGTTTTATATTGACGAATTATCAATGACTGTTTTCTATACAATTCTGTTATGACAAAAAACACCCTGTTATTTTTTGTCTTTTAAGGAGCGGCGCATGGAACACCATCTCGGCGATTTCAGCTTCACGGTTCGCGATATTCGCCACTTCAGCCCGCCGGAAAGTGACGGATTAACGCTGCTGTGGCTGCTGGAAGGCAGTGCGCGGTTGCAACTCGGCGAAGCGCCACAACAGATGCGCGTTGATGGACTGGCGATCGTTAACCGCCGCCAACGCTGGCAGATTACCGGCGAAGAGGCCAATGCGGTCATGATCCTCAACCTTGCCGCCGGTTGGCTCACCCGCCTTGATAGTGATTTTTTTGCCTGTGATTATCGGGTTAACGGCGAAAACATGGATGCGGCAGATAACCTGCGCCAGTTGATGCGCCAGTTGCTGGTAGCCGGGCTGGTTAATCATCAGTCACGTTACCGCTTAGAGGCCAACCGCTGGCTCAGCGAAATCGCCCTGCTGCTGGCGACCCGCTTTACGCAGCCCATCGTACCCAGCCTGCGCCGAGGCGCCGAAAACTGGAGCCGACGAATTATCAACGTAGTAGCGCGCATTGAAGCCAACTATCAGCGGCGGATCTCGCTGCAGGAAGTGGCCGCCGCTGAGTTTGTCTCGGAGGCCTGGCTTTCCCGCCTGTTTCATAAAGAGGTCGGCGTCAGCTTCGTGCAGTACATTACCGCCCTGCGTCTCGGCAAGGCCGCCGAGCAACTGCTGGCCACCCGCCGCTCGGTTCAGCAGGTGGCGCAGGACAACGGTTTCGCCAGTGCCCGCATCATGAGCGATCTGTTTAAGCGCCAGCATGGCGTCACACCGCGGCAATTTCGCCAACAGCAGCCGCAGCCCGCCGCTCGTCCGCGAGTCAACGCCAGTGAGGTCTGGTATCCGGTCGCGGTTGAGCGGCTTTACGCCCGCCTTAACGAGGCGGAAAAAAGCAGCGATGATACGCCGCCGCTGCTGCTCAACCCGCGTCAGACCAGGCTGGTGGATATCCGCCAGTTGCCAGCGCGCGCGTCGTTATTGCGCCATACCCGAACCATCGTCACCGTTCGCGAACTTGATGATTTACTCCGCGAAGATGTCCGCCGCGAGCTGGAGCAACTGCAGCAGACGCTACCCGTCTACGGCATCGATATTCACGATCCGTTTCTCAGTAGCCGCCTGTTTGGCGAAGGCTGGGACGACCCGACGCTCGCGGGCTATGCCTGTTGGTACAACCTTCAGCAGCTGTTTAGCTGGCTGGCGCAGAAAGGCTGGACGGTGCTGCTCCATACCGGTTTAACCACCCGCTGCGATTTACTACAGCGTTTTCTGCAACTTGCCGCTAATCACTTTCCACCCGCGACGCTTGCGAGCTGGTGTTTTGTCTGGCACTGGTCGCCGCAGGCCAGTGAAGCGGCGCGACAGCTGGCCTGGCGACAACAGCGCGAAGTGCTCGCGTCCACCTTGCAACAACCGCAAATGGGGATCTGGCATCGTTTCCCGCAAAGCGATATTGCCGACGATCCGCTACTGCATTCCCCGCTGCTCAGCGAAGCCGATTTTCTCGCCTGCCAGGCGGATGCTAATGAACTGCTTGACCTGGCGCAGGCCGATAGCAGCAAGCTGGCCGCCAGTGAAAGCTATCCGCGACAGAAATTACGCCAAATACATAATGCCCTACGGCAACGGCAGCTCTCGTTGCCACTGTGGCTGCTATCGTGGAATACGTTGACCGGTGATACCCGCGATACCAACGGACGTTTTTTCCGCGGCGCGCTATTGATGGATAACCTGCTGGGCATTGCCGAACAGGTGTGGCTGGCCGGCTTCTGGCTTAATTCCGGGCTGCAGGGGGAGGCGCGGGACAACGGTAAACTTGACACCTCCAGCCTGGCGCTGCATTACCTGCATGGTCTGCCGCGCCCGGTTTACTGGGTATTATGGCTGTGGCGGCGTCTGCGCGGCGAAGTCTTAATCAATGACAAAAACCTGTTGTTATTGCGCCATAACGGACACTACCAGTTGCTGCTGCGCAATACGGTGATTTTCAACCCCTGGCTATCGAGCGAAGAGGCCTTTACTCAGCGGTTTCGCCAGCCCTATACCCTGCGGCTTGAAGGGCTGCAGGGACGCTGGCGCATCAAACAGCATCTGTTCGATCAACATCACGGCGCGCTATTTCCTCTGTTTGAGGCATTCCGCAGCCGCAGCGGCCCGGACGAAGAAGATTATCGCTGGCTCCAGCACCACGCCCGCCCGGCGCTGAGCGTGCATGAGGAACAGATGGATGATGGCTGGCTTCGGGTGGATTCACTGCAGAGCAATGCGCTGGCATTATATGAATTCACACCGCTGGATGATTGAAGCGTGACAACGTCACTATCATTTCATTTATGAAAACGCGAGGAGTTAATAATATGTAACTGGTAAGATGTCTTAATGTGAATTATCATCGGCGGCAATTATATTCAATGGACTGAAAATTCACGTGATTCCGGTTAATTCTCATACGCTAACCCGCTATGCCGCCCATGCCAGTTTGATCCACACCATGAAAAATCATCATGCCCCAGCCCTCTCTTTAATGATGATTTTCTCGGATCTCTGCGTGCGCTCCACGCGCGATGCCTACAGCGAACAAGGATGGGAAATATCAGAACGTAAAAGCGGACTGGTGCTGCGTACCTTTGTCGCTATCCATCGCGACGGCGGAGAACTGGAGATCACGCCAAAGGATTATATCGCCCGCTATAATCAACTCCTTCCGCTCTGATCCCGCAATTCACACCCCCCCTCTACAAAACGCATACAGATGGCTAACTGGAGAAATCGGCAATAAAAAGATACCATGTTTCTTAATACTGGTTTATTTCCGACACTATTTTGACCAACTGGCTGGACAACATGCGCTGCCGGTGACCGCATTATCCCCCTCGATGTCGTAAAGGTGGTGGTAAATGTCATTTAATATTAATAAGATAGAGCTCTGCTCTATGATCAAAAAGAAAATATGCGCCTGAAATTGTCCTCTCTTTTAGCGGCAGCCTCGATGCTGTGCGGGCAGGCTTTTGCCGCACCGGCCCCGGCGCTGCCGGCTAATGCCGATATCCGCGATAGCGGGTTTGTCTATTGCGTCAGCGGGCAGGTAAATACCTTTAACCCGCAAAAAGTCAGCAGCGGCCTGATTGTCGACACCCTCGCCGCCCAGATCTACGATCGCCTGCTCGACGTCGACCCTTATACCTATCGTCTGGTGCCTGAACTGGCGGAAAGCTGGGAAGTGCTTGATAATGGCGCCACCTACCGCTTCCACCTGCGCGATAAGGTCCAGTTCCAGACTACCGACTGGTTTAAACCGACCCGCGCTTTTAACGCTGATGATGTCATCTTCACCTTCGGGCGCATCTTTAATCGCGACGACCCGTGGCACAGCGTCAACGGCAGTAGCTTCCCCTATTTCGATAGCCTGCAGTTCGCCGACACCGTAGAAAGCATTCGTAAGCTGGATAACCATACCGTCGAGTTTCGCTTGAAACGCCCGGATGCCTCATTCCTGTGGCACCTGGCAACACACTATGCTTCAGTCATGTCGGCGGAGTATGCCGCGCAGCTGACCAAAAGCGACCGCGAAGAACAACTCGACCGCCAGCCCGTCGGCACCGGCCCGTTTAAACTGGAAGAGTATCGCACCGGGCAGTACATCCGCCTGCAGCGCCACGCGGCCTACTGGCGCGGCAAGCCATTGATGCCACAGGTGGTGGTGGATCTCGGTTCCGGCGGCACCGGCCGTCTGTCAAAACTGCTGACCGGCGAATGCGACGTGCTGGCCTGGCCCGCCGCCAGCCAGCTCACCATCCTGCGCGACGATCCGCGCCTGCGTCTGACGCTGCGCCCGGGTATGAATATCGCCTGGCTGGCTTTTAACACCGCCAAACCGCCGCTGGATAATCCGGAGGTTCGCCACGCGCTGGCGCTGGCGATCAACAACCAGCGTCTGATGCAATCGATCTACTACGGCACCGCGGAAACCGCGGCCTCAATGCTACCACGCGCCTCGTGGGCTTATGATAACGACGCTAAAATTACCGAATACAACCCCGCGGAGGCGCGCCGTCGCCTGCAGGCGCTGGGGCTCAGTAATCTCACGCTAAAATTGTGGGTGCCGACCAGTTCCCAGGCGTGGAACCCCAGCCCATTGAAAACCGCCGAGCTGATACAGGCGGATATGGCGCAGGTGGGTGTCAAAGTGATTATTATTCCTGTAGAAGGTCGCTTCCAGGAGGCGCGATTGATGGACATGAGCCACGATTTAACGCTTTCCGGCTGGGCAACCGACAGTAATGACCCGGATAGCTTCTTCCGCCCGCTGTTAAGCTGCGCGGCGATTGGTTCGCAGACCAACCTCGCCCACTGGTGCAACCGCGAGTTTGACGAGGTATTACAAAAAGCGCTGATTTCACAACAGCTGGCGTCGCGTATCGAGGCCTACAAAGAGGCGCAGCATATTCTCGCCCGTGAATTACCGGTGCTGCCGCTGGCCTCTTCGCTGCGTCTGCAGGCTTATCGCTATGATATGAAAGGACTGGTGCTGAGTCCGTTTGGCAACGCCTCCTTCGCAGGCGTGTCGCGCGAAAAAGAAGAGGTGAAAAAACCATGATTATTTTTACCCTGCGCCGCCTGCTGCTGTTGCTTGTGACGCTGTTTTTCCTCACCTTTATCGGCTTTAGCCTCAGCTACTTTACGCCGCACGCGCCGCTGCAGGGCGCATCGCTATGGAATGCCTGGCTGTTCTGGTTCAAAGGGGTTCTGCACTGGGACTTTGGCGTCTCCAGCATCAACGGCCAGCTGATTTCCGAACAGCTGAAGGTGGTCTTCCCTGCCACGATGGAACTGTGCATTCTGGCGTTTGGTTTTGCGCTGCTGGTCGGCATTCCCGTGGGGATGATTGCCGGAATTATGCGTAATAAATGGCCGGACACGCTCATTAGCGCCCTGGCGCTGGTGGGGTTCTCCATTCCGGTGTTCTGGCTGGCGTTGCTGTTTACCCTGTTCTTCTCGTTAACGCTGGGTTGGTTGCCGGTCTCCGGCCGCTTTGATCTGTTGTACGAAGTGAAAACGGTGACCGGCTTCGCGCTCATCGACGCCTGGCTCTCTGATTCGCCGTGGCGCCATGAGATGATCGTCAGCGCCGCGCGGCATATGGTGCTGCCGGTGTTGACCCTGGCCGTCGCGCCGACCACCGAAGTGATTCGCCTGATGCGTATCAGCACCAGTGAAGTCTACGATACTAACTATGTTAAAGCGGCGGCGACCCGCGGCGTTACCCGCAGGACGATTCTGCATCGTCACGTGTTGCACAATGCCCTGCCGCCGGTGATCCCGCGCCTGGGACTGCAGTTCTCCACCATGCTAACGCTGGCAATGATTACCGAAATGGTCTTCAGCTGGCCGGGACTGGGGCGCTGGCTGATCAACGCCATCCGCCAACAGGATTACGCAGCGATTTCCGCCGGAGTGATGGTGATCGGCGCGCTGGTCATTATCGTCAACGTGATCTCGGATATTTTAGGAGCCATGGCTAACCCACTGAAACATAAGGAATGGTATGCCCTACGATAGCACCTACAAAGCAAAAACCTTTATCAATTAAAAACAATGAGTTAAATTTTAAAATTGTTCGATATTCCTGACTTTAATACACAATTTTGTACACATTGTTTTTAACGTTAGCTCCGACAGTCATCAGTTTGATTGCTGTCGGAGTTTTCTTCCTACTCCTCCACACATTCTATACTTTCAGTCTGCAAACGGGAGGTAACCATGTGCGGACGCTTTGCTCAATCACAAACCCGTGAAGAGTACCTGGCTTATTTGGCTGAAGAGGCTGAGCGGGATATCGCTTATGACCCCGAACCAATCGGCCGGTACAACGTGTCGCCAGGTACAAAGGTTTTGCTCCTGAGCGAACGCGACGAACAACTGCATATCGATCCTGTCTTCTGGGGTTATGCGCCCGGGTGGTGGGATAAGGCTCCACTGATTAACGCGCGTGTTGAAACTGTGGCCACCAGCAGGATGTTTAAGGCGCTATGGCAACATGGCCGGGCGATCTGCTTTGCTGATGGGGGCTTCGGATGGAAGAAAGAAGGTGACAAGAAGCAACCCACTCTACTTTATCCATCGCGCCGATGGCCAGCCGATATTCATGGCGGCAATCGGAAGCACACCATTTGAACGTGGAGACGAAACAGAAGGCTTTCTGATCGTCACCGCAGCAACAGAAAAAGGTCTAATAGATATCCACGACCACCAGTCTCTGGTACTGTCGCCAGAAGCAGCAAGATAATGGATGAGGCAGGACATTGGAGGGAAAGAGTCAGAGGAGTTAGCTGCGAATGGCACCGTGCCCGCAGACAAATTTATCTGGCATGCAGTGACGCGCGCCGTAAGAAATGTGAAAAATCAGGGGAATAATTGATTGAGGCAATCAAATGCACATAGCCAGACGTACGCCTAATGCCAAAAGCGGAAATAAATAATAATTTTTCGATAATAACTTACTGGGTCAGAAAACGGAATATCCGGTGAAAAAGCCCTTGTTGCATTGTCTGGATGTATCAATATGATGCCGGGTTCCTCCCGGTAAATATTTAGGTATCCCCCCATGACTCGCGGCTTCAGTCGTGCATGATGAACATTCCAGCAGCAAAGTCATCAGGTTAGAAAGATATCTGCATTTTGTCAGTGCACAAAGAGTGACTTCCTTATATGAGAACGATTATTAAAAATGAACATGTAAAAAAAAGGCCTGCTATTAGCAAGCCACAAAGATTTCAACTCATTTTTGTTCGCTTCTGATAAATAGGGTAAATACGCAATTCAATTTGAAGCAGAGAACATAACGAAAATGCTATAAATATTTCCGGAACGCATCGAGTATTTCCTGTGACATTAACTGTCTGTCAGAGGCTACGTAAATAACATCATGATCACCGGTTAATGAAGGAAAGCCTGCAGACATAATCTGTAGATGTATTTCTTCACCGTTTGGGTATTCCTGTCTGATTGAGGATGTACCCTCCGGAACGGTCATGACTTTACAGGATTCGGTATTAAAGAAAACGAGTACTTTTATCATATGCCACCATAATTCTGTTAGTCTTTCCCGTCACTCTCTTCTATCAGTGATGTTAAATGCCGATGCCATTAAAATACAATCAGGGACGTGATGCTTTCGAAGGCAGTCTCGTCTCTTACGCACTTTATTATTTAACAAGCAGTTAGCTTCTGCTTTCAGGCTTTCAGGTTTTCAGGCTTTCAGGCTTTCAGGCTTTCAGGCTTTCAGGCTTTCAGGCTTTCAGG